>CAYUWI010000254.1:0-2503 GCA_964448275.1 uncultured Gammaproteobacteria bacterium | reverse complement strand
CGCGACGAGATTCCAAGCAGTCGCAACCTTGAGTTCTTCGCTGACTATGCCCAATTGCCCGAGGTGCTGCGGCATGGCGGACCGGTACGCGATTGGGCAGGGGAATCGAAGGCGACACGTGGTGGGATTCGGCCTGAGGATCGGGAGGCGACCCGAGAGTTCCTCAATATGCTCCACCGGCGCAGTGGTACCTCGGCGGAGGCGGTGGCAGACTGGATTGCGGCCCGCCTGCCGGAAGGGGGGCAGATCCTGGATGTCGGCGGCGGGCATGGACGGTATGCGGAGGCCTTTGCCGATCGGGGTCTCCAGGCGACGCTATTCGATCTGCCAATCACGATCGAGCTCGCGCGCGAGCGCTACGGTGGTCGCTTCGATTACCTGGCCGGTGATTTCCATACTGACCCCTTCAGAGGCCCTTATGATGCCGTATTCCTGTCCAATGTGGTCCATGGCGAGTCGGAGGCAGCCAATGCTGCCCTGACCAAGCGCTTGGCCGAGGAGGCACTCCGACCGGGCGGCTGGCTCCTGTTCAAGGATATGTTCATCGATGAGCAGGGCCGCGACCCCGAGAATGCTGTTTTCTTCGCAACAACCATGCTCTTCTACACAAACCAGGGCCAGAGCTATACGCTGCGCGAGGTCGCGGCGTGGTGCCGAGCTGCGGGATGTGGGTCTCCGGAGATCATTGGGTTCGATTCCTTTACGTTGGCGCTCGCGCGCAAGGGTAGAAATGCCTAGGCAGATGACCAGGCGGGTTCCAACCCACAAGGTCAAGCAAATGGCAACAGCAGACCAACTCCCCGGAGATGAGCCCCTCTTCTTGAATCCAACCAGATAGCTAGTTACTATTCTAATCAATAGTTTGATGACGGGTAGAGGACCCGTTTACTTTTATTTGCCGTCTGAGAGGTCCCTCTCATGTCCCAGGCCCAGAATAACAGTACTGTGAAAGTGCACTACACCATGAAGCTTGACGACGGGACCATCGTTGATAGCTCCACTCAGCGTGACCCCATCGAGTTCACCATCGGGGAGGGGACCATCCTTCCCGGGATTGAGCAAGCAGTAATCGGGATGAGCCCGGGGGATTCCAAGACCGTCCACCTTTCCCCGGACCAGGCCCATGGGGAGCGCCGCGACGATCTACTCATCGATGTTGAACGCAGCCGTCTCCCAGAGGGGCTTGATCCGAGCGTTGGCCAAAACCTCCAGGTAGAAGGCTCAGATGGCCAAGTCGAGTCTGTAACCGTCGATGAGGTATTCGAGGAGCAGATCCGGCTCGACGCCAATCATCCTCTCGCGGGCAGGGAGCTTACCTGCGAGCTCGAGCTGTTGGAGACCGACTGAGCCGTTCGGTTCTGATCACCCGGAGAGCCACTTTACCGCATAAGGCACGTCCGCATAGCCTCCCAGTCGGCTCGTGACCTGATTACGAGGGGAAGCTTTGCGCCGCCTCATTTGGTTTGAGGGTAACCCCGGGTGGTATTGGCTCCAACTGCAGGATCACCTGGACGGTTGATCGGATGATCCCGCTTGCTTCCTTAGGCTCTGAAGGAGCTCGTTGGTGGGTTGCCCCGTTACGGGCAATCCCTGGTTGCGTTGGTAAGCTGTTATAGCGGCTTGGGTCGTCGCATCACATACACCGTCCGTGCCTCCGGGTGTATAACCTAGGCTGTTGAGCCGTTCCTGGAGCTCGCTGAGTTCATCCCGGGTGAGTCTATTCCCCTGTGTGGGTTCCTTGGGTGCCGGTTCGATAAGTGTGCCAAGCCCGATGAGGAGCAGTCCGGGGAGGAAGTAGACAAATATATGGACCACGAAGTAGCTTTGCTGGGCTGTGTCCTGCGAGATTTCCTCGTTAGCGAGTTGCTCAACGTCCGACCAAGTAATCACCAGGTTGAGCAGGCCAAGGATCGCCCAGCCCAATCCGACAATGAAGAGCGTTTTTCGGAGGAAATTGGGCAACCGCATCATCCGGTTTCTTTATCCCCCTCGCTGAATAACACAGGGTTGAGCCCCTGAGCTTCTTGGCGTCGCTAGCCCCTTCAAGGCCTAGATGCTCGGGGTTTCCTGCCACTGCACTCGCCCCTCAGGCAGGATCTCCACACGCCCGAGCCTTTGATGGAGTGCCGCCTCGTCGAGCCAGGCTTCGATTTGTTCAAAATGCCAATCGAATGCCTGCATGGCAAAGACCGCCGTAATACCCGCATGTGCGTAGTCCCCAGCTTGTTCGTAGAGTTCACTGGCCCGGGCTAGGTTTATGGTGGTCCCCCAAAGCAGACCAACCCCTCGGCGGGTCCCCGCCATGCGCATAGCTGTCTGGAAGGAACGTCCCCCTTTTTCCCAAAAGAAATACGCTTTCTCCTGCTGCCCCGGCATTCCCTCCTCCTCATCTCTTGTCGATCCCGAAGTATTATACAATCTTGGTGGTATCCAGTGATCACTTTAGGCTTACTAATAGGTTCATAAATAAAGTCAGATCTGGTACTCTTTTTTGGTATGCAAT
>CAYUWI010000253.1:0-2516 GCA_964448275.1 uncultured Gammaproteobacteria bacterium | reverse complement strand
GCCGCAATGGAGGCGACTTCCCGGTCTTCTCCCTGCGGGGCCTGCTGGATCGGCTCCAGGGCGTGCGGCGCACAACCATGCGGGTACGGCGCGGCGACACCGAAAGCCCTGAGCTGATCAAAATCACCGAGCCCGACGAAATCCAGAAGGAGGCCCTGCGACTGGCCGGCGTGAAGCTGTAGCCAGACGAGTCAGCCGTTGCTTTTTTCAAATCCCTGATTCGAAACGGGAAAGCTTTAAGCATAGCGTGGAAGATCAGTCCTGACCAAGGCCGACATCCGAGCCAATCCAAAGGCCCTAAAGGCCGAGGACGCCGTGGGATTGGCCCGATTCAACACCGGCGGCTCCGGTGGCGAGCCGCTGATCTTTTACCTCGGTCGGGAGCGCGTTACCCACGACGTGGCGGCCAAATGGCGGGCCACGCGCTGGTGGGGGGTAGACATCGGCGACCCCGAGATCGTGGTCTGGGGCTCGCCCATCGAACTGGGAGCCCAGGACCGCTTACGGGCCCTGCGTGATCGGCTGCTCCGGACGCGCCTGCTCCCGGCCTTAGAGACGTCCGAAGCCCGACTGGACGAATTCGTGGCAACCATCCGCCGGCGTCGGCCGCGGATGCTGTTCGGCTACCGTTCTCCAAAACATGGACAAATGGCATTTTTCGGTTCCTGCTTCAACGACCGGCTGAGCCGTCACAGACGGCTGAACTCCCATCTCCACAGGCGTGACTTCCGGCAGAACTTGCCGTAGGGCTTCTTTCGCCAAGTTGGTTGCCGCGTTCCTATCACGGTCATGAAAGGCACCACAGGAGCACGTCCAAGTTCTCTCCTGTAGGGTCAATGTTTGGTTGATGGTGTCGCACTGTGCGCAAAGCTTGCTCGACGGGAACCAACGATCCACGGCAGCGACTTGGGCTCCGTACCAATCGGCTTTGTAGTTCAACTGGCGTCGAAACTCGTACATGCCAACATCGGCCACATGCCGCGCCAGCTTCCGATTGCTCTGCATGCCACTAACATTCAGATCCTCGATTCCGATAACAGCGTAGTCTCGAACCAGCTTCCTCGTTAGCTTGTGGAGAGCGTCCTTACGGATGTTGGCAATCCGAGCATGCAACCTAGCCAGCTTGCGCTTGGCTTTTTCTCGGTTGTTGGAGCCTCTCTGCTTTCGGCTCAAACGTCGCTGCAAACGCTTCAGCTTCCTCAGATTTTTGTTTAGCGCTTTGGGTCCGTTAAACACTTCTCCATCACTGGTCGTTGCTAGTGCTTTGACGCCCAAATCCACTCCGACGACCGTTTGGTTCTCACGATCAATCGGCTGAATATCATGGGTATCAATTTGAAAACTAACGAACCAGCGATCGGCCTTGCGGGAAACCACCGCCGAAACGATTTGCCCGTTGAAACGGATAGATTCGCGCATTTTCACCCATCCAACACGCGGCAGTTTCACCCATTTCCCGTAAACCTGGACCGCATCCGCACCCTGACTAGGCGGACCGTTATCGGCTCGAAAACGATCGTGTATGCCTTTCTTCTTAAATCTTGGGTACTTAGAAATGCCTTGAAAGAACCGCTTGTAGGCCTGGCCAAGATTCTTAATGGCCTGCTGTGGAGCGGCCTTCGTGACTTCAAGCATCCAAGGAAATGCGTCTCGCTTTATCGCATTCAGATGCCGTCTTAATGCGGCTTCCGACGGCTTGTGGCTAGCTTCGTATTGCGCTTTCCAGGTGGCCAACGCCCAGTTCCACGCAAAACGGGCGGTCCCTGTTGCTTTACGAAAATGGGTCGCCTGAGCTTTGTTTGGCGATAAAGCGATTTTATGAGCGACGATCATTCATCACTTTCCGTTGCGCGAAGCGCTTTTTTTGCTCTGTTACGCGCTGAGCGTCGGCCATAGAGTCTGGCGCAAAAACTGGTTAAAACGTCTATCATATCTTGAGTTAAGTCATCGTTCATTTCAGAACTGTCAACAACAATCAGGGAACGGCCACTGGCTTGCAAACAAGCTTCTATGTGTTCTACTCCAAACCGTGCAAGTCGATCTTTATGTTCAACAACGATGGCCGCGATGTTCGGATCCGAAAGTAGCTTCAATAGCTTAGGACGATGGCCATTTAAGCCGGATCCGATTTCTGAAACGGCTTGATCGATGTTCAAACCGTTTTGCGTTGCATAGTTTGTGAGGCGGCCAATCTGCCGTTCCAAATCCGGCTTTTGGTCACTGCTAGAGACGCTAGCGTAAAGAGCAACCTTTTCGGATGCGCGGGTGCTCTGCTGCTCCTCATGTACCAAGATTGTGCCGGTCGGCAATTGTTCGGCGCTAACCGGCAGTTGACCGGCACGCCACCAACGCCACGCGGTTTTGTAGCTGACGCCGTACCTTTTCGCCCAGGTGCTCAGTTTTATGCGTCACCTATTAGACTGTTTGGGTATACTTGTCAATATGTCAACGATCAGTTGCAACCCCTCGGCCCTGGCCCTGATCGCCCGCCACGCCGAGCGGCGAGGCGAGCGGTT
>CAYUWI010000252.1:0-2521 GCA_964448275.1 uncultured Gammaproteobacteria bacterium | reverse complement strand
TGCCGCCTGAGCCGATTCGGCAGGCACAGGAAGTGATCAGCTGGGCCGACCATTTGGTGATTTTCTATCCCTTGTGGCTTGGGACGATGCCAGCGCTCTTAAAGGCGTTTCTGGAACAAACTTTTCGTCCGGGTTTCGCAACCAGTAAGGTGGAGAAAGGCAGAACATGGCAAAGGTTACTGAAAGGGAAGTCGGCTCGGATCGTGGTGACCATGGGCATGCCGGCTTTCTTTTACCGTTGGTTCTTCCGTGCTCATAGCCTTAAAAGCCTTGAGCGCAATATCCTCTGGTTTTCCGGCATCAGCCCTATCCGGGAAACCCTGATCGGCATGGTTGAGACCGGTGATGACGCCGGGCGCAAGAAATGGCTCGCGAAGATGCGGGACTTCCCTCGGAGCGCGGTATTTCAGCGAGAGGCGGTCGGCTCCTGCCCAGACAAGGAAACCGCCGAAGAGCAGGACATCGGCCAGCAGGCCGTTGACCAGCAAGTGTGCCAGCGCCCAGCTCTTTACCGCAACCAGCATGGGATGCCCGAAGGTGCGTTGGATACGGCCGGGAAGATAGGCGGCCAGTAGCATGGGGAAAACGAGCAGCAACAATAGGAAGCTCACATACCGCAGCCAGGCGGGCGGCATGTAAAGGACAGTGGGATCCAAGCGGGCCACGCCGTACCCCCTGACGATCAGCACAAGACCAATCAGCGAGATGAGGCCGTAGAGGCCCTTCCACGGCCACTCGCCAATTCGCTTTGCTGTGCGATTGCGCCAAGGCTCATTGATGATGGCAATTGAATGGGTCCCTAAGAAGAGGATGAGGCCGCTAATAAGCTGGATCATCGTGTGCCCCTGTTGTTTTGACCAAGCCACGATCATAGCAGAATGCTGAAAGCGACCCACCGTCTTTTTTTAGGTCCCACCAACTTTCAGCAGAAATGCGCTTAGAAGTGCGAACTCGTAAGCCTGAGTCAGCCCGCTTTCAGGCCCTTCAGAAAGTTGACACCCCCGGCCGTTTTTGTTGGCATTAGCTGCGCTTTCGGAGGGCCCTGTATGTTGGAGTCACCATGATAGTGCACCAGTGGGACAGGGGCGGCAACCATGGCACCTAGTGACTCGTTCCAATACACCGGACGCCTCGGAGGAGGTGTTCTCCAGGATCTGAGGCGCCGTTTGCTGCCCTGGTACGGTGATGATTTCCGTCAGGGGCTGCACCCGCAAGTCCTTGCCTCTACGCTTTTTCTCTTTGTTGCCAGCCTTGCGAATGCAGTGGCTTTCGGTGGCTTGACTGAAGTCCTCACCGACGGGACCATCGGGACCGTCGAAATGATCGTCGCCACCGCAGTGGGGGGCGTCGTCTTTGCGCTCTTTTCGGGACAACCCCTGACCCTCCTCGGCGGCACCGGACCGATCGTCATCTTCACGGGGCTCCTCTACACCGCCTGCCAACACCTTGGTATCCCCTTCCTCACCGCCTACGCCTGGACAGGGATCTGGGCGGGCGTTTTTCTCATCATTTTGGCGCTTCTGGACGCAGCCGCCATCATGCGTCTGTTCACTCGCTTTACCGACGAGATCTTCTCGTCCCTTATCGGAGTCATTTTCATTGTCGAAGCGGCGAAGGAGACCCTCTTGCCGGTCTTCACCCACCAGCTTGGTGAACGCGCCGCTATCGAACTCGAGGGCTTCATTCTCGTACTCATGACGTATGCTTTGGCGCGTGGGATGAAGCGGTTCACGTGGACACCCTATCTCAAACGGACGCTTCGCAATTTTATCTCGGATTTTGGCCCGACACTGGCCATCTTCATCGCGACAGCCTTCTCTTTCCTCTACTCCGAGGTCCCCCTCAAAGGGCCCCAAGTGCCCGAGGAATTCGCGACCACGACCGGCCGTCCCTGGCTTGTGGACCTCATGAGTGTCCCTCTATGGGTAATCTTCGCTACCACCATTCCGGCGCTCATGGCGACCATCCTGTTGTTTCTCGACCAGAATATCACCTCGCGCCTGGTCAATTCCTCCCAATACCGGCTCAAGAAAGGCGGCGGCTTCCACCTCGACCTGCTTGTGCTCGGCTTCATCGTGGGAGGGACGTCCGTCTTCGGGCTGCCCTGGATCGTTGCCGCCACAGTGCATGCGCTCAATCACGTCAAAAGCCTGGCCGAAACGGAAATCGTCGAGGTCGACGGTAAGCACCGCGAACGGATCACGGGCGTGCGCGAGAACCGCGTTTCCACCTTGGCCATCTACATTCTCGTTGGTGGCTCGGTGCTTTTGCTGCCGCTGATCAAACTGATCCCGATGCCCGTGCTGTACGGTCTCTTCCTCTATATGGGGGTTGTCACCCTGGGAGGGAATCAATTCTTCGAGCGCCTTACCCTCTGGTTCACCGACCGGGAGCTCTACCCGGATACCCACTATGTACGCAATGTCCCCCGCACCGTCATTCATCAAATCACCGCAATCCAACTGGGTTGCTTCGTCGCGCTCTGGCTCCTGAAAGAGAGCCCCATCGGGCTCCTCTTTCC
>CAYUWI010000251.1:0-2521 GCA_964448275.1 uncultured Gammaproteobacteria bacterium | reverse complement strand
CCGCAACAATCTCACAACGATAACCAATGCAGTGGCTGCAGCTTGTCCCGGAAACATCCCGGGACGGGCGATGGCTCCGCGTCGCTGACTCCGATTCCGCCGCCTTGCCCAATCACCATTGTTCTCCGTGCTCTCGTTTCTCACGTAGCTCCGACAGCACGTCCTTCGGCACCCGGGCAGGCGTAATCGGTCACCACCTCAACTGGCTCGCCACAATGCGCCCCCCGCATCAGCCCACAAGAGCCAGCCCCCCTACTTTACCGCGCCCGCCAACCGGCACCAGATGCACCTCCCTTACCGCTTACGCTAAACCTCTTTGAACCAATCCCCTTGTAAGATCGGAGCGGGGCGGCGCTGCGGGAGGAAGTTGGGCAGGCCGCCCCACTGCATCATTCGTGGTGATGATGGGGGTCGGATCTCTCGTCGGTGTGACCGTCCGGCCGTACCAACCTGGATCCCTCGCTGGTTAAACGATCTTGGACTTGGGACCAGGAATGAAAATCGACATGCCCATCGACAAAGAGATAATGGGCGCCTCTACCGTGTCGCGTGACGGCTACCTGATTAGTGAAAGTATCCGCCGAATATCCGGTGCTACCATGCCCAGCGAAATGGAAGTGATCCGATCCATAGTCTTCATGGGCTTCGGCCATAAACACGGTTTTCGCCGGTGCCGGGATCTGCGTCGCCTTGGTGAACCCGAGGTCGCGGGTTAAAAAGTCGTTAACCGCGTAACTGAACCGTCGGGTTTTGATTGGATCGAGCGGACAGCGATAGATATTGGTCGTGTCGACGTAAGGCAACAATGTCTCCACCCATGATGCGTCATGATGCTGGGTTCGGGGGAAGTGTCCCTCGTGGTCATTGGCATACAGTTCCGAAGCAATCCCGACTTGTCGCAGATTGTTAATGCATTCAGTGGCCTTGGCCTTGTCTTTGGCGCGACTTAACGCCGGTAACAAAAGCGAGGCCAGAATGGCGATGATGGCAATGACGACCAACAGCTCGATAAGGGTGAACGCAATAGACCGCGGCCTTTTGCCGAGGCGGTAAATAGGATTCGTGAAAAGTAAATGATTCTTCATGGCGTAATAAAGTTTTTTTTGTTTTGTAACGAGTCTTTTATTAATTGAATTCGCAGGCGATTGGCCTTGTGACGTTTCCATTCGCACGGCCAATAGACGCACGTGGTTCTCGGCATTCCCTCATGTGCAAGGAGCGGGCGATGACACGGGTTCCACTTTCGTGCGGTTAAGGTCGCCTCGCCTTCTCTTCGAGGGGACTTTTGAGAGATGGCCTTCGAGCGTCAAAACAATCAGGATGGTTTCTTTAGCCATCGTCTCAACAGAATGTCTCCCCTCCTCGCACTTGTGTGCCGCCGGAGGGCAACTGCATTGTCACAGCTTAGGTGTGGGAGCCTCAGAGGCTAACGGGGATCTTTCGGGGGCGGTTGGGAAAAGGTTGGGGGATTGGTTTGATGTAGGCCCACCGATAAGAAGGCGGGGAGGCCAAGAGCGTCTTGCTTGGATGGGTCCCAAGGTGAGGGCCGAGGCTGTTAGGTTGCGCCTCTGTCGGCATCCTGGTTCCCGGGCAATGGCCGGGCGATTGAAGGCGGGCTTTTTTTGGGACGGATTGTTTCAACGAGATATCGGCTTGCCATTGGGACGCTTTTCCCAAAATCCCATAATGCAGGGCCGCACTTGGGGAACGACAACAACAGTGAGTACCGCACGATCCTCGCCCTGAGCACCGCTCCTCATGTAGATTACAACTCTTTAATGACGACGGCGCATTGGACACGTTAAGGAAGGATTGGGGCGAAGAGGGTGCCCAAAATGCCGTCAGATGCATCGATGCCAGGAGATAGCAAACTGCCATTCCTTGCCCCGCTTGACGGAATAATGACTGACGCCTTTGTTTTCCCATTGCAAGTTCAGCAATCGCTCCCTATTTACTATCAGGTTCGAAGAGTTGGAAGCAAAAGTCAAGGAGTAGGACGGGGCCACTTACACCTCACATTTTGGCGCTAATTTGAGCGGGTTTTGGAGCTCCGACAAGGCTCCTATCGCTTAGTGCAAGGGTTTACGCCAGAAGGAGCCCGCGCAATTTAAGGATCCAGAACCTGTCTACGCCCATAAAAAACCGGGCGAGAAGACGCGCTGACAGCGCTGACAAACCTCCAGGTTAACAGTTGGGCAACTGCCCCATCTTGGATACTTGGGCTCGGTCGAATGTCAGGTCGTGGGCCCAAACGAATGCTCAGTCCAGTCGGCGCTGATAAGGGGCACGAGCGAGGTCGGTGGGGACCGCTTAAGGTCGGAGATTCTCCCGTCCAGGTCCACCCACCGCGGCCCACTCCTCACGAATGTTCCCACGGATAAAGCAGTCGCCGTGGAGCGGCTGAAGACCCAGGGTGCATCCCCGAAATTCCCGGAGCGCTACTGCTGAGCCGGCTTTGAGCCCCCTGCCAGCAATTCTAATTTTGGAGGGGTCTCGCGGGCTCGGGAACGAGGTTGGGGGG
>CAYUWI010000250.1:0-2522 GCA_964448275.1 uncultured Gammaproteobacteria bacterium | reverse complement strand
AGGTGGATGGCGAGTACCCGATCGATGGGCCTATCCCCGCATACGCGGGGGAAACGGTTTGGACGCCGAAATCTTGATGAAGTCGAGAGGCCTATCCCCGCATACGCGGGGGAAACCAAACCGCGCTGTACCGGAGCGCTGTCTCCTCAGGCCTATCCCCGCATACGCGGGGGAAACACTTCGATGTCACTCCCCATATCGCGCAGTATGGGCCTATCCCCGCATACGCGGGGGAAACTCGGTCTCCTTACGACCGATTAGGCCAACCTGAGGCCTATCCCCGCATACGCGGGGGAAACGGGTTATCGGCCGCGCCTTTGCCTTGGTAGGTGGGCCTATCCCCGCATACGCGGGGGAAACCTGGATCGCCGTCGCATAGGCAGTTGAGCGGGAGGCCTATCCCCGCATACGCGGGGGAAACAGGCCACCGTGTCCAGATCGCGTCAATCCATACGGCCTATCCCCGCATACGCGGGGGAAACACTTCGATGTCACTCCCCATATCGCGCAGTATGGGCCTATCCCCGCATACGCGGGGGAAACGACTTGATTACCTCACTTTGCCGCACGACTGCGGGCCTATCCCCGCATACGCGGGGGAAACCCGTGCTCGTCAATCCAGTAGTCAAAAGTGTCAGGCCTATCCCCGCATACGCGGGGGAAACGGGGTGCTCGGCGTGTATTCATAAATATTGTCGGGCCTATCCCCGCATACGCGGGGGAAACATTCCAAAGCGCATAAAGACCGGGCGCTTTAGAGGCCTATCCCCGCATACGCGGGGGAAACATCTGGAGGGCGCTTGACAAACGATCAGCGTCAGGCCTATCCCCGCATACGCGGGGGAAACCCGTTTCGAAGACAATCTTGGCCTGATCCCGCGGGCCTATCCCCGCATACGCGGGGGAAACCGCTCTTATCGGGACGAATCTGACAGGTAATGCGGCCTATCCCCGCATACGCGGGGGAAACTTGGCGAGGGCCCCGCCCGCTTGGACCACCTCGGGCCTATCCCCGCATACGCGGGGGAAACTTGAGCGGGATGCGGAACTCGTCCCCGCCATCGGGCCTATCCCCGCATACGCGGGGGAAACCTTGACCTGCGGCTTGGAGAGGAGTTATCAGCAGGCCTATCCCCGCATACGCGGGGGAAACGTTGCCGATGGTTGCCATTAGCGCAGTGCCCGCGGCCTATCCCCGCATACGCGGGGGAAACGATAGCCCGCCTTGCCTCTTCATAGGTCATCAGGGCCTATCCCCGCATACGCGGGGGAAACGAAGACCTGGCCACGTGCAGGAATAAGTGATGGGGCCTATC
This sequence comes from uncultured Gammaproteobacteria bacterium, assembly GCA_964448275.1. Lineage (GTDB taxonomy): Bacteria > Pseudomonadota > Gammaproteobacteria > Thiohalorhabdales > CAYUWI01 > CAYUWI01. The sequence goes on along the minus strand of CAYUWI010000250.1, from coordinate 1,206 downwards.
CCCGCATACGCGGGGGAAACGCTAAACTTGACGAAATTCTCGGAGATTTTCCAGGCCTATCCCCGCATACGCGGGGGAAACTTTATCCAGCGCTTTGACCTGATTGGTGGACCGGGCCTATCCCCGCATACGCGGGGGAAACCCCCACAGGTTTCGGGAAATCGATTACGTCCGCGGCCTATCCCCGCATACGCGGGGGAAACAGTTACTCCAGGCACAATTCTCGATGGGGCTACGGCCTATCCCCGCATACGCGGGGGAAACCTTATGGACTCTCACGAGTTCTGGCTCGCTCTAGGCCTATCCCCGCATACGCGGGGGAAACTAGCAGCGGACTTCCTCTTCGCAGGGTTTGTGCGGCCTATCCCCGCATACGCGGGGGAAACCGCTCTTATCGGGACGAATCTGACAGGTAATGCGGCCTATCCCCGCATACGCGGGGGAAACTTGGCGAGGGCCCCGCCCGCTTGGACCACCTCGGGCCTATCCCCGCATACGCGGGGGAAACTTGAGCGGGATGCGGAACTCGTCCCCGCCATCGGGCCTATCCCCGCATACGCGGGGGAAACCTTGACCTGCGGCTTGGAGAGGAGTTATCAGCAGGCCTATCCCCGCATACGCGGGGGAAACGTTGCCGATGGTTGCCATTAGCGCAGTGCCCGCGGCCTATCCCCGCATACGCGGGGGAAACGATAGCCCGCCTTGCCTCTTCATAGGTCATCAGGGCCTATCCCCGCATACGCGGGGGAAACGAAGACCTGGCCACGTGCAGGAATAAGTGATGGGGCCTATCCCCGCATACGCGGGGGAAACGCTAAACTTGACGAAATTCTCGGAGATTTTCCAGGCCTATCCCCGCATACGCGGGGGAAACTTTATCCAGCGCTTTGACCTGATTGGTGGACCGGGCCTATCCCCGCATACGCGGGGGAAACCCCCACAGGTTTCGGGAAATCGATTACGTCCGCGGCCTATCCCCGCATACGCGGGGGAAACAGTTACTCCAGGCACAATTCTCGATGGGGCTACGGCCTATCCCCGCATACGCGGGGGAAACCTTATGGACTCTCACGAGTTCTGGCTCGCTCTAGGCCTATCCCCGCATACGCGGGGGAAACTAGCAGCGGACTTCCTCTTCGCAGGGTTTGTGCGGCCTATCCCCGCATACGCGGGGGAAACCGCTCTTATCGGGACGAATCTGACAGG
>CAYUWI010000249.1:0-2534 GCA_964448275.1 uncultured Gammaproteobacteria bacterium | reverse complement strand
GAGGAGTGTCCGCGCCTGGACCCCACAACCAATCAGGCCAAGGGTTGTGGGGGCACCTCGGGCAAGGTGCTTGGAGGCAACCCCTCCGGCCGCTCCAGTCCGGAAGGCGGTCAACAGCGTGGCATCCATGACAGCCAGTGGAACTCCCGTGTCAGGATCATTGAGGAGGTAGAGCCCCATGACTGTCGGCAATGCATGCTGACTCGGATTCCGCGGATGGGCATTGACCCACTTCAGGCCCGCTGTGCCCTCGAAGTACGCCGGCATGGCACGGAAGTCGCCCTCGTGCTGCTCGAGGGGAAGGTAGACTTTCGAAGGCATAACAGCCTCACCCCGGCCATGGGCTTCGAAGGCAGCTTCGACTGCCTGGATGGCCAAGTCAATTGTGAGTACGCCCTCGAGATCGGCTTGAGTCAGGATGAGTGTCTCCACGTTCGGCATGGTCCCCGCTCCGTAGGCCGCCGTCAAGCCACTCGGATTGCGCCCTTCACCCCCGCCCAGCGACGTAGAACGGGACATCCGAGGGCGGTAAGGGCTCCCGCCCGAGGACCATATCCGCTACCTTCTCGGCGATCATGATCGTCGGTCCATTGAGGTTGGAGTTAACGATCTTCGGAATGAGTGAGGCGTCAACCACCCGGAGCCCCTCGATCCCGTGTACCCGGGCGAAGCCATCCACCACGGCCATCTCGTCATGGCCCATCTTACAGGTACCGGCGGGGTGGTAGGCGCTCTCCCCCTTTGTCCGGGCAAAGGCATCAAGCTCCTCATCCGACTGCCGACCTGCGCCGGGGGCGATCTCTCGGCCACGGTAGGGATTGAAGGCCTTCTGTGCAAAGATCGTGCGTGTCAGTCGGATCGCCTCCCGCATGACGCGGCGGTCTTCCTCGGTTTGTAGATAGTTGCAGAGGATCTTCGGGTGGACGCGGGGATCGTTTGAGCGCAACTTGACATGGCCTACGCTCGTGGGGTTCATGGGCCCGACATGGGCCTGGAAGCCGTGACCTGCATGGGGAACGGAGCCATCATAGGAGATGGCCATCGGCAAGAAGTGATACTGGATATTGGGGTACTCGTAGTCGGCTCGGGTCCGTAGGAAACCGCCTACCTCGAAGTGGTTTGACGCCCCCTGACCCCGCTTGAAGAGCAGCCAATGGAGACCGATCTTGAGTCGACTGAACGGGCTGAGGGTACTGTAGAGGGTGATGGGCTGGGTGCAGGCATACTGCACATAGACCTCGAGGTGGTCCTGGAGGTTCTCACCCACCCCGGGGAGGTGGTGGACAACAGGGATATCGAGCTGCCTGAGCTCGTCGCTATTGCCGACCCCGGAGAGCATGAGCAGCCACGGGGAGTTGAGAGCGCCGGCTGAGAGGAGGACCTCGCATTCTGCGTAGACGCGGTGGGTCTGCCCATCCTGGAGATACTCGACCCCAATTGCCCGGTGCCCATTGAAGAGGATACGCGTCACCAGGACCCTGAGCTCAAGGGTGAGATTGGACCGAGTGAGCACCGGATGCAGGTAGGCGTCTGCTGCACTCCAGCGTCGGCCCTGGTGGACAGTCATATCCATCTTGCCAATGCCCTCTTGGCGATAGCCGTTCATGTCCTCGGTAAAAGGGAGTCCGGCCTCGATTGCCGCTTGAATAAAGACCTGATCCAGGCGATGGGGTGCATTGTCGCGTGAGGTATAGAGTGGCCCATCAGTGCCGTGGTACTCATTGCGGCCGGCCTCCCAGGTCTCTGAGCGCTTAAAGTACGGGAGGACATGGCCATAGGACCAGTGCTCCAGCCCCTCGATTTCGGCCCAGTGTTCGTACTCGAGGGGATTACCCCGCACGTAGACCATGCCGTTGATCGAGGAGGAGCCGCCGAGTACCTTCCCCTGAGGGAAGTAGATCCGGCGGTGGTCCATATACGGCTCAGGCTCGGTGTGGTAGTACCAATTAAACCGGTCGTTGCCGAGGGGCTGGGAGAACGCTGCCGGCATCTGCAAATAGATGCTACGATCCCGCGGCCCGGCCTCGAGCAAGAGTACCCGATTGTTGGGATCGGCACTCAATCGGTGGGCTAGCACACAACCTGCCGAACCTGCCCCCACAACGATATAGTCAAAAGGGCCGTTACTCGCCATCATCCCCCCCTACAGAATTCTCCGAACCCTTCTTTGAGGCGCTCTGCGCCTGCTCCACCAGCTGAGCCGCGAATCGCGACAACTCCCGATCATACCAGTCACGAAGGGCCTCGAGCTTGCCTTCGAGCTCTTCGACCCGAGCCTCCCACTTCGCTTGGGCCTGTTCCGCCTGGGCCTGGGCGTGCTCTGATTGCTCGACCCGCTGCTGGAGTTGATCACGCTCGGCGGTCACATCCGCAAGCTCCGACCTAAGAGAGGAGAGCTCGGTATTGGACTGCTCCATAGCTGCCTGGGCCTCCTTGATTTGCCGCTGGAGGGCTGTCTCGACTCGCTCGCGTTCGGCATCGGCACGTTTTAACGCCGCCTCGTGGTCCTGACGTGCCCGGTTCAAGCTCTCCTC
>CAYUWI010000248.1:0-2535 GCA_964448275.1 uncultured Gammaproteobacteria bacterium | reverse complement strand
AGCCTGCGGAGCGGGTAGCGGGTTGGGATGGGCTGCTGTTGGGACCCCGATACCATAGGCGTGGAGTAGCAATGAGAGGATCGGAGCAAGGACGCATACCCCGGATCCAACCCCGAGTATCTGAACCAGCTGCTGCTTCCAGGGGGTTGCACCTAGGAGCGCTCCGGCCTTGAGGTCTTGCATATTGTCCCCACCGATCGCCGCTGCGCAACATACGACGGCACCCACCAGAATCGCGCTAACGGCGCCGATGGCGGGATCCTCGACAACCCACCATAGGCCGAGGGCGGTCAAGAGGATGGTCGCGATCGTCACCCCCGATACCGGGTTGTTCGAGGAGCCGACCAACCCCGCCATGTATGCGGCCACTGCGGAGAAGAGGAACGCAGCGCCAAGCATTGCGGCGGTGACTGGTAGGGCGATGCCGGGATCAAGGACCCCCCTGTAGTAGAGCAGCATAGTGAGGGTGAGGATAGCGAACAGGATGAGAATGACCGCTGAGGGGAGATCCTCGGCCCCCTGGGGGGGATGGTCGGCGAAGGCCCTTTTCAGGCCGGTGATAAGCGCACCTCGCATGGAACGCAACGCCCAGACCCCGCCTACGAGCATGGCCCCGACCCCCAAATACCGAATATGCTCGCTCCAGATTCGTAGAGCGACTTGGGCTAGGGTGGATGGGTCACCAGGGCTCTCCAGAGGGAGCGTAGTGGTGCTGTAGATCGGGATCGCTATCAGCCAGGCGATTATCCCCCCAAGGAAGACAAGTCCTGCTACATTGGCGCCGACAATATAGCCGACTGCTAACAGAGCGGGTGACAGATTGGTGCCAAAGTAGATAATACTGCCGCCGAGGCTCACAGCACCGCCTAAGGCCTCGGACCAGATCTTGAACCCGCTCTGCGCGAGCTTGCTCAGCCCCCCACACACACAACCTGCCGCTACCCGGCGGATCCCGTGACGTGTATCCTCCCCCATGCGCAGAACGGTTGCCGTCGCGATTCCCTCAGGGAAGGGGAGCTCCTGCTCAACAATCAACGCGTGGCGTAGTGGGATCGTGAATATGACACCCAGCAATCCGCCCGTCCCGGTAATCAAAATAACCCAAGAGGAGGCAAAGTCCTGCCAGTGGTCGAGTAGGATCAGTGCCGGCAGTGTGAAGATTGCACCGGCCGCGACTGCTTCCCCAGCGGAGGCAGCGGTCTGGACTAGGTTGTTCTCCAGGGGGCTGGCATCACGGAAGAGACGAAGGATCCCCATAGAGACAACAGCTGCGGGGACAGAGGCCGAGACCGTGAGCCCGGCGAATAGACCAAGGTAGGCATTGGCGCCTGCTAGCAGCACGGAGAGCCCGCTACCGAGGAAGACTGCTCGGATAGTCAATTGGTGTGCAATAGCGATCTTTCACTTCCTTCTTGACGTTTTCATCTTTATGCCTCAGTAATATGAGGTTTGCCAAAATGGACCCCAGATAAAGGAGGTTGGTATGCATCCTGAAGATAAGGCGATATCTTCCATACTTGGGGGCGTTTTCCTCATGCTCCTAATTGTGATGTTCGCCTTGATTATTGTCGCTAATGTAATCGGTTAGATCGGCTTCATACTACATGGCATTCTAGAGTTTGGGCCGACCTCTACAGGTCGGCCGAACTCTATCTCTTACCGCACCACACTGCCTTCCAATCTACCTTGCGCGGGCATGCCTTTTAAGAGGCACTGTCCGCCGCTGTGATCCCTTTTCCCCCTTACTCGAAGCCCCTACCCCTGCAAGTGCATTTTCTTCTCCAATATACGCACTCTGAAGTCTGGGCTACAGAACCAGTCCCTCTCCCTGTCGATGTAGACCTGATAGAGAATCAGGTAATCACTCGCGGTCCTCCTCTAATATAACTATTTTATATCAAATAGTTATATAAAATTCCCCGTTCTGTCTTACTCGATCTGGGTAACATATGGGTAACTCGATCTTCGAGTGAGGGACGGTCTCCTCGACCTCACTACAATTAAAATGTAAAATTACGCAATAATGTAAAATGTAATTTACGATAAAATTTTATATGTAAGCCGAGCGAGGCCCGTTCGTAAGGTCTAAGGTCTCGTTTAGACGAAGGAGGAAAGGCATGGTGAGGATCGCGACCGAAGAGGCCGTCCAGCAGGCCTATCAGGAGCTTGCCGAGGCGGGGGAGCGCCCCACCGTTGAGGCGGTACGAACACACCTCGGCGGTGGGAGCTATGCCACGATCCATCGAATCATCCGGCAAATCCGGGCAGAGGCAGCCTCTGAGGGGGAGACCGCCTCCGAAGGGGAAGAACCAGCCGAGCTCTCGGAGGAGGTGGAGGCTGCCCTAGCCCAAATTGGGCAGGCAGTAATGAGCACCCGGGAGATCTTTGCCCATGAGCTAAGTCGGGCGATTACGGCAGAGGCAAGGCGCCAAGAGCTGCAGCGTAAGGCCGCACAAGAGCAGGTGGAGGCTGAACAGGAGAGGATGCGTGGGGAGCTCGAGGCGATCGAGCAGGAGCGCAGCGCCCTCTATGAGC
>CAYUWI010000247.1:0-2537 GCA_964448275.1 uncultured Gammaproteobacteria bacterium | reverse complement strand
GGCATCCATCCCGCGATCCCCGCCCCTACCCAGGCCCCGATGACGACCCCCGGGGCTAGAAGAGCCATCAGCTCCCACCGCACAGCACCTCGCCAGTGGTGTGCGGCAATGGTGGCAAGGGAGGTGAATACGATACTGGCCAACGAGGTCCCAACGGCTAGATGGACCGAGACCGCAGCCGATATGCCCTGCATCGGAAATAGGATAATCAGGCTCGGTACGAGGAGTAGACCACCCCCGAGCCCCAGTAATCCAGAGAGCAGGCCTACACCCGCGCCGAGGAGGCAGTAGGTCAGCATCTAGACCACTCCGAACGGCTCCGCGTCTGGTAAAGAGGCTCCGATCGTCGCCATTTACCCTCAATACACTGAATCCAATCCGCTCCCTCCCTGGCTGGGGGTCGCGGGACAGTCGATTGTATCGACAACAGGTTTCGGTCGGTTGGATTGTTCAAGCGGACTGGCCCGTCGGCAGGGCCGTTAGGTCCCAGCTCCGACGGGCTCTTCTGTGGACCAGGCCCGCGAGCATTCAAGGCGGGTCAGGTGGGTCCTGGCTACTCGACCGAGGGGGCCACCTTGCTGTGAGAGGCCTCTGTGGCCAGCTCGTCCCCCGAGGGGTTGGTGTAATAGTCATTGAGGGATTGGACCAGATCCTGGGCAATGCTCGTGAGTGCCCCGGGTCCAGCCGGCAGGCCTCGATTGGAAGATGCTCCGCCAAGGCCGGGTACTCTTCATGAATGCGCCTGTAATCTCACCGGGCCCTGCAAAGTCGTCCAACTCCTTGGCCACGCGCCGGGCAGCGAACCCGCGGATCCAGAAGTGGCCTGCGCCAAGCAGGAGGATGACGAGTCCGCCAAGGAGCGCCGCCCAGATCGGGCTCTCTTGCAGGGACGCCAGCCAAGGTGGGTTGAAGCTTAGGCCGCTCCAATAGCCCGCCCAGATCGTGAGCCCAAGGAGGGCTGCTGCCAGGACCCCCAGCGCGGTGGTGTCTAGCCGTAAGACCAGACGCCTCCACCGGCGCAGGGTCTCCCGGAGTTTGGGCACCACCCGATGTTCGACCTCATCGGCCGTAGACTCCAGCAGACCGATAATGCGGTAGGGTCGCTCTATATCGAGATCACGCAGACGTTTGTGGATCTCCTCGAGATCGGCGTCCCGCTTCCGCTCGTAGCGCTCACGCAAGCCCTCTGCCTCGTTTGGGAACATCGCCTCCTTGCTGTAGATACTGTAGAAGGGGCCGGTGGTCAGGCCATGTTGAGAGATAGCCCGCTGCCAAGCAGCGACCACCTCCTCGAGGTTGTCCTCATAAGCGGCACTATCGCACTGATTGAGAATATACAAAAACTTGTTGGAATCACTGCGATGCAGGGTATCAGCGACCAAATGCTGTAAGGTGTCGGACATCGCCCCAGGCTCGGGATGGCGTGCATCAAAGAAGACGAGGACGAGATCGGAGAGGTTGACAATCCGGTCCGTAATGCGGAGTGTTGAATTCCTCTGCTGGTCGGCGTCGAAACCGGGCGAGTCGATGAGGATCTTCCCCCGAAGGGCTGGACTGTTGCAGGTCTTGAGTTGCAGGTAGGCATCGATGCGTTTCCCCTCTCCTTCTGTAACGGTTTCGATCTCGTCACTTATTTGATAAAAGGGGAAGCGTGGATCGGCATCGAGTGCCATGGCCGGCAAGGATCTGGCCGTTTCATCCTGGTTGTAACAGATCACCGAAAATTTGTCGTCGACCGCTTGAGTTCCGGTCTCTTGCAATCGGACACCGATATATTGATTGATAAAGGTGGACTTCCCCGAGGAGAAGGTCCCCAAACACGAGATCACAGGCCACCAGGAAATCCGTGTTGCGAACGAATCTGAGCGTGGGAGAAGTCCCAACCGATAGGCAACCTGATCGAGCTCTTTAAAGTGTCCTACAGTACCGTTCAAAAAGGGGTTCTCTTGATTCAAGTGTTCCTGTAGACGCGCAACGCGCTGCTCAATCGCTGGACTCGGACGATAATACATTGTCAACCCTGCCTCGAATGATCTGCCAAAGCTGAACTATGCTTCATGTTATTATCTGAATAGTCAAGTCCTGCTGCTACGCAGCGAGGTGTAATCATCACCTCCAGGAGCCACCCCAAACCAAGGAGTAGGAATCGGTCTATGCGAGCTGTCGTAATGGCCCGACCAGGGGATCCCTCTGTCCTGCAGCTCCAGAAGCTCCCGGAACCGGAGCTTGAAGGCGCAACGAGCCTGCTGATCCGCTTGAAGGCGGCTGGGGTCAACCCGATTGATACCAAGCAACGCCACCGTGGAACCCTCTCCTCCGAAAGTGGCCCCGCGATCTTGGGGTGCGACGGCGCAGGAGTGGTCGAGGCGGTGGGCTCGGAAGTCTCGCAGTTCCGGCCTGGAGACGGGGTCTACTTCTGTAACGGGGGCCTCGGTAGCCACCCTGGGAACTACGCCGAATACGCCACCATTGATGAACGTTTTGCAGCCCACAAACCGGAGTCCTTGAGCTTTACGGAGGCCGCAGCTGTCCCGCTG
>CAYUWI010000246.1:0-2557 GCA_964448275.1 uncultured Gammaproteobacteria bacterium | reverse complement strand
ATGGGCCCGGATAGGACCCGAGCGCATCAGCCCAGACGCTGCCGGAGGCGCTGTCCCACCCCTTCCTGTAGGGAGAGCATAGCGGGGACCAAGGCCAATACCAGTACCGTGGCAAAGACCAGGCCGAAGGCAATGGAGACCGCCATCGGAATCAGGAATTGGGCTTGTAAGGAGTCTTCGAACAGGAGTGGGGTCAGGCCGGCGATAGTAGTCAAAGAGGTCAGGAGCACGGGGCGTAGGCGCTGACAAGCTGCCTCCACCAGCCCCTCATGGACGGAGTACCCTTGTGCACGGAGCTGTTGATAGAAGGTCACCAGGATAATGGAGTCGTTGACGACGATCCCGCTCAAGCCGAATAGACCGAACAGGGACAAGACCGTCACGTCGATCCCCATAACCCCGTGGCCGATCAAGGCACCGATCAGGCCGAAGGGGATCGCAAGCATAACCAGCAGGGGGAAGGTGTAGGAGGAGAAGATGGCCGCGAGGATGAGATAGATCAGCGCCAAGGCGAGCACTAGACCACGCCTCATATCGCTGAGGGTCTTCCGTTGATCTTCGCCCTTACCGACGAATTGGGTCGTTACCCCGTACTCCTGTTCCAGCTTGGGTAGTGCCCCCTGGCGTAGGGCGTTTCGGACCCGGTTGCTATTGGCCACTCGCCGGTTCACCTCGGCGTCGACATGGACTGCGAGCTGCCCATCGGCGTGGCGTAAGGCCTCAAAGCCACGCCGCCAGTGGAAATCGACCACCGTGTCCAGAGGGACCATATCTCCCCCTTCGAGGCGGATAGGGAAATGGGCTAGGGCCCCCATATCGCCCTGCTCCCTATCGGGTAAGCTTACTCGGACCTCGACTTCATCCTCGCCGTCGAGGACAGTCTGAGCCAAATGGCCGGAGAAGGCATCCCGTAACTGGTTCCCAACGGCCTTCTCAGTCAGCCCCAAGGCCTGGCCGTGAGGCGTTACCTCGTAGATCAGCTGCTCACGCCCGTAGGGCATATCATCCTCGATGCCGCTGAGCCCGGTGTGCCCTTCCAAGATCTCGATTAGCTCTTGGGCCGCCGATTTGAGCTGTCCGGGGGATGCCTCGGTCAGGCGCACACTGATATCGCTGCCGGGCGGGCCACCGGTGCGCGCTTTCAGCGTAAAGGACTCGATCCCGGGAGGTAGTTCGACTCGTTCCCGCCACTGTTGCATGAAATCTCTCCGGCGGACCGACCGTTCCTCTGGGGAGATCAGCTCCACAAATACGGAGCCGAACTGGTCCCCCACCTGACCACCCCCCGCAGTCTCTGCGCCACTGGTCCGTCCGTGTCGGGTGACTGCCGTCTTGACCAGCCCTTCACCGAGCTCGGCCGCTGTGGCCTCCATGGTCTCCTCCAGGTGGGCTAGGAACTGCGAGACTTGGGCTCTTGGGGTGCCGGCGACGAACTTCGCATTGGCGTAGATCACGGTCCCTGCGGGAGAGGGGAAGAAGGAGAAGGGTAGACGTCCCCCCACGACCAGCCCAACGGTGAGGGCCAGAAGGGCCAGCCCCGTCGCCAAGGTGCTCGCCCGATGGCGCAGCGCCGCTTCGATTGCGCGACGGAAGGGACCCTCCCGAAACCGCTCGAATCGTCGTTCTAGTCGCCATCTCAGCCTATTCGATGAGCCCCCCGGGGTGATCCGAGAGAAGGCCCGGTGCAGATGGCCCGGGAGTACCAGAAAGGCCTCAACCAAGGAGGCCACGATGACACAGATTGCCACTAGGGGGATTGCGAAGAGGAAGGCCCCGATTACCTCGCCTACTAGCATCAACGGGAGAAAGCCCGCCATAGTGGTCAAGGAAGCCGAGAGAACAGGCGGCCACATACGGTGGGCAGCATGCACGGCGGCGTCTGTGTCGCCCTGCTGATGGCGGGTTAATCCCTCCTCTGCGACGACGATCGCATCATCGACAATGATGCCCAGGGTCATGATCAGGGCGAAGAGGCTGATCATATTGATGCTGCCACCGGCCCAATACAGGATGGCCAGGGCAGCGAGGAAGGAGACCGGGATCCCAACCGCTACCCAGACCGCCACCCGTCCCCGAAGGAATAGGAACAAGATAAGCAGGACCAGGGCCAAGCCGCTGAGCCCGTTCTTGATAAGCAGACCGATCCGTTCCTTGACCAGATTCCAGGACTCATCGAAAACGGTCAGCTCGACCCCGGGTGGTAAGGTGGGCCGGGTTTCTTCAACCCAGCGGTGAAGGGTCCGGGCCGCATTGAGGGTGTCTCCACTTTGGGAGCGCTGAAGCCGCAGCTCCACCGCCGGTCGGCCCCCCTGGCTTACCCGGACCGTATTCTCCTGGGGACGGCGCTCGATCGCGGCGATCTCCTCGAGCTCGACGACATGCCCTTGCTCGGGGTCGGTAATCACCGGGAGCTCGGCAAACGCCGTGGGACGGGTCAACTTCCCCGGGCTACGCAACTGACGCCCGGCCTCGGTGCTCCCGACCTCACCCGCTGGCAGGTTCTGGCTCTGGGCTTCGATCTGGCTTGCGAGCCAACCCAATGGCCGGCCGAGATCCC
>CAYUWI010000245.1:0-2585 GCA_964448275.1 uncultured Gammaproteobacteria bacterium | reverse complement strand
ACGGTCAATCGACTGATGAAACACAGCGAATAGAAACTTTGCAGACAGGCCCTAGACACCAAAATGCACAACACTCACGCTGTCACATCCAGATTGTCATTTGCTATAGGAGTTCAACCTACACCAACCCCGACTATTTAAACACAAGCAGTGGCTAGGCTATCTTGATCGCTCCCTGATAGAAATCGAGACAGGCCTGGGATGGCCACCTGAAGGGGGGAGACAGCCACCGATGCTCACCTGGCTGGACTTCTACCTCGCCGGCGCCCGGGACACGGTGCCGGAAGCTGGAAATGACCTGGACGCCATGCGCCAGATGTGCCTGGGGACTTTGAGTCACTCCTCTCAGGGGAACAGGGATGACCCCACACGAATTGCCCTCTTCGCGGCCATCCTGCCCTTCTGCCTGGAACACCCCGAGGCCAGCCCGTACGCCCCGCCCCACGGGGCCCGGTTCTCCTCCCAGCTTGTAGCCGACCTGGCCTAGGTCAAGCCCCCGGCCGGGAGCGAGGCGCTGGGCGAGCTGCGGCGCTTCATCGGCTACATCGACATCCCCCACCGGTCCCTGCGGGTCGGAGAGAATCGCTAGATCCGGAACATATTCAATCGTCAGTCTGATCTGAACGACCTTGAATCGATCACTAACAGGACTGTGGTGTGCTGTGGTGAGTCCTGTGGGAAATCGTTTGTCATAATCGGAGATTCCGTCAATGAAGCCTATGAAATGCTCGTCCTCCTCATGGGAGTCAAGAAGTCCGAGATCAATAGCTTGAGAAATCAGGTTGTCCGCCAGCGGGCCTATCGGCCCCATCGCCAGGAAGTAGCGGACTCGTTCGTTGCTTGAGGGTCATGTTCAGGGGCTAGCTTGTGTTATCTCATAGAAAATAGCGGTATTCACGCCAATCTACAGACATGGCTGGGCTTCATATGACGCTACAACCGCCCTCTGCTGCTGCAGCGGCATCAGATCCGACAGGACCATGACGATCTGGATGTGGTGGCGTGAGTGTTACGCCTTTGTTCACCCAGTTCATCCCATAGCAATTGGCTCGTGGCGTTTAAAGCTTGTTAATAAAGGTTCGGAGGTTATGCTGTACGACAATTCACTGAAGCGCTCTACCCACACAATGTCGTTTACTTGTAGTTATGCACATTTTCTAAACAAATGAAGTGACCTCGCAGAGGCAAAGCTCGTCTAGTCCATATGATTGACTATCTTCCCAGCTGGCTGCCCATAGAGGTACACCAAGCCACACTCAACATTATCCTTTTGGGCGTTATTCTGTCCGTCAGCATTTTTGCCGACACACTGGCCAGCCACACCAGAGTGCCACGGATATCCATACTGGTGCTTGTCGGAGTCGGGATCGCTTTTGTGCAGCAGGTATGGCTGGGGGATGAAGGTGCCCACGTGCTGAACGGGCTCAGTGAACCGCTGATCAAGCTGGCTCTGGTCATGGTGGCATTTCTGCTGGGTAGCGAATTGACGATGGACCGGCTGCGGGCTACCGGCCCCCTGATTCTAGCTATCTCACTGTTCGTGATTGTGGCTGGTGGATTCGTCGTTGGCGCCGGTTTACTGGTGCTCGGATTTCCCCTTGTCGTTGCAATCTCGCTAGCGGCCATTTCAGTCGCCACGGATCCCGCTGCTGTCAGTGAATCTATCCGGGAAAGCGGGGATATCCGCTTGCGCGCCAGGGTATTGCAAGGCATCGTCGCTATCGATGATGCTTGGGGCATTGTCGTGTTCGGGCTCAGCATGGCGGTTCTTGGGTGGGTGCTGAGAAACAATGGACAAGAGGCCTTGCTGCACGCCTTGTGGGAACTGTGGGGTGCAATAATCATTGGAGCAATGATCGGCCTGCCGGCGGCTTGGCTTACCGGCCGCCTCCGGCCAGGGGAACCGACCCAGATGGAAGCATTCGCACTGATCCTGTTACTTGCCGGGCTGTCCTCATTAATGGGTGTGTCCGCACTTCTGGCGTCAATGGTCGCCGGTACTCTGGTGGTCAACTTCTCATCTCATCATACCAGGTCATTCCGGGAGATTGAGCATATCGAGTGGCCATTCCTGGTATTCTTTTTTGTGCTATCCGGCGCCAGTGTCGATCTGTACAAACTAGGCGATGTCATCGGACTGACAGCCGCCTATATTCTCCTGCGCCTGGCAGGCCGGGCACTTGGCGGCTCTCTTGCAGTGCTTTTCACCCGAACGGAGCAGAATGCCCTCCCCCGAAATATTGGCCTGGCGCTGACACCACAGGCAGGCGTAGCAATCGGCATGGCGTTGCTGGCGGCCGAGCGATTTCCGGAATTCCGCGACGCCATTCTTCCGGTCGTGGTTGCCTCTACCATTATCTTTGAAATGGTTGGACCGGTGCTTGTGCGACGGGTATTGCATTCGTGAACAGTTCCAGACATAACAATCGGCTGCACGGCGACTGCTTTCCCGCCGCTTTGCGGGTTCAAAGCGGCGCTTGAGCCGAGCGTTATGCACCACGAACGATATCACTCAGAGATACGGTTACGTATGACCGAGCCATCCAAGCGCATCAAGGCCGAGCGCCAGGGGACCGGCCTCAGCC
>CAYUWI010000244.1:0-2593 GCA_964448275.1 uncultured Gammaproteobacteria bacterium | reverse complement strand
CCAGCCGTAAAGGGATATTCCTCCCGCACCTGGGTTTGGATATCCCAACCCGTCCGCTGGAGGGCCGGGGTGATGTACTTGGTGCAGATGTCCCGCTCGCTCAGGGCTTTCTTATCGACCATTTTCCGCCTATAACAGGGTTGTTATCTTTTCTTGGTTATTCCTAGTTGAGTCGGAACGGCTCCGCACCCAGGGACAAATATTCCATGGGACGACAAGTAAGGATGAGAACCTGGTGCTTCTGCGCGGAGCGGGCCAACAAGTGTTTCATCGTCTCAAAACGGTGCTCGTCCGCATAAACCAGGGCGTCATCCAGGATGACCGGGGGCGCCTCCCCCCCTTCTTCTGTCAGAAGATCCGCGAAGGCGAGGCGGGTAAGCACAGCTACCTGCTCCCTCGCTCCGACGCTAAGCTGACGAAAATCCTCGACATGATCTCCCCGACGTAAGCCCTCCAATGCCAAGGTGTCGCCAAGGACAGGCTCGGCGTCGGTGAACACCCGGCCAAGATAAGGATTCAGATGGCGCACAAGAGGCTGCAGGTAAGCCTGCCTCGCCTCGCTAGCAGCTTCCTCCAAGGCCTCCGCGGCCATCCAGACGGCTTTGGCTTCCCGTTCCATCGAGCGATAGGCCCGTTCGGCCTCTTGGACCTTGCGCTCCAGCTCTTCCTGATTCTCCGCCAGCCCTTGGCTTCCGGCTCCACGGAGCTCGCCTTTTAGGTCGTTGCGCTCTTTCTCTAGCTTTTCCATTTCTTTCCGGACGCCGGAAACCGCCTTCTCCGCATTTCCTAGCTCCAGCTGGATATCCTCGGGATGCAGGGCCTCAAGCGCCTCCCTTGCTTCCTTCACCCGCTTTTCAGCCGTTTCCACCTTCGCTTGCTCGTCGGTCAGCTTCTGGGAAAGGGCTTCGTCGGATATTTCGGCCCGCTCCGTCTCCAGCTGTTGGCGAACGTTTTCCCACCTTTCCTTTCGGCCTTTGATGGCAGTTCGGACTTCCGTAAGGCTTTCCTGGGCCTGTTGGAAAACCTCTTGTTGCTCGTCAAAGGCCTCCCGGGCCCTTTTTACCCCCTCTTCCACTTCCTTGCGCCGATCCTGAGCTTCGCCATGAGCCTGCTGCAATTCGGGACGCCCTTTCTGGGCTTCCTCCCCCTCCGGCTCTGGCAGGTTGGCCAACTCAGCGTCCAGCACCTCGATCCGATCCTGGAGTGCCTGAAGTCCATCAGGGGCATGCACGTGGAGGACCTGCTCCTGGTTTTTGGCCTCCCTTTCCAGGGCCTGCTTCCGGCTGTGCAATTCTTCGGCCTGCTGCAGACTTTTTGCCCCCAGTTCGGCCAGTTTGTCGTCCCGTTCCTGCCGGGTCCGTCGAAGGGTTTCCTGGATCTCGGCCAGCTCCGCTCCCCCGGCGCGGACCCCAACCTTTCCGACCCCCGCCAGGCTCACTTCCGAGCTTCCCGTGACCAGATAATCGCCTTCCCGGGTTTGGGCCTCCCCGGTTACCTCATAGGCCACGTTTACATCCACCGAAAGCTCGGTGGCGGATCCCGCAAGGCGGCCTTCGGCCTGGTCCACCGCCCGTTCCAGCTCGCGAAGAGCCTTTAGCTCCTTGTCGCTCACCCGGATGGCCTGGGCATTTGTCCGCGCCTCCTTGGCCTTTTTATGGGCTTCCCGGGCTTTTTTATATTGGTCAGATAGCGACTGTCGCTTCTCGGACCGATCCAGGTACTGGAGCACTCCAGCAAGCCGCTGTTCAGCCTCCTGGGCCTCTCGGGCCTGCTGTTCAACGGACTGGACCCGCTTCCGTCGCTCCTCCCGCTCGTCCTCGGCCGTCTGGGCCTCCGTCTGTCGCGCCTGGCGGGACTCCTCGAGTTCAGCCAGATCCTTATCGATTCCTGCCATTTCCTCCCGGAGGGCCTTTCGGGCCTCCCAGCGGGTTCGGGCGGACTGGAGGTGGGCCTGAACCAATTCGAACGCGCTTTTCGCCTCGGAAAGCTCGGATTGGCATTGCTCGAGCTGCTTCTGCTTTTCTTTTGCTTGTTGGAAGCGCTGCTCCATTTCCTCCAGGATCTTTTCTTCCCGGTAGTGCCGCAACTCATCCTCAATGCGCTGAAGGCGATCCTGGCGGTCCTGGTACTTCTTCAACGCTTCCTGGTTGTCCGCCAACTCCTGCTTGGCAGATTCCCAATTCTCTTGGGCCTTTTTGAGCTCCTTAACCGGCTTGCCGGTCTTGCCCCAAAACCGGTCCCGCTCGGCGGCGAAATGAGCCAAGAGCTCCTGGCCTATTGAGCCCCCCAGAACTTCGCCGACCTCCTCTTCCAATACTCCGGAAAGGGAATCACGAGCGAGCTCGGTGGGGGCCACCCGATGGAAGGTCGTCCCCTGGGAGACCCAAAGCAGACCCCACAGGCCATGGTGCTCTGGAGAGGTTTCTCCCCGACCGGGCCGGTCGAAGCCCAAAAGGTTCTCCAGGGCATCCTCGACAGCGTCCCCTTCCCAGACCCGGCCAGCTCCTTCCAGGCGGGCTTCCGGACTTCGCACAAATCGTTTCTGCAATCGGTAATCTTGCCCGCCAAAGACAAAATCCAGCTCGATCTCGGG
>CAYUWI010000243.1:0-2598 GCA_964448275.1 uncultured Gammaproteobacteria bacterium | reverse complement strand
TTCCCCCGATATACCGTTTCCCACGAGATCGCTCAAAGCCTCGCTCCTCGCGATGCCAAAAAAGAGTTGTCATTGCGAGCCCCCGCAGGGGGCGAAGCAATCTCGTTGGCATACTCTCTGCCTCAGAAGTGCTCCATTCCGGCTGTAATCCATTTTCCACGAGATCGCTCAAAGCCTCGCTCCTCGCGATGACGAGACCTTCTAATGAACCCTTTCCCACAGGATCGCTTCGCTAGCGCTCGCGATGACCGGGAGTTGATCATCTGGTTCCTAACCAAAGCGGATAGGCGGAAAACACAATAAACAATAAAGGAATGCTAGACTGGCGTAGTGATTTAAGTGCCCTATAGGTAGGATCGAGACAGGAGGGAAAGGAGCGATGGCCTCAGGCGGCATCAATAAGGTGATCCTGATCGGGAACCTTGGACGCGACCCGGATGTGCGATATACCCCGAATGGAACCGCCGTAGCCAATCTCAATCTGGCCACGACGCGCCGCTACCGGGATCGGGAAGGGAATCAACAGGAGGAGACCGAGTGGCATCGCGTCACCCTGTGGAACCGCTTGGCGGAGGTCGCCGGCGAATACCTACGCAAGGGGCAACAGGTCTACATCGAAGGGCGTCTCCAGACCCGTTCTTACGAGAAGGATGGGATCACGCGCTACTCGACGGAAGTGATTGCCAGCGATATGCAGATGCTCGGCGGTGGTCCCGTTCCTCGCGAGCGAAATCGCACGGGCGAGGGGCGCGGGCAAACCGAAGCACCGGCCGAATTTGACCAAGGCGCTTGGCAAGGGGAGCCTGGAGGAACATCCGGGCAAGGGACAGACTTCGACCAGGACTTCGAGGACGATATCCCCTTCTGAAGAAGGCGTTCCCCTATTATAAAGGGAGCCCTGTGAGCAAATGAACGCGAAAGAGCAAATCACTACCTATCCGCTTCGATGCGGATGATTATGCCTTGGTCATCGCGAGCGTCGCGAAGCGATCTCGCGGGATGAAGACCATGGTGAAACCGGGGCACTTCGGGCGAAAGCAGTGCTCCAACAGTTAAAATGGCTATTATTCAAGGAGCCGACTATATGAGATCTCCCCAACAATTAGCTAGTGCCTCCCTCGTGGCACTACTCGCTGCAATCTTGACGCTCACTCCTCTTGGCGCCGCAGCCAATGAGAATGAAGAGGAGGGCGAATACGAGAACCTGCGCGTCCTCTTCAAGGCGGCTGATCGAGATGGGGATAGCAAGCTCACGGTGGAGGAGGTAATCAACTTCCACGAGGTATTGGAGGCCCTCGCCGAGCTTCGCGAAACCCATCGCAAAGAACACCAAATGGGTAAGGGAAGCTCCGAGAGCAAAAAGAAAGAGATGAAGCGCCATCACAAGAAGATGGAAGAGATGATGCAGGAGATGGCTCAGTAGGATGACCCACCCTTGAGGCGCGATGCCCCCTTCGGCCGTCGCTTGTGTCGGCAGTAATGGTACTTGCTTCGCCAGTTACTCAACTCCTCTTCCACCCACTGTTCCTGTTCTCGGGCCTCTTGCGCCTCAAGGCGCCGGACTTCCGCGTCGAGTCGCTCTAATTCCCTCTCGAGCTCCTTTCTGTCCACAGCGCACTCCCCGTTCTCTAACCGTCTCCAGTGGTCCTTATCCAATCCCATTATAACCTAAGGAGGGCTCTTCGGGCTGAGTCCTCGATTCGACATCAACGGAAACCACTCTGAACCCGCCAATACCTCCGTTACTTGGTCTCCATTGCTCGGGATCCGTTCGACAAGCGGTAACCCTTTCACATCACCTAGACCGGGGCGCCGTGAGCTCATGGGCCCAGGTCAGCTCGTGGAAATCGAAGCCCTGGGCGAGGCTCGGCTTGATTACCTCGAAGTACGGCGACACGTCGAAGTCCCGCGGAACGAACAGGCTGTGGTGGCGGATGTGATGGATCTCCCCAGCGCACCCCGGCCCCATACAATGCAGGTCTTCTGCCGATTGTACCTCGGGTAGGATTGGATAGCGGATCGATTGGAACGCCTGTGCAATCAGCGACGAGCAGATCGCGCGCGTCGGATCGCCGCTTCCCAGGGCCAGCATCTTGCGTCGCCAGCGGGCCGGTACGGGAGGCGTCCGAATGAGGTAGCGGACCAGGTCGACGATATTGCGGACATCATATTGGTAGCCCAGCCGCAAGGCCATGTAGTTACAGACGTGCTCGGTCTCGGTCTCGCTCAAGCCCACCGGTCGACAAATGCGGGTATGGTAGCCAGCGTATAATCTGAACGGAACAGCCCGTACACCCTCAACGACATCGGCCTCGATTAGCACGCGCGGTTCACCGACTGGGCTACCACGGTCCACCAAATCACCGACATACAGAGCGGCGTGCGACCAGGTCGACTGGGTCAGGTACTTGATCGCGGTGCTGAAGCGGCTCGTCCCTTCGACAAGCAGGACATCGCCCGGCTGCAGGGTTGCCCGAACCAGCTCGGCCGGACTGGTCGCTGGATGGACGTCAACCTCGCGCGGTGCCGACAGGTAATCGGCGAGCCGCCGTCCGATGGGGCGCAGGAATAGCGACACGACAAAGCCCCTGGATACTT
>CAYUWI010000242.1:0-2601 GCA_964448275.1 uncultured Gammaproteobacteria bacterium | reverse complement strand
ACAGGAAAGCCCCTTGCCCCTTTCATGGGCATCTCACCCGGAAGGCTCAATCTGCCAAGCTAGCAACAAAAGGCATCGAAACCAAGTTAACAGAAAAAAGGAGCCTATCCATAACAAAGGAAGTAAAGGAAAGATTGCAGCGCCATCGCCACCCTCCCCTCTGTAAAACCTAAATCCTGCGATCGGGATAGACACAATCTATGGCCTGCTCCCGTTTTGCAAGCGGCCCCCTCGGTTGGGGAGGAACAGGTTACTCTAACCTATTCGGCTTCTTGGTAGGGCGATGCCCGCCCTGAGCCGCGATGGAGACATCCGCGCCTGTCGGTCCTGATTAAGCGCTCGGCTTCAGGGAGCCATTTTTTTGCTCAGGGTTGCCGCAGGCCGGTACCCGTTTCCGCCATCCGCTTGGTCGCTTGCAAAACGGGAGCAGGCCATGCCATTACGCTAGGTTCCGGAGCGGTACGCAATCCTCCAGGACCCCCACCTAGTATCAGGCGCCGGGGGAGAGAGACAATTCCCCGAGTCCGACCAGTCACTTGTTCAATTGTCGGGTCATTTTACAATATTACCGCTTGTCTTTTGCTTAACACCGGCAACCTACTGAATTTATTTAATTTTTTAATTTGGCATGAAACATGCGTAGATGGGTACCGTGGTGCTTAATGATCGCCCGAAATAGGTTAAGGAGAAACAAATGGCGGCACGGATAAGGGATAAGGCAAGACTGTTTTTCGGTGTTATAGCAGTAAGTGCACTTGCGCTTGCCTTTGCTGCACCGGTGCAAGCTGTTGTACTAACTGATGATAACTCGACCGCTGAGATCGATCCCGATGACTCGAACGGGGCCTTCGATTGGACGGTAGACGGTACCGATCACCTCTTCCAGCAATCCTTCTGGTTTCGCACAGGAAGCACAGGAGGTGAATCAAACATTTCGTCCCTGTCGATAGATAACCAAGTCTCAACCGATACGAATGGCAGTGGGAATAGCAACAATCTATTCGTCGAGTACGGCAGTGATTCTCCTGACTTTGATATCGGGGTCAATTACAATCTTACGGGTGGAGCACCGGGCTCTTCACAGTCTGATATCGCCGAGACCATTACCGTTACCAACAACAGCTCGAACTCGCTCGATTTCCATTTCTTCCAGTATTCGGACTTCGATCTCAACAACACAAGTAGTGATGATACAGCTAGGCTGGAAAACCCCAACACGGTAAGCCAGAGTGATCCAGCATTCGTGATGAGCGAAACCGTAGCCACTCCCCGTCCCGACCACTGGGAAATCGACCTTTTCGACAACACACGGAGCAGTCTAAACAACGGCAGCCCCACCACACTTTCGGATAGCACCTCCCCTCTGACAGGGGACGTCACCTGGGCTTTCCAGTGGGATCGGACGATCGCTGGCGGTGGCAGTTTTCAGATTAGCAAGGACAAACAAATCCGACCCACCGTCCCCGAGCCTGCTAGCCTTGGGCTCCTCGGTATTGGTCTCCTTGGGCTCGCAGCTGTCAGCGCTTTACGACGTCGGGACAGTTGCTGAGTCCATGACGGAGCCCAATAACCCAAAACCCAACGATTCAACCCCTTTGCGCCCGCTGGTCAATCCAGCGGGCGCAGAAAGACATGCCTGTCACCTCCCGTTTCGTGCCGTAGAGGGCCCCGGAGACCGTCCACGCTCCAGCCCCAGTCTCAGAGCGTAACCTCCGGCGTAAACCTTTAGGTAAAGGGGTACGACCACCCGCCCTCTCCAATGGGTAGGTATGGCTACCCGAGATCAGCCTGAGGTCATTGCCGATATGCACTACACTGCGGAGGGTACCGTTCAAGCGCAACGGACGGAGTGCCTCGACCACCGGCTCGATCTCTTCATGTTGGTCAATAAAGCACAAGAAGTGATTGACATACTCCGAGGCCGGCATCAGCCAGACCCCTAACCGGGTAACGATCCCGAGGTTCGACTGGGTAAACAGCCCGTCGAGGTAGGGCCCGATCCCGTAGGGGAAGAGGTGGGTCGTCCTCGCCTGGGGGTAGTGGCCAAAGCCGGTGTGCAGCACTTGGCCGTCCGGCAATACGACCCGGCAATACGACCTCCATGCCGGAGACCGTCCGGAAGCGCTCCCCATAAGGCGAATGGCCAAGTGCTGTACGACGGGGTGCTACGAGCGTAGGACGCCAGTAAGGACTCGCGATCAAGCACATGGTCCGAGCCTAATACTCGAGACCACTGCTCAAGTGCGGATTTGATATTGGCGCTCGCCATCTCGTTGATCGACATCCTTTCGAATGTCATGGGGCCCTTGCCGAATATACGCTCGAATCAACTACCCACCCAATTCAGCGAGTAGGCTTTGTGCCCGTTCACGTCCCGGGAAGGGACGATCAGCACCCAGCACCTCTTGCAGGGTCTTGCGTGCCTTTCCTTCCTTGCCACTCTGAGCAAGTGCCTGAGCCCAATGGAACTGTATGCTCAGGTTCTCGGGAGATTTTTGGGCGGCTTCTCTCAAAAGTTGCTCTGCCTGCTGAGTTTGGCCCTTGCGTAGCAAGATCATCCCCAAGGTATCCGTAATGGCTGGATCCTTAGGAGACCGCTCC
>CAYUWI010000241.1:0-2622 GCA_964448275.1 uncultured Gammaproteobacteria bacterium | reverse complement strand
ACCCGCGGACAGGCTTCGGCTGCTTTGCCCCCAGGCCTGGTCGAACCCGTCTTCTCGGCCTCTCGGGACGAGATCCGGATGGCACGCTCCAGCAAGGGGGACTATACGGTATTCCGAGTTGACCGGATCATCGAGCCCGAGCGGAGCGCGCTCACCAAGCAGCAGGACCAACTGCGGAGCTCCCTACAGAGGCGCCAAGGACAAGCCCGTATGAGGACCCTCTACAGCCACTTTCAACAGCAGTATGGGGTCCGGATCTTCAATATTAGCAGGTAAAAGGCCCGATCCGAGATCAGACTAGATGGCCATACAGTGATAGCCACCATCGACGTGGATTACTTCGCCCGTAATCCCGGTAGCCAGCGGGCTAGTCAGAAAGGCAGCGGTCTGGCCCACCTCGTCGGCAGTGATATTGCGCTGGAGTGGAGCGTGTTCCCGGTGGTGGCTCAGGACATTCCGCATGTCCCCGATGCCGCTAGCAGCCAAGGTCTTAATCGGACCCGCACTAATCGCATTGACCCGAATCCCGTAAGGACCCAGACTGGAGGCCAAATAACGGACGCTCGCCTCCAGGCTGGCCTTCGCCACCCCCATGACGTTGTAATGGGGCACCACCCGTTCTGCGCCCAGATAGGTTAGGGTGACAATCGCTGCATCACGTCCCTGCATCAAGGGTTCAGCGGCCTGAGCCAAGTGGGTCAAGCTCCAGCTGCTCACCTCATGAGCGGTGATAAAGCCCTCTCGAGTCACAGATTCGGCGTAACTCCCACGCAACTCCTCCCGAGGGGCAAATGCAAGGGAGTGAACCAGGATCTCCAACCCACCCCATCGCTCTCCCAACTGATCGAAGACCGCCTGGACTTGGTCATTTATCCCCACATCGCAGGGTAGAAGGCACTCGGCCCCTATCTCTTCAGCGAGGGGCTGGACCCGTTTGAGAAGGCTTTCACTTTGATAGGTCAAGCCAATCCGGGCCCCCTGGGCTCCCAAGGCCTTCGCGATCCCCCAGGCGATTGAGTTTCGATTGGCTACCCCAAAGACAATGGCCCGTCTACCCTCAAGAAAACCCATTGGAATGCTTACTCCTCCATCTTCGTCCAGGTGTAACCCAGAAGAGCCCCTTTTAGGGCTCTTCACTTAGGCTGATCGAAATCCCGCACCCATCATCCCGCCTAATTCTCCCCCCGCGATCAAGATCCCACAAGGGACCACCAGGATGGTCCAGCAAAGGCCTCCTCAAAGCTCACCTCGCCTGCCAAGTACACCGAGTAACACCAGGAACATCCCGAGAAACAGGGTGACATAGCCGACTAGTGAAAGAATGAGCGAAGGCACGATCACACGGATCACCATGGCAAGTTGCAAGGCGATCGCGGCCAACATCACGATCGTACCAAGAACGAGGCGTCTCATGGGTCAGTGGTTGGACTCTTACCAGCAGCCGCCGCCGGCAACCGTCAACGATGCAGCCAACAGGCACTGTAATGGTCGCGCTGCGGCTCGAAGTCCGGTGGGTCTTCGACATCACAGAGGCCTTTCACAATGTGTGGGCAGCGTGGGTGGAAGCGGCAACCAACTGGCGGCTGGAGCAGGCTAGGTGCCTCCCCACTGGGGACCGGGCGCTCGCGTGTCGCGTTTTCGGAGTCAGGGTCGGCCAGGGCGGTTAACAGGGCTTGGGTGTAGGGGTGCTGCGGGTGATCGAGCAGGGCCTCGACGTTGGCCTGCTCGACGATACGACCAGCGTACATTATGAAGATCCGTTGGGCGAAGTGGCGCACCGTCGACAGGTCGTGGGTGATGAAGGCCAGGGTAAGGTTGTACTCGCTCTGGATACGGTGCAGGAGGTTGAGGATCTCCACGCGGACTGAAGCATCGAGCATAGACACCGGCTCGTCGGCGATCAGCATGGTAGGCTCGAGAACCAACGCCCGGGCAATCACCACCCGCTGCTGCTGGCCACCGCTTAGCATATGGGGAAATTTGTCCAGATACTCGCCCGCAGGGGACAGGCGAACTTCCTCAAGCGCGGCATGGATCCGGCGGTCGCGCTCGGCCCGGTTCCGCACGCCGTGTACAATCAACGGTTCGGTAAGGATCCGCCTGACATCCATGAACGGCGGCAACGCCCCGTATGGGTCCTGCTGGATGTAGCCCACGCCCGCCCGGTAGCGCTTGAGCTGGCGTGAATCCAATACGCCTAGTGACCGCCCCTCGAAAAGGATCCGCCCATAGCTGGGCCGATACAAGCCAAGCAGTGTACGCGCAAGGGAACTCTTACCACACCCGCTCTCCCCCACGAATGCCACCGACTCACCACGGCGGAGCACGAACGTGACACCATCGACAGCGCGTACTGAGCCTACACGCAGGAACCCCCATTGCCGCAACTCGAACCAGGTGTACAAACCCTCCACTGATAGGAGCGTGTCGCCGTGTTGGGAGTGGCTTGTGTTCAGGGCACTGGTGGCAGTCACGGTCGCCTCTCCGGGGCAAACAACCAGCAGCGTACGGCATGCCTGTGCGCGACCTCAAAAAGGTCGGGTTCCCGGGTGCAAGGGGCAAAGCGCGAAGGGCAGCGGTCAGCAAAGCGGCAGCCCGTTGGGGGTTCCACTAGACTGGGCG
>CAYUWI010000240.1:0-2627 GCA_964448275.1 uncultured Gammaproteobacteria bacterium | reverse complement strand
CTCGTCAAACCAGACCGTGTCGTTGATCACCCCGATGACAGCGACGTTTCCGCTGCCATCTTCTTCAAGGTGCGGCATCTGCTTGACGAACCAGCGGTCGCCGTTCGGTCCTTGGGAGTTGGCATTGAGCTGATTGCTGTAGCTGCGGGTGTGACCCCATTCGTGACCGTACCCAAAGGAGAGGAGATCTTGAACAATCAGCCGGATCTCGCCATTGGCATAGCGGATCGGTCGAGCGCTTTCCGAGTTCGGCGACGATGAGCAAGCCGTCGGGCAGATCGTTGTCGGCATTTCTTCAGGTCGGGCCTCTTCATTCGGACGATCAGCGCCGCCGAACCTGCTCCCGATGCCATCGCACGATTCATCGGCCTGGTCGAATGCCCCCTCGGTACCGCCCGACCCCACAAACGAGATGGGCGATTCATCCGGAAATCCCAACGGGCCGCACGTCATTTGGGTCCCCATCCCACCGACGCGGAAATCATTCACGGCTATCGGTGCCGGTCCGATTCCCTCCAAAAGACCGCCTCCGGGGTTGTCGGCCTGGAAGCTGTCTTGACTGTACGTGTTGATCAGATCCCCTCCGCCGTGGCCGCCTATGAAAAACGGCTCGTTGGAGGGCACCATCATTTTAGCTGGATACGACATAATGAGACTCACTTTCGTTAAAACGTTTCTTGCTTCACCCGTTCACTTTTTCGTCTCACTCAAGACGACATCCCTACCTTTTCCCTTATGACGTTCTCCGTTCCATAGGTAAAAGCTCCTAGGAGTTTTTTCCTAGGAGGTTTCTCCTAGAGAATGGCGGGCGAAAATGTGATAGAAGAAACGCATGATGCATTGGGCTCAGTGGCACGAAAGCGATTTCGGAAGGAACCTTTTCCCGTGGTCGACCGGAGTTATATCTCGGTGGCTACCGCCCGCGTGTGATGAGCCGCACCGCCTCGACGCGATTGGAAACACCCAATTCATGGTAGATCATGGTGAGATGATTATGGAGAGTCTTCTGGCTGATCCGGAGCTCCTCGCACATCTCCTTATAGAGCAAGCCTTCTGTGAGAAGCTCGAGAATCTCCCGCTGGCGTGGAGTCAACCTGGACAATTTCTCCGCTCCCCGCTCTCCCGTTGGCATATCCGGCGGAGCAGGGAGCGCACGCCTTCCTTGCCAAGCCGGTTGGACGACATCGGATACCGCTACGCCGCCATCCATGCACGCCTTCATCCCGGATGCAAGCGTTTCTATTTCCAGCGGCTTAACGAGATAACCGTCCACTCCGGCTTCCGCGGCCTTCTCGACCCAGAAGGAGCTTGCGGAGCCGCTCACCATGAGGACCTTTATTTCGGCGGCTTGCGCCTTGAGCAAACGAGCACATTGGACGCCCGAGGTGCGCTGCATGCGCACATCCACCAAAACGAGGTCGGGTGCAAGTTTCGGAATCTCCTTCATTGCGTGCCCAGGATCCGTGAACGAAGCAACGCAATAGAATCCTTCCACGGCCTCAATCAACTCTTTAAGCGTTTGGCATATCGCTTCGTCGTCGTCGACAGCGACCACCCGACAAAGAGTCGACACCGATCGCTTACGCTTGGTCTTCATCGCGGATTCCTCCTTTGGCTCTTATGTTTAGGGTTATTAGCCTACGCGGTTTGCATTAAAGTTGCAAGCCATTTGGCGATCCAAATGTACGGACTTTGTCTTCAATCTCAACCGGAACAATTAGGACTTGGGACGAACGGTGCGTCATTGGACGAAATACCGCCTTGTAGGCGGTCAACAAGGCGGCTTTACGCGCCACCCAGAGCTTCCCCTCTTTGTTCGTCTTTGCACTCCCCGTACGATCGCGATGTTGCGGCTTGTTCGATTTTTTCCGACCGGATGGCTGATGGTCCGGACCGTTTCCGGGATCTGCAACCGTAGGTGATTTTCCTTGCGCGCATTGACCCTATGAAGACCTCGATCTACATCTTCGGCTGGCCGTCGACCTTGGGTGGTGCGGACACCAAGCTCGCGCACTTGCTCCTTCTGCTGCACCAGCACTTTCGGATCACTGTCGTCCCGAATGAGAGCCGTCACCTTCGAAGCAAACAGTGGACGAAGTTCCTGCACCGTCTCGGCGTAGGATTCAAGACGATGGAGCGTCTTCCCGAACGGCTTGAGGGCTTCGGCTTGGCGATGTCGAATCAATGTTTTTTTACCCATCGGATTGCTCATCGGGCAAAAGAGAAGGGGTTGAGGATCATATGGTCGAGCGAGATGATGTGGCATCATCCCGGCGAGCTTGAAGCCGTCAAGCAGGGCGTCATCGACCGGGTCCTCTACACTTCAAATTTCCAGAAAAAGGCTCTTGAGGCCGGTTATGGCAATCTGCCCTCGGCCATCACCGGCAACTATATCGCCCCGGAGATGTTTCCCTTTCTGGAACGCCGCAATCCTGTTTTTACCATCGGGCGCCTCTCCCGAGCGGCACCGGAGAAATATCCCGAGGACTTTCCGGTCTTCTACGAGTGCCTCGATCTGCCCGAAGTTTGTTTCAGGGTCATGGCCTGGAACGACAAGCTACGGCACAAGTATCGCTGGCATCGCTTTGACGATCGCTGGAGCCTTCTCAAGGCCGATCAGGAGTCTC
>CAYUWI010000239.1:0-2628 GCA_964448275.1 uncultured Gammaproteobacteria bacterium | reverse complement strand
ATCCAGCGTCCTCGACGGCCTGGACGAGTGCTGTGACGTCAGCGTCACCTTCGACGCTCGCCCGTTCGGCCTCTCGATCGGTGGTCACGTCGGTCACGTCGGTCACCGCTCGAAGCGCATCCTCGACTGTCTGCTCACAGTGGTCGCAGGTCATTCCCTCGACGGAGATGGTCGTCGACATACACGAATACGTACGCTCTCCTCGTTTATGCGGATTTGCCTTTTGATCCATCGAACTGGATGGGGCGAATACTTTGGAAACGAAGAAGCATCGTCGAGATCCAGCCGCTTCGGCGCGATTATTGAGGGGATAGTATTCGACGTCGTTGGACGTACCTTCCACAACGCAGGAACGGAAGCGACTGCCATCGTCGCGTTCGGTATGCGTACGATCCTGTATGCCTTGTACGGACGCGACTCGAAAGAATTGGAAGAATGAGTGAATGGGGGGGGGGACGACAACAACCGTTCTCCCGGCCGTCCGTTTGCCCGTACTCACACACGGCCCCGGGCGTCGTCGATTCTTGGCTCGAACAATCACAACTGGTACACCGTTGTCTCGCCAACGCTCGGGCATGAACGCGTCCCACGTCCAATCGAGTTGGGTTGGATGAATCGACGGCGAGCCGATGCAGTAGTCGGTCTCCTCGTCGCAGCTGTCCTCCTCATCGGCGGCGCGCTCAGCTGGCAAGCGTATCAGCAACAGCAGGCCTTCGAGCAGATGGGGTCGATGATGGGGACAGTTCACGGAACGAATCCGCTCTGGTACGTCCTCGGGACCATCCTCGTCTCGACTGTCATCGGGGGTGGGTATCTGCTGATTCGCGACGACCTCACCAGCACGGAGGCAGTCGATCAGCAACGGGGTGATGCATCGGGTCGAACTGACGAAGGGGGGCCTGCGTCACCAGGCAACACCACTCGACCGGCTGATGCAATCGATCCCGAAGCTCAGCCTCGGCATCGCGTGCTGGACCTCTTGCCGGACGACGAACGTCGCATCCTCGAACCGGTCCTCTCCTCACCCGGTATCACGCAGATCGAACTCAGGGATCGGTCGGACTTCTCGAAGAGCAAGGTGAGTCAGACGGTCAGTGCCCTCGAGAAACGCGGCCTGCTGTACCGCGAACGCCAGGGACGGACGTATCGAATCTACCCGAGTGACGACCTGCAGAGTCAGAGCTAACCCTCAGCTGGCGCCTGTCGACCAGTTTTGGAGCTGGCCGTCGTATCCACTTCCACGTGTGATCGCCACGTCGCCAACGTGAGTACGGACTACGAACCGGCGACTCTCGAAGCGGACGAGGAGGAAATGGAGGGCCAAGAGTCCCGTGACTCGGCGGACGGCGAGGGAGCAACCCGGATCGCTGGCGACTCTCAGGAGCCGCCTGGCGCGATACGTCCCGATTCAGAGCGATCCCACTCGTCGTTTCGACGGTCAGCATCGTGACTCTACGCCTTTCGCCGCTGATTCGAAGGGACCGGTGCAATCAACTGTCTCGAAGGGCGCCGACCTGGAACGCTCCCTCGTCCACGCTCGTCTGCTGGGGCTACTGCTCGCCCTCAGCCGCTCAGTCGGACTACACACTGAGTACGGTATTCATCCATCAAACCCAACAACGAGGAAACCGGGGAAGGGCTATTCGACCTCAACGCAAACCTGTGGACGATGTCGGGTGCCTCTTCGACCACACGGCGTAGAGTCGTGCAATTGACCGTCGCGACGGCCGTGAGCACCCTACTAGCAGGTTGTATGCGTGGCGGCCATCGCGGCGGTGGCCCTGGTGGTGGCGATAGTGGCGGCGATGGTGGCGTTGGTGACATCGAGCCAGGAACTGCTATCGAGTTCAGCGCGCAGACCAGCCACTGGGAAGGCCTTGCGCCCCCATCGATCGAAGGGGTAGCGAATCCAACGCTGGTCCTTCAGGAGGGTGAAGCCTACACGATCGGCTGGACGCAAGGCGATGGCGGCGGCCACAACATCGAGATTCGCGACGATACCGACGCGGTCGTAGACGACCTTTCGACCGAAGTGGTTTCCGAAGCGGACGAGGACCAGATTCTGGCGATCACGGCGAGCAATGAGTTGGCTCAATACGTCTGCGATCCACACGAAAATACAATGCGAGGGGACCTTCAAATCGAATGAGGGTAACAGGTAGACGAGAAGCGGAGCGGTGACTGATCAGGCGCGATTGGTCGAATTGACCGGGAGATCAAACAATATAGCTTTTCTGAAACGTTCAGAGGGTTATAGGTTCAGACGATAATCTACCGGGACGAATGCACTCCCGAAATCCCAGTTACTCCAGTTCATCGAGCGAGCGATGGACTTGGCATCGTCCGGTCGCACGACTCTCATCGTCCCCGATCGCTACTCGTGAGTAACGGGGACTGGCCCGACCCTGGCGAATTCGGCGGAGATGAACGATTGTATTCCTGAAGGACGATTAGGACGCTCTATACACGCTCTCGAACGGTCTCCTGCGCGGGTTTACGCCCATTGAGATAACCCGTGAGCTATCCTACGAGTAACCGAGGAGAAGAACAATGACTACCTTCAAACTTGGACGTTGGCTGCTCGTGGCGCTCGCGATCGTCACACTCGCGTTCGCCGCCCCCGTGGTC
>CAYUWI010000238.1:310-2629 GCA_964448275.1 uncultured Gammaproteobacteria bacterium | reverse complement strand
ATCTGCCGTCCGAACACTAAACGCGATCATGCCCCGGCCTTCGATGGTCGGGGCATTTTTCCCCTACTGTCCTATCTCCAAGGACAGTGGGAAAGAAGATCAAACGGTTCGCTACAGGTTTTTCCGGGGCGCAACATGTTTCTTTTTGCCATGGACTGTGTATACACGTATAAAAATATACGCGTATACCATAATTGGCCATGCTTGGGAGACTATCAGTTTTGCTTCAATCAACGCAGCTTTTGCCTAAGTCCGCGATTTCAGGTGACGGAGCCGCTGCTCGATTTCCGCAGATGGTAGAAAAACCGACGGATCATCGCGCCAGGTTTCGAGGGCGGAAATCAGGATGTCACTACTGCAAACGTTTGCGGTTCTGAGTTCATCGATTATCCAGAGAACACCATGCACGCGAACCGAAACTTCCCCTGCCACCTGCCGTAGCAGGCCGTCGCCGGTCAACAGGATGCCGTTTTCATGGCACTGTGTTGTAACAAGGCAGATACAGTCATTAGCCGACAACTTCGGATAGCGGCTTTTAAGCGCAAAGGCTTCGGGCATCTGGTTCTGAGGGACGTCGAAGGTCTCCAGACCGGCGTCATCCAGGAAGCGCCATTCCTGGACAGTCAAATCCAGCAACTCGGAGTGTCGTACGGGGAACGGGACGACGAAGCGGTAGGGCAGATTTAGAACCACATGCAGTAACTGCCCTTTATGTAGGTCGATCAGGCAGGAGGCATCATTGACGATTACATGTGTCAACGTTCACAAGGCCCTTTTATTTCACGTTCCACGTCCCTGAGCGGCATTTTCAGCAGTTGCGAGGCCCGGGCGGGCGAGATGAACTCCTCGCCAAGAGCGTGCCATACCAGCCGCTCAAAGCGCATTGGCTTCTCGAAGGCTCCGTATCCTTCCCTGTCTTCTATCGGCTTCGGCTCCTGCTTGCGCCACGACCGGGCATAGGATCGGAAAGCGTAATCGACCACGCTTTTTGGCAGGATATTAACGTCCCGCAGCCGCATCAGCATGGCTGCGGCCGAGATCCCGTAGAAGTGCTTCAGGCGAATAAGCTCGTGATAGGTAATCCCGTGGCGACTGGAGCCGACTTCCTGCCTCAGATGATCCCCGGGCACAAGGAATGCTCCGGCAAAGCGGTGCACCGCCTTCTCGAGCCTGATATCCGGATTGCCGGTATCACGGATGACCCGGTGTGCCAGCTCATGTGCAAGGTTGAAACGCTTGCGTTCGATACTGGACTGGCTGGATACGACAACAACCTGGGTATCAGGACGGTTTCCGGTCCGTTTTACATCACAGGCAAGGCCGTCAAAGCGCGACGGTAAATCTGCCTCGACCACCTTGATCCCTTTATCCTCGAGCAGACCGGTAATGCTGGGGATCGGATCGCGTCCCAGATACCAGCGATCGCGCAATGCCTGTGCTTTTTCCTCGATGATATCGAAGCTGTCCACCTGTTCACAGCGCAACCCTTCAAACGGGTCTTCCAGCAGCTCGAGGTCCAGAATATCCTCGATCGTGAGGTAATCTTCCAGCTTTTCGGTCACAAGAGCTTCGGCCCTGGCCCGATCCTTTGCGGAAGTGCCGGAGTGCTTGCGGAATTCAACTTCACTGAGCGCCTCGACCTGCCCCCCCATCAGGAAATCGAGGGACACGCTGAGCGCTTCGCCTAGACCGACGAGAACGGCCGATGAGGGCATCATCTGCTCGGCTTCATATTTGCTTATCGCCTGTGCACTGACCTCCGGGTCGACGCGGTCGGCAAGATCCTTCATCGAAAGGCCGGCTTTTTTCCGCGCCAGTCTTAACCTCTGTCCAAGCATGCTCTTTGCTTTCCGTTACGGCTTGGTTGACAAACGAAAAATATATAGTTATATGTCAACATAAGGTTGATAAAAAGTCAAGATAACTGAACAGAGGAGTTGATAAAATGGCGAAGAAGAATCAGCACGTCGTGCCGCATTCAGAGGGATGGGCCGTCAAGGGCGCAGGCAATCAGCGGGCTACGTCCGTTCATGGTACCCAACGGGAGGCTATCGATTCCGCGCGTCAAAGGTCCATCAACCAGCGCAGCGAGATGTTCATCCACGATCAAAACGGCCGGTTTCGGGAGCGGAACACATATGGGAATGACCCGTATCCACCTGAAGGCTGATCCGTATTCCAACCATGCCCGCACTGTCGCCAAGTATACGCGTATACCGGTATACACTCCCGGGGTCAACGTCCATGCGACAGCAGGTAAGGA
This sequence comes from uncultured Gammaproteobacteria bacterium, assembly GCA_964448275.1. Lineage (GTDB taxonomy): Bacteria > Pseudomonadota > Gammaproteobacteria > Thiohalorhabdales > CAYUWI01 > CAYUWI01. The sequence continues at coordinate 366 of CAYUWI010000238.1, read as the reverse complement.
TTGCCATGTGACGGGTGACTGACTTTGCTGGCCCATTGCCCCACCCCATATCGCGC
>CAYUWI010000238.1:0-300 GCA_964448275.1 uncultured Gammaproteobacteria bacterium | reverse complement strand
TTGCGGGGTACCGACCTTGCTGGCCTTATTGCCCCCCCCCACCCCTTATCGCGCTTGACGTTTCTTTTTATACATGTAACCGTGTATACACGTATACAGCTATACGTTATTCTTGCCATGAAGACCCTGTCCATCATTTCTCAGAAAGGCGGTGTGGGAAAAACCACCCTCGCAACGGCCCTTGCCGTGGCGGCCGAGGCTGATGGTGACAGCGCCGCGTTGTTCGACCTCGACCCGCAGGCCAGCGCGACGTTCTGGCACGATACGCGAGGTTCCGACCGACCCGCCGTCGCCGCCGCG
>CAYUWI010000237.1:0-2630 GCA_964448275.1 uncultured Gammaproteobacteria bacterium | reverse complement strand
GAACTCCACACCAGGACATGGGCAGGAATCTGTTGCCACAGTAAAGCACATCGAGCCACCTCAACTGCTCTGTCCGAGATGCGGCCAAGCCACACTTATTCTGATTCGAGTCATTCCTCGTTTCAAAAAACCACCCATTCTGGACAGCTCATGAAATCACTCATGCCCTCTTCTCATTTCCTTTCTTATCGCAGCGGCGGTTTTGACTCAAACAAGCTGCTTGGCCGGATCCTTGCCCAAGTTGGCGGCCACTGTGTTCAATTTGAGCACAGAAGGCGCTTTTGGATCGTTTCCTACCGATACGCCGCTGCCTGGGTTGTGATTTTACGGCTTGTTCCCAACTTCCTCCAACCTTGGCAGCAATTCCCATGCGACCGGTTTGGGATGCTTTTCCCTGTCTAGGTCTTTCTGGTTCAGCGGTTCAATTCAATTGTGGTGTATCTGTAATGGATCGCACCAAACCGTTGGCGCATAGTCATGTCTTTGCCCGATCCATTACAGATACACCACTTAACATTATCTTAACCTGAATGGCCCCTCCGTGTCGATCGGCAAGAGGCTTCGAAGATAAGGAGAACTCGGTCGAAAAAACAGAAGCGCAGAGTAAAGATGCACTCCGACGAACCGGAGACAAGAAACTCCCCCCCGGCTGACCAAAGGGGAGCCGCTCAAATAACAGGAAACTCGGGGCGTTGTCGTATGACGTACCAGAGTGACGAGGGCGTAATCCTGCTCTCGGTATTCGGTGCTGACGATGACCACAGCACGAACTTTCGCCGCCAGGCCTAGGTCAGCGACCCAGACCTCACCTCGTTTTCGGTGCTGCCATCTTCCTGTTGGTCGAGTTTCTTGAAAGTTCAAACCTCGACAAAAAAGCTCTCCGATGGGAACCCCACCGAAGAGCTGGACGTTTATTCCATCCGCAATTCAGGCCGAGGCCGAGCTCGGTGCACGCTCGCACCTATAAATCGACTCCGATGCCTGATTGCTAAGTTCTCGGACTATTCGGTTATGCCATAATACGAGCCCGACCACGTCTCATAATCGTACTCTCCCCAATAATGAGTGTCGTTCCACCAATAGTCCCAGAAGTGCTCAAAGTCGTCATACTTAAGCTCCATTGGAATAAACCCGCCATAGTCATCTCCGTCATTTTTTAACGGATACATCGAGATTTACATACTCTTTGGCAAATAATTGAACTCCGCCATCGATCTCGGAAGTATAGTCCCAAGACCGACCATATCGTGTATCGTAGCCCTCTGAGTGATATACATAATCACCACTTGCGAAAGAATAATGATAATATAAAACGTCAATATTTTTATATCCTCGCACATAAAGCCAGTAACGGTTTTCAGGATCATAGTGCCTTCCCCAAAAAGAGTCGCTATATTCCGTGAAAGAGTTCATATCACTTGGAGTAGCTTAAATGGATATGTTACCGTCGTCAGTTGCAACGTCTATTTGAAGCTTTATAAGGCTGCCTACATCCCCTTTAGTGTCGGTATTGATGTGGTTGTAGCCCCAGGACCACAGGTGCTCCATTGTACCTTCGAGCCAATAGTGGCTTTCTCCGTACGCGCTATCCCAGTGCGATTCTTGGTAACCGTCCCAATGATAGTACCTGCTCGAAGTCCATAACGGCAGCTCCTCGCGTACCACCTCTACCGTGAATTCAAGTGTATTGCTGGCGTGATTACACTCCATGCCTTCAAATACGGGGACAAAATCCAGTTTAAGCGTGTGTGTGCCGGTTTCCTCGAAAGAGGTTACGAGGTTGGCGAGCGCGCTGCCACCAGCGGGAATGAACGCACTTTCAATCGTATCAAGGACGTTTTGTCCTGCTAGCAGCAGCACAAAAACGTTGCCGCCTAGGTCACCATTTAGCTCTTCAATAAGAGCTGAAATGTGGACGTCTTGGTTGATCATTACTTTCTTAGGGTGGTCGACATTTGAGACTGTATAATCGGGAAGTAATAACACCTCCGACGTAGCGGTCAAGATTTCAGTGTCAACGGTTTGCCGGTTTGGACAAGTACGTGTGCGGTAACGACTTGGTGGCGTTCCAGATCGTCAAATGTCATTGACCAATGCCCGTTGTTGAGGGTCTGGCGGTGGAAATTTCTTGCGTAGAAGGTCTCCTCCCCGTCTCTAGAGTAATCCTTGATCATGATCTTCTTCGCAACCTTGGGCAGGTCGAACTCGGGATCCGTAGAGTTGATCTGGAGATGGACGGTTGTGGTTCCATCGCATAGGTACGAGGACATGCTCAGTTCATAAGGTTCAACAGTTCCGTGAGCTTGCCTTTGACCGTTGCCTTGAGCATTTCCTCTGCCCGCTATGGCGGTTGATATGGCCATTGTGAAGAATAGGGCCATTAATAGAAGTATTTTGTTCTGGTGACGCTTAATAAGCGGTTATGTATTGTTCTGTGCTTTTGTTGGTTCTTACATGCGAGACATGCGCCACGACACCGAAGTCATCCCCCTGGTGAGGTACACTTGTCACGTCCTTTATTCGCCATCGTCCCGAGAAGTTTTTCAAAAAGTAGAAGGTTCCCGTGCCTCGGCCTAAGGTATTTTAATAAGACCTTAAGGGAGCGGCTGGGTCAAGAAAAAGTATCTATT
>CAYUWI010000236.1:0-2638 GCA_964448275.1 uncultured Gammaproteobacteria bacterium | reverse complement strand
GCCACATTCGCAACGGCCGGCGGGGCCGGGGGGAGCGACGTGGCGTCCATCCGCTTCTAGATGGCTGCCTGAACGAGGCTCTAGACTGATCGATCGAATGGAGGAGGATCGGGTGGGGCTTTGACCTGAATACGGTAGTTGACACCGGTGTGCCGCTCTATATAGAGAGATTTGTAGATTGGGACAGTCTAGGTCTCCTCAGATATCTCCAACTCCATCGTGACACGAAAGGCCCCGGTCAATCCCGCCGGGGCCTTTTATTAAGGCTGCTCATTACCTTTATTGTAATCTTTGCTTTCTGTGGATCCTTTATCTGCTAAAGACACCTTCCCATAGTATCTGAAGGCGCCCGGCTGATTCTCAGATGACGTGGCAATTGACTGAAATAGGGAACTCGGAAGCCAGTCCGATCAATTGCCTTGATTGGTTTACTCGATTGGCTCGGCTTCGCCGATCTCAGTGTGAACATGGACCGTACTGTTTTGCTCTATCGTGCCATGGACTTCACCGTGGGTTTTATTGAGGACCTGGTTCGCCGGGAGGAACCAGAAATAGTGCCCTCTGACCCGCTCGGGGAAGTTCGCACCGAACATCCCTTCTACGCGAATGGGTGCATGGAAGTTCAGGCGTTCCTTTTGCAAGGTCGCAACCATCTTGACCTTTTTCTTGCTATGTGCCGGAACATCCACTTCGACTGACGAGGTACTGCTCTTGTTTAGCGTCTTACTGTTCGAGTGACCGATTGTGGTCGATACAGAAACTTCACCTCCGATGCTGAAGATGGCCTTAATCTCTACGGAAGCCGAAAAGGTCATTCCCGTCGTAACCGAGGTCGACCAGGTGCGCGTCTCGGACCAACTACCAGTCACAGAAGTAGAAATCCTCGCTTCCTTGTCGCTGTTATTCACAGCCTCGTGGATCCCCACAATTGATTTTTCCGGATCCCCTTTATGTTCCGGCTCGAATTGAAACTGCTCGAGATGCTTATAGCACGGATGGCCGTATTGCTCGGTAATCGGGGGATGGACTGCATTGTAATACGTTTGATCATTCAGTGCTAAGCCGTCCGGCTGGACATTGTTGAAGTGGTGCTTAAAACTTTCACGCACTTCCGCCGGACTCGAATCAAGAGCATCAAGATCTCCAAAGGTTAGCTTTTCTGTGCTGGACATTCTCCATCCTTCCTCATTGCTTATTGGAAGAGGACATACTCAGGCAACACACGGGACAGTCGAGCCGAAGGAAATGACGGACAAGCCCCAGTGCTATCGAGTGCCATACTAGCTCTTGAGTATTCCTAACGGCTTCCCCATCCTCATATGTTCAGTCCTCCGAACATGACTATATCTCTGTCAATCCGACAGAAAGACAAAATATGCTTGACGTCCTAGATTTTGTCAATTAGGAATGCTAATTGTCCATTCAACCCTTGATGCCCAGATTGACATCCGTAAACTGACAGGATAAACGAACAAGTCGACTTCCGCCGATCTCGGCCGAGGAGGATTGGACGGGTTGGATTCGGTTCTTTCTCGAGGCCCTGACGATCCAGGCCCGAGAGAACCGGAACAAGGCCCAGCAGATCATGGCGTTCTATGACGAGATGAAGAAGCATATCCGCGAGGTAACGCGTTCCCAATACAGCATCCCGTTGCTGGACGCCCTGTTCACTCGACCTATCTTCCGGGTCTCGGACCTTGTCCAGCAAACGGGGGTCTCCAAACCGACGATCTATAGCATGGTTCGCCAGCTCAAGGACGATCAAACACTCCAAGTCCTGCGGGAGGGGGGCGGCCGCCGCCCGGAGATCCTGGTCTTTCCCAATCTGCTTCGGATGGCCGCAGAGTGACATGCCAGTACGGCTCGACGAGCCGCCTTCCACCCGAGTTTGACAGCAGCTAGATACGAACGGGCGCACAGGGCCTATTACTCAACGGCTTATACGCGTGGCGGCGAGAGGGCGTATACCGAGGGACTCAGTGCACCTCCAGAATCGGCGGGGGTGGTTTGATCTGCAGTGATTTCAGACGCTGAGCGGCATTTGGGGCGGGCTCGGTGACCTGTCAGACGGTCCCGTTGGGGCTCGACAATTGCGCCAGTTTGATCTGGCTGAGGTCATGATAAATCGTCCACCAGGTGGCGCCGCCAGGCGATCTCGACGCGCTGGAGCTGCTTGGACCCGAGGGCGAGGTCTCTAGCGTTGAGGGTGTCATCGTGGCCGTGCACGACGAACTTGCCGTTTCACTGTCACGCGTGACCGGCATGTACAAGATAGACAGCCCGCCGGCGCGGGACAAACGCTTGAGGTTTTTTGGGAAACACGGCGGGGTTGGAGGTGATCTCGCGGTATGGGCCAGAGCAGCCCATGCGTTAGGTAGCGCGTGGCCTGCTCAAGGGCAGGAACTGCCAACGCCGCCTAGGTTGGGCTAGGCGGCGTTTAGGTTCTTGCTTGGTTAGTCTCACGGTTTCTGCAAGCTCGCTGGCGGTATCGGCGGCCAAGACCCCCCTTACGCAGGTTGTTCCCCCAGCGGCTCACGAGTTGCTCCCGACAGCATCCCCCCTTAACCCCGAGCTCCCACTTTCCCTCCATTGATGGGATGGACTCCTCTCCTTATTCCACACTGGTGCCGGAGATCAA
>CAYUWI010000235.1:0-2646 GCA_964448275.1 uncultured Gammaproteobacteria bacterium | reverse complement strand
ACCAGGACCCGCCCCTTGCCTGGGACCTCCAGGACCGCCGGTGCCCAGGCTTGCTCGCTCTCCTCACCGGCGCCTGCTGACCGAATACCGGCCTGATCTAGGGTCGCCAATGTCTCCGTCAGGCCTGGGTACCCCCAGTCGAGCACGTGGTTATTTGCCAAGCTGCAGTAGTCGATCCCGGCTGCCGTGAGGCAGGGAAGGTTGTCCGGGTGCATCCGGTAGTTGATCCCCTTCTGCGGCCAGGCCTCGTCACTGGTCGTGACGGCTGTCTCGAGATTGATCAGCCGCAGGTCCGGTGCAGCGTATTCGAGCTCTCCCAGGGTGTCGCCCCAGATATAGGTGAAGGTAACGGGGCGGGGGATCGGCCCATTCTTTGCCTCTGCGAGTCGAACATAGCCTTCAGCGCTGCGGACAAACGGCTCATAGAGGACGGGGTTGCTCGGATGTGGGAGGACCTGGTCCACCCCTCGCCCGGTCATCACGTCACCACAGAGGAAGAGCTTGATCCTATTCGCTGCCATCAGTGGTCACCTTAGCCCGTGTAAACTCAATTCCCCGAGCAAAGGTATTATAGGGTCAGAAGGTCCGTATGAAACAGTTTGACTCATCAGGGACTATGGCTGCGGCTAACCGCCATGGCGGCCCCGCTTGTAGACCAGGAGTTTGACCCTTGCTCGTCCAGATCTACGAAACCACTACACCCGACGAGGCAGCAGCGCTGGCGCAAATGGGTGTAGACCACGTCGGGGTATTGGTGGGTTGGGGCGAGTTCTCGCGGGAGGTGTCTCCGCAACGGGCGGCAACGATCTTCGCAAGACTCCCAAACAGGACCAAGGGCTCGGCATTGCTCCTGTCCGGCGAGATTGCCGCCATCGTGGATCTTATCGAGACTGCCTCACCGGGGATCATCCACCTGGGTGCTGCTCCGGAGTGCCTCTCAGTCGAGGCAGTCCGCGCACTCAAGGAGAGATATCCGACCAAAGAGCTCATGCGTAGCATCCCTGTGGTCGACCAGGGGAGTCTCGCCCTGGCAAGGGCCTATGACGGGATCGCCGATTGGCTCCTCCTCGACAGCCACAAACCTGGAGATACGCAGATCGGGGCCGCTGGCCGCACCCACGATTGGCACTTGAGCCAGTGGATCGCCTCAGCCGTAGCCACCCCGGTCCTCTTGGCGGGCGGCCTGGGCCCCGAGAATATCCAGGCAGCCATTCGGACCGTCCGGCCGGCTGGTGTCGACTCGAAGAGCTGGACTGATCGCCCTGATGGGCGGGGGAAGGACCTCGAACGTGTACAAGCCTTCGTGGCCCGAGCCAAAGGCAGTCTTTAGTAGAGCGTGGGAAGTTGTTGCGCAAACACCTGATCAGCTGGGGCGAGAGGATAACTGAGTAGCTCCGGCGCCGTAACCCAGGCAAGGGCTTGATGCTCGCGTTGGCTCGGTCGACCGGTGATCTCCACAGGGACGAACTCAACGACGAAGGACGACCCGGAGTCTGGGACCTGCAGCAAGGGATCGTGGCAGATGAGCACCACTACCCCCAGCTCTTCGGCGAGTTCCCGTTGGAGGGTCTCGCAGAGGGACTCCTCTGGACTTCCCTTCCCCCCAGGGAACTCCCACAGACCGCCGTGGCGCTTATGCCGGCTGCGCTGACAGAGTAGGAAACGGTCATCCCGCTGGATGACCGCTGCAGCGACGCGTTGGCTTGCTCTCTGATGACCTTGACCAAAGTCCAACTTGCCCTCGGTGATGGCCACAATAATCTCTCGCCCCATGAGTTGTAGGGTGCGTTTGGCGATCTCGTTGCTCAAGCGCTTCTTGCTTGGGACCTTCCACGGCATCTCGCCCACCTATTTGCAAGAGTATCTCAATGAGTTCGCCTTTCGCTTTAACCGCCGCTTTTGAGAAGCACAATTGCCCCAGCGCCCACCGGCAAGCCTCGGCCAGGGTCTCCAGGAAGGCCTCGTAACTGCCTTCACCGGGAAGATCGTCTGGTGGCCCCGACCACGGTTCATCACGTGGTGCCGGGCGCCTTCGTAGTCGATGTGCAGGGGGCGGCTCATGGGGCGAAATGGACCCCTTGAACTGTCATGTCAAGATTTGACCCCTTGTCCTTCTTCCGAAGAACGGCCATTGCTGAAATCGGAGAAGACAGGATCCTTACTACGCCGCACCTGATCGTGCATGCCATTCGTTCCGATCGAATTACCGTAAAGGAAGCAGACGGATGGAAGGAGCTTCTGGAAAAAATCGATTCACTATGAAATTCAATTCGTTTTCGGACTTCCTGTGACGCCACCATCGCACGTGGAGCCAGCGCCCGGTCCCGATTCCGGGAACCATACGATCTGCACCTTCTGCGGATCCGCTTCATGCTGACGCAACAGTATTCGGAGATACTGCTGAATTTCTTTGCAAGACATGCAGCATATCCACTCTAGATCAAGAAACATGCGGCGGCCCCAGATCGATCCGCAACTTTACCGAGAGCCCTTCGATCCGCTCCGGCCCGACATACTCGAGCAGGTAGGCGACCAGGTCCTCCTGTCGCGCCTGGCCGAACACCATGCGGTATGCCGCGAGCGATTTCCGCAGGTGCTCGTACTTTCGGGCATCGCGGCTGAACGGGAGCACAGGCTCATGGCGCT
>CAYUWI010000234.1:0-2646 GCA_964448275.1 uncultured Gammaproteobacteria bacterium | reverse complement strand
AAACGCTCGGAGCCAAAGCGCCCGAGCAACACCTTCACAAAGGAGATCGATACTGCCTTACACTACCAACCCGTCGCGCGACAGGCCCTAGTCCTCTTGCTGGGTGACCCGCAACGATTGGTAGAGGAGGTATTAGCGGTCCGGGAAGCGCTTATGGCGAGCCGGGACCCGATTGTGCAACTGTTGCTTCGGGTCGCCGACACGATCCAGCAGGATCCGGAACTCTCCGTGAGTTCTCTGATAGAACGCCTGCGGGGGACCCCTGAGGGGGAGGTTGTAGAGCGTCTGGCTGGAGAGGAGCTCCCATTTATCCCCGAGGAAGGACGGCAGGCACAACTCCAAGGCTGCATGCGCAAGCTGCAGGCCCACGCGATCCAAGCGCGTCTGGATGCCCTGGAGGAGGAGGCCCGGAGCGGTTCCTTGGAAGCGATCAAATGGCAGGAATTCCAGCAACTCAAGAGGCAATGGGAGGCGCTAACCCGAGCCAGTTACACCTAGCGATTGATGGCGCCAAGACCTGTGATGATGCCAGCGACGAATGCCAAAACCTCGTCGATTCGGCTCAGAGTGAGAGAAAGGTTTTAAGGTATTAGTGGGGACCGTTTTGACGGGAGACAGCCGCATGAACGACCAGGCCGAAAGGTATGAACTGAAGAGGCTGATTGCCTTAGGCAAAGAGCGTGGCTACCTGACCTATAAGGAGATCAATGACCACTTACCTGAAGATGTGCTCGAAGCGGAGCAGGTGGAGAGCATTATTAGCATGATTGGGGATATGAGCATCGAGGTTCTCGATGAGGCCCCGGAAGATTACCCCTTGCTGCTCGGGGGGACAGGTAGCTCAGATGAGGAGACCGAGGAGGCGGTTGCTTCCGTCGAAGCCGATCTGGGACAGACCTCTGATCCTGTCCATATGTATATGCGGGAGATGGGCAGTGTCCCGTTGCTGACTCGCGAAGGCGAGATCGAGATCGCCAAAAGGATTGAGGAGGGCCGCAACCAGGTCATCCGCGCCTTATGCTCCCTCCCCTCGATATTTGAGGAGGTCCTGGAGCGGGGTGACCGCTGGCTAGAAGGGGACCTCCGCCTCGATGAGCTCGTGCAATCCTTCGAACCCGACGATGAGATCGATGAGACCGACGACGAAGACGACGACAATGCCTATTCGGTCGCTGAAAGATCGAGGGAAGCGGAGGATGAGGCCGCTCTCGATGCGGCAGTTGAGCAAGTTCAAGAACTAGAGGAGGATGAAGCCACTGCCGAACCTGAGCCCGGTACCGACAGGGAGATCAGTAAGGAGGATCTCTACCGTCAGGCTCGGGAGTGGCTAGACACTTGTCGAAGGCTCTTCCAAGAGGCCCGGGCAATGCGCGCGACCCACGGGATCCGATCCGAGGCCTATCGGAGCAAGCGGGATGCCCTTGCAGCGGAGTTCCAGCGCGTTAACTTCCATCCGAGGCTCGTGGATGAGCTAGCAGAGCAGGTCCAAGAGCAGGTAACTGAGCTCCGGCAGGCGGAACGAGCCATTATGCACCTCTGCTGTCGTGAGGCGGGGATGGAACGGCGTGAATTCCTGCGCCAGTTCCACGAAGCCGAAGGGAGGCTAGATTGGATCGATGCCCTAATTGAGTGGCCCCACCCTAAGAGGGCCGGGTTACAGAAGGTCCGTGATCGGGTCCAAGAACACCAGCAGCGTCTGGCAGAGATCGAGCGCGAAGCCGGCCTCCCGGTCCGGGAGGTCAAGGACTTCTACCGCCAGATCACCACGGGAGAGGTCAAGGCCCGCCGGGCCAAGACGGAGATGGCAGAGGCGAATCTGCGCTTGGTCATCTCCATCGCCAAGAAGTACACCAATCGGGGCCTTCAGTTCTTGGATCTGATCCAAGAGGGCAATATCGGCCTGATGAAGGCGGTGGACAAGTTCGAATACCGTCGTGGTTACAAATTCTCTACCTACGCCACTTGGTGGATCCGACAGGCCATCACCCGAGCGATTGCGGATCAGGCCCGGACCATTCGGATCCCGGTCCATATGATCGAGACTATCAATAAGCTCAACCGGACCTCCCGGCAGATGTTGCAGAGTATGGGGCGCGAGCCGACCCCCGAAGAGCTTGCCGACAAGATGGAGATGCCCGAAGACAAAGTGCGCAAGATACTCAAGATCGCCAAAGAGCCCTTGTCGATGGAGACCCCGATTGGGGATGATGAGGACTCTTCTCTAGGAGACTTCATCGAGGACAAGGAGACCCAGGCCCCGGTCGAGGCGGCGATCACCGCGAGCCTCGCGGAGTGTACCGATGAGATCTTGCAGGAGCTGACCCCACGTGAGGAGAAGGTCCTCCGGATGCGCTTTGGGATTGGGCTAAGTACCCACCATACTCTCGAGGAGGTAGGCAAACAGTTCGATGTGACCCGGGAGCGGATCCGGCAGATCGAAGCCAAGGCGTTGCGCAAGCTGCGCCATCCGAGCCGTTCTAAACGGCTGCGGAGCTTCGTTGAGTACGACAGCGAGAACATCTAGGCGGATTTGAGGAAGGTTGTTTCTCGGTGGCCTTCAACCATTTGGGGCTCGTAGCTCAGTTGGTTAGAGCGAGGGACTCATAATCCCTGGGTCGGCGGTTCGAGTCCGCCCGAGCCCACCAA
>CAYUWI010000233.1:0-2653 GCA_964448275.1 uncultured Gammaproteobacteria bacterium | reverse complement strand
CCTGGGGCAGGATCCTCCCAGCCACTTTCACTTTTAATCTCAATCCCTTGGCCCCCTTACCTCGAATGCGGGGAACCTAAAAGGCTTATCAATCCGCGTATTCAGTGTCATCCGCGGTAAGAAAAGAGACAAACCGCAGAGCACGCTGAATGCGCAGAGTTGGGCGGCTGATTCACTGATGTTCGTTGGTTGTTGGGAAGCGAGGAGGCGCAGAAGCGAGGAGGCGCAGCTAAAGCTTGCGGCTACATTCCACGGCGGGGCGCACCGTTCGGCAGAATGAGGCCGAAGGCCTGTAGGCGCACACTTCAGTTGCGTTGTAATCGCACACTTCAGTTGCGTTTCGATACACCAATGCCGCCGAACCCCGGAAGCGCAGCTAAAGCTTGCGGCTACAGGGTGGCGGATAGGTTAAACCTCGTGCTTCGTTCAACCGCAGTCGGGAAATTGAAGCCAGTTTGTGGCTCGTTTGGAATTTGGGCTTGGACTTTGGGATTTCCACCGACGGTGGCTAGGCTTCACCCCCGTCGCTTCGCACGCCTTCCTTCGCGTGGCGGAACGCCAGCCCAAAGCCGATTCTCTTGGCTCGTGGTGCCACCACCTTGCGCCAAAACGACGGAGTAAGGGGAAATCTTTCAATTGCCATTTCAACTTCGAACCTAGGTTAGCTTCCAACTGCTCTAAACCTTGGAATTGTGGCCCCACTGGCCCAGGAACTCAACCCGATTCTGCATCGCTTTCGGAGAAAACGAGTGGGCGATTCTAATTAGCCGTCGCAAACGTTCCCCAATCGAGAAAGCTTGTTGCTTCACCAGGATCAGGCCCCAGTGACACTCGCCACGCGCGAGAAAATCTCGATGATAACGACAAAAATCAGAAACGTTGTGGCTGACCAAGGTATATCCCCGATCCGTACACCATCTCAATTGGACCAGATCGTCGGCACCCAGCAGCCCAACTTCGTGCGGGCTTCCCACCTGGATCCCGCGCGAGCGCAGTGCCAATATGAGGACCTGCTCGGCAGCATCTTCGTCGAAGTAAAGCAGGAGGCTCACAATGTGCCCGCTCGCGCCTGTTCTTCAAGACACTCCGCTTCTGCGTCTATGAACGCAAGCTCGGCTTCGATCTCCGACCGATTTGCATGGTAGTAAGCCAAGGCCGCATAGACTTGGTGAAGTTGAAGGAATGCGTACTTCGCCGCAATTTCTTCCGCCAAAAGTCCGTACAGGCTCCACCGGGCAATCGTACGCACCAAAACCCCTGTCCCCGCTATATGGGGGCTTCCGTGCTTGATCCCAGGAGAACGGGTAATCAATGTTCCGATCTCGACCGGTGGACTCTGCTCGCTCATGCTTTAATATGCTCGAGACCTGCGAACCGGTCAACTTGGAATAAGGGGGGGCAGGAGGGGCAGTCCCACACTTTGACACCTCCGGTTTTCGCCGCGAAGAGGCGCAAACTTCGCAAGAATTCCTCACCTCACCCCCTCTCCCGTTCCGTGTATTCAGCGTAATCCGCGGTCAAGAAATTTCCCACCGCAGAGTACGCCGAATGCGCCGAGCTTAACCGCTAATTCGCGCTAATCTTCGCTAATAACGGAGCACAGGGCGAAAAGCGTAGAGCGCGGGGCTCGGAGCGCGGAGCCGAGGTCCGAGATCGGAGGCGAAAGGGTGCCAGGTTAAGAGCGGACGTCGGGGACGACGTCCCTATCAGGGGAATCAGCGTTTATTAGCGTCGATTAGCGGTTCGTTAAAGTGAAAAGGCCGATTAGGTGCTTCGCGCGGGGCAAGATTCAAGTTAAAGGTCGAGCTTCTCAAGAAGCGCTTCGACTGTCACGCCGTGATGAGCTGCCACCGGTTTGAGCACTCCCCCGAGGAGTGTGCCGGGCTTTAGGGACTTATGCCTGGGGACCGTCACGTAATGTTTGCCATTTAGGTCAGTCATCAATCGCATGTGCGAACCTGATTGCCGGACACATTCATATCTGAGCTCCCGTAGCGCGCGGGCTAAATCGTCCCCGTTGACGTCCCGGGGAATTTTCACACGGTCAACAATTCATCCCGGACAAAATGAAGACGGATGACCCGAGGCATCTCACCTGCTACACCATCCCCAAAGTGGCATTGTACCGCGTCCCGCACCATTTCACGCAATTCCTCAAGAGTCTCACCCTGCGTCGCAATTGCGTGGCCAAGGGCAGTGGCCACATACCCCCCTTCAAGTTGGTCTTCGGCAACCTCAAAAATGATCTCGCTCATTTCGTTATCCTACCACTGATATGGACAGACACCAACTTTCCAGCCAAGGGCACCAAGCAGAGAGCTCGGAACCTGAAGCGTAGGGCCTACGGTGAAGCGGAGTTTCGAGGTATGGGAGTAACGGTGTATCGGAGTGGCCGAGCGCGTAGGGCAAAGCCGTTCCACGTTCTTGGTTTACCGTCTAGCCGCCGTGTTCTTGGTGCTTGGTTCCTGGTTCTTGGTTGGGCAGCGCCTTCGGAGGGCTACAGAGCCGAAAGGCGTGCGGCATGCAACGAAAGCACCCCAACTTAGCCCAGCTCCCGTCGGAACGCCTGGAGGTCGGAGACAAGAGCCGCCTGCCGATCAGCGCTGAAGCATGAACAGAGAGAGGCAACAGCGGCGGGGGTTGTGGGAGGGAG
>CAYUWI010000232.1:1580-2654 GCA_964448275.1 uncultured Gammaproteobacteria bacterium | reverse complement strand
CAAGAGACTCCTCAAACAGCTCGCACCGTCGAGTGGAACAAAGGCCGTTTCGAATCGCGCACCCTCAACAGTCAAGCCGTCCTGCCTGAGGATATCGGCTTCCCGGGGGCGCGGCAAATTGCTCGCGTGCTTCGCCAAACCAAGGGCCGAAAAGACCAATTGGTTGGTTTGATCACCACAATCCTCCCGGAAAAATTACAGGCCTCTCAATGGCTTGGGGCTAATCGCCAAGCCTGGAGCATTGAAAACGAGCTCCACCAACGCTTGGACGTCTCCCTGGATGATGACAGTTGCCGGATCCGCACCCCTCATTCCATGTGGATCATCGGCATGTTTCGAAGGCTGGCTACGAGCCTCTTCATGCAATGGCGTTCCTTCTTCCCTAAACCAAAACACAAAAGTTTCTCCGATTTTCATTCCGATATGAGCGAGGAACAGCACTCCTGGGCTCTCCGGTTTGTTACCTCAAAGCGCCCTTCACTCAAGCCTTGCTGAGAAATCCATGAATTTCCCCTGACCTAGCCTCAGATCCGGCATTTTATGGTTGCCCTCAATAGGATATTCCGTAAGCCTGTCTACGGAACGAGAGGATTAGGATGACCACCGATCGCGTTAGGATTGGGCAGTCTTCGTGCTCAGATGCGCTCATTTTAAAAAGTAGGATGGTTTTGCTTCAGTCCGGATCTCACGCACTTTTCTTTACCGTGGCCAACGCTCGGTACGTGGCTAAGAGGCTCGTCACAGTCGTGCTTCTCTCATTTGCCCTCTTCCTTCAACCCGGCCCAACCCTGGCTGCGGACGTATCCGCGACCGGCTCCCAACCCTCCTCCTCGATCTTCAGCTCGCCCTCCGGCTCATCCTTTGACTCGGACACCACCTCGCGAGGGACGATCTCCAAGGCCGCCGACAATGCCTTCGGGGTCCCTTTCACCTCACGAGCGTTTCAAGCTTCTGTCAGTTACGAAGCGGTTTATGGCACCGGCGTTCAGGGGCGTCGAGGTGCAGGCGGAGGCGGCCCCCCTTGGTGAGCGACTCGGGGAAAGAGGAGGACAAAATCGTCAAGGAAGGGAAGAG
>CAYUWI010000232.1:0-1570 GCA_964448275.1 uncultured Gammaproteobacteria bacterium | reverse complement strand
GAGGCGGAGGACCCGCTGAAGGTGCGAGTCAACGATAGCCCCGGGCTCGGCCCCATAGGCGCTAACTTGTTAGTTGGCGAAGATCGTCGAAATTGACAATCTTCCTGTATGGATATGCAACAGTGCATGAAGGAAGACTGGGATTTATTGGTCTCGTTTTTTCCGGACGGTTGGCGACAACAGGCGGTCAGGTGCCAGGCAGTCAAGGGGTTGAGGCAAGACAAGGAAACGGAGGATCTGTTGCGGACTCTACTGCTGCACACTGGTTGTGGGCATTCGTTGCGGCAGACAGTGGCTCGGGCTCGGCGGGCGGGGTTGGCGAATTTGTCGGATGTGGCCCTGCTCAAGAGGCTACGGAAATCTGAAGAGTGGCTATGGCGTCTTTGTCGAGAGCTATTTGGTGAGCGAGAAATTGCTCAAGCCAGTGACTCGGAGGAGAATTTGCGGCTAATCGATGCCACTCAAGTCAAAGAGCCTGGAAAAGCCGGCAGGTTATGGCGGATTCATTACAGTTTAAGACTCTCCTCGCTGCGGTGCGACTTCTTAGAGCTGACCGCAGCCAAGGGAGAAGGGACGGGAGAGAGCCTGAGAGGCTTTGACGCCCAAAGAGGTGAGCACCTCATGGGCGATAGAGCTTATTCCGCCGCCCCCGGGCTATATCATATTGCTGCCAGTGGGGCCGATTTGACAGTTCGCTTGTCACCGCAAAATGTCCGCCTGTTTAAGCCCTCGGGGGAGAGCTTCCCGCTGAAGGAGCAGCTCAAGAAGCTTTCCAAGCCGAATGAAGCCGCCGAATGGGAGGTCCTACTGACCGACCAAAACAATAGCCATGCCGTCCGGGGGCGCATTTGCGCCCTCCGTAAGAGTCGGGCGGCGATAACTCAGAGCAAGAAAAAGCTCCGGCGACGAGCCCAAAAGAGCGGCGAAAAAATCGAGCCTTCAACTTGGTTTTACGCCGAATTCGTCATGGTCTTTTCCACAGTAGCTGCCCAGCGACTCTCTGCCCGCGAAATCCTCGATCTCTACCGGATCCGTTGGCAGGTGGAGTTGGTTTTCAAGCGCTTCAAGCAACTGGTCGGCCTGGGATCTCTGCCTAAGAGTGACCAAGCCAGTGCTCGAGCCTGGCTCTACGGAAAGCTCTTTGCAGCTCTGCTCACCGAGAAGCTAATAGCCCATGCAGAAACCTTTTCCCCCTGGGGCTACTGACTCCCGGCCAAGTAGCACTCCCAGCCGATGGCGTGAGTTCGAGTTCATGTTTCATGAACTTTGTAAGGCTATCGAGCCCGACTTCAGCCTCGGTCAGACTCTCGAGCAGTGGCCGGAAATCCGCGATGACTTATCAGAGGCGCATCGCACACGCAGACCCCAGTGTGACGACGTCAATCGGCTAACAAGTTAGCGCCTATGGGGCATAGGACCAGCGTTGTCGGGCCGCTCGCGCAGCGGACCACCAGATCCGAGCCCGTAGATCCGGAGCCTGGATTTATGCAAAATCTCTGGGACGCGTTCGGCATAATGACCTTCGGTCTTCAAGATCGCGGCCAGTCCGGCCGGGACATCATGGTCCAGG
>CAYUWI010000231.1:0-2701 GCA_964448275.1 uncultured Gammaproteobacteria bacterium | reverse complement strand
TGGATAGATCGTCGTGTTCTCGACCGTCCAATTGCCGGTAGACTCCCAGGCCCGTACCCCAGTCGAACTATTGCGGACGAGGGTGTCCTCAATCGACCAGTTTCCGGTCGAACCAGCGGCATTGATACCAACCTTGCGTGTATCCAGAATTCGGGTATCCCGAACTGACCAGTCCATCGAGCTCTCCCAAACTATTATACCGACATGAGTGTTGGAAATCGTGACATTGTCCACCGTCCACAGTGCTTGGGCGTTGATCAGGAAAATCCCGGCCGCGTTACCACTCACATTAGTGATCGTCGTGTCTCGAACTGACCATTCGCCCTCTGATTCAACCCCTCCGATGCCGATTTGGTGAACCTGGCTGATCTGACTATCGCGAACGGTCCATGCCGCGGTCGTTAAGCTCGCATCGACACCGAGTTGCGCCACATCCCGAATGGTCGAATTCGTGATCGACCAAGCACCGGTTGACTCCAGCGCCTCGACGCCATCGGTGACCGTCGAGTCAGGGCCTTGCCCCCCATCGATGTTGCGGACCGTGACGTTCTTCAAGTGCCAGGCACCGGTTGACCCCCTGGCGTCGACGCCGGGATTGTTCGTCGAGACGTTGCCATCTCCGATATTGACGATGCTGGTGTCCTGCACTTGCCATGCACCATCGGAGCCGGTCACTACAAGACCGGCGCCGCTGACGGCTGCAATCGTGACATTTCTGACGACCCAATCCGCATCATTGTTCTTTGCCGTTATCGCAAAGGTGTAATTGCGTATTTTGAAGCCCTGAATCGTCGGTTCGGCCGCTCGAGAGACGGTGAGCGCCGTTGTAAAGTTCGATTTGTCGCCGACTGGATAAGAATAGTTGTGTTCGTCTACATAGCCGACGTCCCCAACTTCTCCTCCGAGTGTCGAGCCATTGAGGACCGCACCATTGGGCGCAATCAGCGTGATATTGGTATCGATGTGAATCTCCTCGGAATAGGATCCCGGGTGTACTTCGACCCGATCCCCATCAGTCGCATTCTCAACAGCATTCTGGATCGAGTTGAAGGTAATGGGATCGCTCTTGTTAACCACGATGCCGGTTCGGGTGACGTTCGTCGCGAGCGTGGTCCTATTACCATCCGTGTAGAACGGGCTGACAGTGACAGTTCCGAAGGCGGCATCTCCGGAGCCATTGAAGACCCCGCTCGGACCGTCCGATTGGCCCCACCAGTTATAACTCGCGTTCAGCTGGGAGTTCTCATTATTCTTTAGTCCATATAGCCCATTCCCACTGATTCGATTCTGATGAATGCGGACGGTATGCGCCTCCGTCCCGTTGGTAACCTTGATGCCCCCGTGGGAATTGTTCGTGATGGAGTTTCCGGTGATTTCCACCCGAGCCGCCCGATTCAGGTAGATCGCCCGCGCCGACTCATTGATGCCATTAGCTGCCACTTCGATTTCGGTAACAGTAACGTTCTGAGTCTGCCCGTGAATCGAAATGCCCCCATAGCTGGGCCCCTCGTCTCGAATCCCGGTGATTTCGTTTTCGCGAATCGAAACGTTATCGACCTGGGCCCGGGTCGAGTTCGTCTCATTCCAAGCGAGGACCATGATGCCGGCAGCATCCAGCGTTCCGGTGACCGTGTTGTTCTGCACGGTGATATTACTCACCCGGTTATCGATAGTCTGGGACCTGGATTGGATGGCAATCCCAATCGTCGAATTGTTTGAAAGACTCCCACCGAGATTTTGGCCGCCAGAGATGACATTTTTCTCAATACGGGAATGACGGGCGTTCGCAAGATGGATGCTCGCGAAGGAGACGTTCTGAATCACGTTTCCTGTGATTTGCCACCTTTGGTGGTCCTCATTTTGCGGGAATCTGGTGGTGATACCCGTGGACCAGTCCCCTCCAGCAACCCGATGGATGTGGTTATCAGTTATTGTGATGTTCTCGGTCGCCGTTGGGGCCCGAATTCCATTGGACGTATACTCTCGAATCTCGAACCCTGTGATTGTGACATTCGACACACCGTCCACGAGATTGATGGCGTTTCTACGGGTGCCATCGCTATCGAGTTCCGGTGGATCCGATCCGGTCCCAGGTCGGGCGTCTCCAGGGTCACCTTCGAGTGTAATTGATTTGTTGATAAAGACAGTCTCATTATATAT
Source organism: uncultured Gammaproteobacteria bacterium (assembly GCA_964448275.1). Classification (GTDB taxonomy): domain Bacteria; phylum Pseudomonadota; class Gammaproteobacteria; order Thiohalorhabdales; family CAYUWI01; genus CAYUWI01. The sequence continues at coordinate 541 of CAYUWI010000231.1, read as the reverse complement.
GCCCGCCTTTACGTCGATCATTGCTCCAGGACTCGCGTTATCAATAGCCGCCTGAATTGAATCGTAGTTAGAGGAATTGCTCTGATTGACCACGAGCGTTGTATTGGTTGTCGTTACTGTCTGCGATTTTGTATCGCTCTGAACTCCGGCTGAGGCTCCTGCCGGAACGGAAATACCCAGTGCTGATAGTGGCTGTACGAGTACCACGAGGACCATCAGTAGTACGACAAACAATCGCGCCCTGGCCCGCGGGGTTCGCCCTCCAAACATCGGTATACCCCTGATTCGAGATGGCCAGCGTATGAAACTAGGGGCCTGAGATGGTCAGTTCGTGCAAGTAGGAACTTCAGGGTATGAACCCTCCGTAAAAGCGACCTGGCTCCATCGGATTGTATTTACTGCCCCATACGCACTTTGGACGTAGGTAATTGTATCAAACACAGTATAAATGATTTGCCGCCTGATGGATTCAGGCCATGACGGTCCCGTAGAAAGGGTACTCCACGGGTCGCAATAAAATCTCACTGGAAAGCCAATCGTA
>CAYUWI010000230.1:0-2715 GCA_964448275.1 uncultured Gammaproteobacteria bacterium | reverse complement strand
CTACCGCCGGTTGCGGGTCCGTGACGAGCACCGTGCTGACATCCACGAGGCGTTTCTCAAGCTGGGTTGTGCGCTGATCTTGTTTAACCATCTCCAGTAAGATTTGTTAGGCGCTCTTAGCAGATCATGGCAACTCACTTCTAGAGTGATGTGCCCCCCAATCCCTGACTTACGCGGTAGGTTTTGTATCGTCCCCCCAGTCGCCCCACTGGACCCGATCTACTGTGATCTCCGTCGGGCGGGCTGTCCATAGCCCTTAAACTTCTCGAGTACGCGGGCCATCTCCTTGCCCTCTAGGATCACGGGTTCACCGATCTGTCGGGCCAATACATACTGCCTGGCCAGCCCTTCTACCTCTCGTGCAAGGCGCATTGCACCCGTCAAATCCTCTCCGAGAACGATCAATCCGTGGTTGGCCAGCAAACAGGCCCGTCGCCCTATAAGCGCAGCTAGGGCATTCTCAGAAAGCGCTTGGGTCCCAAAGGTCGCATAGCTTGCGCAGCGGATATCAGGACCACCGGCAGCCGCGACCATGTAATGAAAGGCCGGGATATCATACTGCAAACAGGCCAGGGCAGTTGCATAGGGGGGATGGGCGTGGAGGACCGCGTGGATATCCGTGCGTTCCACAAGCAGGTCGCGGTGGAACCGCCACTCGCTCGAGGGGAGCCAGGGAGAGGCAGAAGGCAAGACCTCGCCGTCCCAGTCCAGTACGGCCATATCCTCGGGGGTAAGATCTGTATACTCTACACCCGTCGGGGTGATCAATAGCCCTTCAGGGAGGCGTACACTCACATTGCCCGAGGTGCCCTCATTGAGCCCAGCACGCCCCATCTCCTGCATTACATGCACGAGCTGACGGCGGAGTTCGGCATGCTCCATATCTGACCACCTTTAGGCAGGAGAGCCAGCAGGGACCTTCTCCGGATAGAGTGTGTAAAGGCCCTCGCTAGAAGCCGCACTGACCCCTCGTTCGGTAATCAGGCCCGTAACGAGCCAGGCGGGGGTAACATCGAAGGCAGGGTTCGCGGCCGGACTCCCCCTGGGGGTAAGGGCCACCTCGACTACCTCATCCTCTGGTGTCCGCCCTGTGATCTGTGTCACTTCGCTCGCATCCCGCTCCTCGATGGGGATCATTTCGATCCCATCGGCTATATCCCAATCGATCGTGGAGCTGGGCAGGGCAACATAAAATGGGATCCCATGCTCATGGGCTGCCAGGGCCTTGAGATAGGTACCGATCTTGTTGCAGACATCGCCCGTAAAGGTCGTCCGATCTGTCCCCACCAAGCAGAGATCTACCTGGCCACGTTGCATCAAGTGACCCCCTGCATTATCCACAATGACCGTATAGGGTACACCGTGTTGGCCGAGTTCCCAAGCAGTCAGTGTAGCCCCCTGATTCCGCGGACGGGTCTCTTCGACCCATACATGGATGGGGAGACCGGCGTCGTGAGCCCGGTAGATAGGTGCTAGGGCAGTCCCCCAATCGACGCAGGCAAGCCACCCCGCGTTGCAGTGGGTCAGGACATTCACCGACCCTTGATCTGCTTTGGCCGCAGCAACCTCCTCGAGCAAGGGCAGGCCATGCTCCCCGATACGATGACAGGTGGCTACCTCGGCATCGGCGAGCGCAGCTGCCTGAGTATAGGCCGCTGCTACCCGCTCTGAGGGGGGGAGCGGCCCCAGGGAGGAGACCATGGTGTCTAAGGCCCAGCGCAGGTTGACCGCCGTGGGTCGGGTGGCCAGCAGGGCCTTGTACCCGCGTTCCAGACCTTCGTTCGAGGGGTCAGCCCGCAAGGCCAGACAAAGGCCGTAGGCCGCGGTCACCCCGATCAACGGGGCCCCACGCACCTGCATCGACCGAATGGCGTGAGCCGCCTCGTCACATGTCGACAGAGAGGCGATCCGCAATTCCCAGGGCAATCCGGTCTGGTCAATAATGGCAATCGTTGCCTGGTCCTCGGTAACCCAGATGGTCCGATACGGGATCCCAGCGATCCGCATAGTGAACCTCCGTGCGGACGATCTTGCCGCTTACTCCCCTGCAAAGGCACATAAGGTCTGAAAGGGATACCCCAGCTCCCGAATCTGGTGGCTCCCCCCCAACTCCGGCAGATCCACTACAAAGGTACAACCGACCACCTTTCCCCCCATCTCCTCGATCAGGTGCAACGCAGCGACTGCTGTCCCTCCGGTTGCAATGAGGTCATCGACAAGCAGTACCTTATCGCCAGGACGGATGGCATCCTCATGCACCTCAATGGTGTCGGTACTATACTCGGTGGCGTACTCCCGGCCCACGGTTCTCCATGGGAGCTTGGCGGCCTTCCGTGCCGGGATAAATCCGGTCCCCAACCGATCGGCTACTGCCCCACCAAGGATAAAACCCCGCGCCTCGATGCCCAACACCTTATCTATAGGCTGGTCTTCAAACGGCGCGATTATAGCCCTGATTGTCTCCCGAAAACCTGTAGCATCAAGGAGTAAAGGGGTTACATCTCGGAAAATGATCCCTGGCTTGGGATAGTCAGGGATCGAGCGGATATGCGACTTCAACGAAGTACTCCCCTTCAGCATCACCCCCCCGATTTCGCTTGCGAGGAACTTTTCGCTTGCGAGGAACTTTCCGCTTGTGAGCACGGACCACCCAGAACCCGTCCAGCGACAGCATCAAGGGAGTGGAGGACAGCCGGATCCCGGGCCTCAGGTGCC
>CAYUWI010000229.1:0-2722 GCA_964448275.1 uncultured Gammaproteobacteria bacterium | reverse complement strand
CTTCAAGATGGCCGCATCCGGCGAGTGGGGGCCGAGACTGAGGAGCAGGTCGATGTTCGGGTCATCGCTGCCACCAACCGGAAGCTCGAGGATGACGTCGAGCACGGCCGGTTCCGCACGGATCTCTTCTACCGTCTGGAGACCTTTTCCCTCCGTATTCCGCCTCTGCGTGAGCGCGGCGATGACCTGGATCTGCTCGTTGGTCGCTTCATCGCGCAGTTTGCCCAGGAGCTTGGTCGGGGGGAGATTGCTCTGACAGAGAGTGCAACGGCCTGCCTTCGAGCCTATCCCTTCCCCGGGAATGTGCGCGAGCTACGCAACGCCATGGAACGAGCGGTCACCTTCGCCTGGGACGGATGGATCCGGAGTCGTGACCTGCCCGAGCGCATGCGGTGCCGCCGGACCCAGGCGCCGGAGGGCCTGGACAAGGGGGGCGAATGGGACCTCCTCTCCGGGGGACTGCTGTCCTTGGAGGAGCTCCAACGGCGCTATATTGATCAGGTCCTGGAGTACACGGGAGGGAACAAGCGCCTGGCAGCGCGGATCCTCGGCATCGATCGCCGGACCCTCTACCGCCATCTGGAGCGCAACCGATCAGTAGCCGACTGAGGAGTCTGTTCGGACGGTCCGAGCTATCTGCACCGGATCCAGAAATGGCTGGAAAGCATACCTCACTACTTCCAGGCCCAACCGCTTCGCTGCCTTCGCGACAAACCGAACATCCTCATCGTCCGTTAAAGCAAGAGGGCTATTCCACCTTCCCTTTCGCCAGTGGCGACGTACGACCCAAAAGGAGTGGTACCGTTTGGCATAGGGTCCAGATCACGCAGGTGCGCCGAGCAGTATTCGAACCTGTTGGTGGTCTCACCTTGGGTGAAAAGGGAGATTTGATGGTGGAGGGGTGAAAGCAGGTCCGAGACACGCCGGCCAGGGCAGATACCCTCAACTTAGGTTTAGGAAGCGTACAACAAGGACAAGCCGGAGGAGTTTTAGGTGCCACAGGAGCGCCTCCGAAGGAGGGGTCGATTAAATAACCTTCTGAGATTGTTGATGGCCGATCCTGGGTTCAAACCTGGGACACGTGGCTCTGATTTTCCCACCTTCCCTGTAATGGCCTCTCTGCACCAAACGCACGTCGCACCGAGACCGATGCTGCGAATCTCGTGGCCCGCCTTAGGCTCTAGTGCCGTTATTCGCTGGACCGAAACCCTTCTAACGGTGACATTGGCCATCGCCCTGGCCGATTTCACCTGGACCTTCCTGCCTGGGCCTCAGGGCGCAACAGCGATGATGGGCCGTCCGGCTCTGGAGCGGGGGGACGCTGCCCCCACTCGGTCTGCGCAAGACCCTGGCCAAGGAGCCGCGCCCTCGGAGAGCGTGCGATTCCTCTTCGGCCGTCCCCCCGCTACTCGTGAAGGCGGGGGTTCGATGACGGCCCAGGAACCTGTCAAGCCGACCCAGCTCGATCTGACCCTGAAGGGGGTCCTGGCTCGGGAAGGGCACCGGAAATGGGCCATCATCGCGACCGCCGATGACCAGGAGAAGGTATACCGGCTTGGTGACTCTGTCCCCGGGGGAGCCCAGCTCGTTGCCATCGAGCGCCGGCAGGTGCTCCTTCGTCGGGACGGTATAACCGAGCGCCTCAAGCTCCCGGTAGAGGAGCTGGATGGCGCAGGTAAGGGGACAGGGTCCAATCGCATCGGCGGCATCCAGCGGACCGGCGACCGTCATCGGATGATAGAGAAGGGCTATCTGCGACAAAAGCTCCAAGACCTACCTAGCCTCCTGCGCCAGGCCAAGGCGATCCCCCACAAGGAGGACGGCCACCGGGTAGGGTTCCGTGTCGTCAATATCCAGGAAGACAGCGTGTATGAGCAATTGGGGATCAAGGAAGGCGACATTGTGCAGGAGGTAAACGGCAGGCCAATCCGCAAGCCGTCGCAGGTAATGCGGGCCTATAATGCCTTCAAGGATGCTTCCCGGATCCGGCTCCGGCTCCGCAGGGACGACCAGCCCGTCACCCTCAGCTTTCGCGTCCGGTGACCATGGTTGGGTTGCCCGTCCGTGCCCTGGGGCAGGCCCGGGTCAACCGTTGGCTGTGCGGGATCCTCGGCCTAGCAAGTCTCCACGCTAGCGCCGCTGAGGTCGATTTTGATTTTGAGAAGGCCGAGCTGCGTTCGGTGATCCAGGTGGTGGCTGAACTCACTGGCCGTAATTTTCTGGTGGATCCCCAGGTCGAGGGGAAGGTCACGGTGGTCGCCCCGACCCCGCTAAAGGAGGACGAAGCCTACCAGGTCTTCCAGTCCATCCTGGAAGTCAATGGCTATACCACGGTGAAAGGCGACGGGGCCACCAAGATCGTTCCGGAGAAGGGCGGCAAACACCGCGCCATCGACCTCGGGAAGGGGGAGGGCAAGGATGCGCTGGTGACCCGGGTCATCCGCCTGGAGCACATCTCTGCCCAGCGTCTGGTTCCCATCCTACGCCCCTTGGTGGCCCCCCACGGGCACCTGGTGGCCTATCCTGAGACCCCGTCGCTGATCCTTACCGACCGGGCCGGCAATGTGGAGCGCCTGGCGGCCATCGTGGACCGCCTGGATCGGCCGTCCGAGACCGGTGAGGTGACCTTGGTCCCACTCGCCCACGCCTCCGCGGACAAGCTCGCGGAGTTGCTGGGCCGGTTGTATGAACGAGGGCAAAAACCGGATCAGGGGGGCGGACC
>CAYUWI010000228.1:0-2737 GCA_964448275.1 uncultured Gammaproteobacteria bacterium | reverse complement strand
GCTGCGAGAAACTCGGCGATCCACTCGTAGCCTGGCTCCTCGAGAATGGTGGGGTTGCAGCGATCGAGCACATGGAGCCCGAGGGAGCGGGCCCTGCTGACCAGCTCGCAAAAGTTGGGGTGCATCTCCGGGGATCCGCCGGTGAGGTCCAGGGTGGAGGGACCCTGCTGCTTAAGGAAGGCGAGTACCGTCTCGAGGGTCTCCCGGTCCATCAACTCGGTCCGGTTGGGTCCGGCGGCGACGTGGCAATGCACACAGGCCAGGTTACACCGATAGCCCAGGTTGACCTGTAAGGTCTCTAGGCGCTTGCGACGGAGCGGTGGAAAGTCGGTCTTTCGGAGCCGAGGCAGGAGGTCGTGCATAGGGGACTCCTCTTGATTGATGCAACGGGCTCGCTCGGGCCAAGATGGCCATTTGTATAGGGGATACGCTCTGGGTCGACCTGATGGATTCGGGGGCAAGCAGGAGGTTTGCGAGAGGGATGCCCCTTGTCTAAGGGGTAAGAAAGGGAACATGGATTGCACTGCGGCAGGGGAAGACCTTCCGAGCCGTTACGCAAGGTTTGAAGGAGACCCTCAGGAAATGGGCGACCCTGCACGGATCGCCCCGTTGCAGCCGCTGGGATCAGGGGCTAATTGAGCCGACAGGCCTTTCGGTGTTAACAGAGGCGGTATTGCTCGGGTCTGAGGGGCCATGCACCTGGTAGGCGATGACACGATAGGTAAAGGAGCTCCCCACGATCGAGGAGGTAAGGTTGACCTCATCGTCAATATAGCTTTCCTTCCCACCAGGCACCACGGCGATGACCTCGAACTCACCGGGGCTCCCAGGCAAGGCATTGTTGAATCTCCGTTCCACGACGAACCAACGTTCGTCGCCAGGGGTGCCAAAGCCGGTATCGTCGGTCCAGGCAAGCTCCACATTCCCACTGCTCTTTGAAGCCGTCAGTCCGCTTGGTGCGGTGGGCTTCAGGAATGCGATCCGATCGGGCTGCTCCGAGACGTCACGGATGGCGTATTCTTGCGCTGCCGGTCGCCATTCGAATTCGACATTGTACTTCTTTTGGCTCGGGTCACCTAGGTCCTTAAACAGGTTGGTCAGCTCGAAGGCGGGTAACGAGAAGCGTCCCTCCTCGACAAACTCCTCGCCGAAGGTCGCGACCGTGAAGGTCGCACTGTCGGTATTATGGTCACCGTTGTTGTCGAATGCTTGCACGGTGAACTCGTGCTCCCCTGCTGAGTGCAGGTTGTAGTTCCAAGCCGCCGCAAACCCTGCACGTGGGTTGGGATTGCAGTCGGGCATGCCGGCATTGGCCGGCACATTGCAGACATCTGCACGCGAGCCGCCATAGGCGAGCACGCTGTCAGGTGAACCGTCTGGCTCCTTATCGATGTAGAGCTCGACCCGCTTAATACCGGCGAGCGCCAAGGCCCAGCCCCGAATGACCTCGATCCCTGTTGCCGTCTTGTGTGCTACAGGCTGTTCGAGGACCACCTTGATATTTGGGTTTTCAGCAGCTTTCAGAGTCGAACCTAAGGACAGCGCCATGAGTAGCGCTGGCACTGCGAGCAGTTTGGCCACTATACGACCGGTTTGCTCTCCCATTCCTTCCTCTCCTGTCTCCTTATGGGCAAGCCAGAATCTCCGACAATCTGCTATCCGGGGACCATCAAGATCCCAAACTAATTCTACGTTCGTCGTACCTCTGACGATCAGGTCCTGTCGGTTCATCGTTGTTCTTGGATCTTAGATTTGGGCGGCCCTGACCCGCTTGGGGGGACGTCTCCATAGAGCCAACGGATCAGTCGGGGTAAGATCACCCCCACCAAGGCGAGGAGCCCAAGGGCGAGCAAGATATTCTAGACCACGCCTTCGACGCCGGCGGCAGCTTGGCGGCCTACGTGGCCGATATAGGTATAGGCAAAGGCCCCTGGGGCCATACAGACGAAACTGGCGAGGACATAGTGGTGCCACGGGATAGGGGTGAGCCCAAACCCGTAGTTCAGTAGATTGAAGGGGAACAGTGGGACCAAGCGGGTCACGGCGACGAACTTCCAACCCTCCCGTTCGACGCCGTCGAGTAGCTGCTTTAACCGTCCACCGGCCTGCCGGGCCACCCAGTCACCTGCGATATAGCGGGCGATAAGGAAAGCGAGGGTTGCCCCCGCTGTAGCTGCGCTCAAGCTGTAAAGGGTTCCACAGAACGGGCCAAAAAGCGCTCCACCAGCAAGGGTGAAGACTAGACCGGGCAGGAAGAGAATGGTACCGAAGGCGTAAAGGACCATAAAGACAAGCGGTCCCCAGAGTCTAAAGCCTTCCACCCATTCCTGGATAGTAACGGGGTGGATCTGTTCGCGGTAGTGGACGACGAGACCAATCCCGGCGATTATGATCATCAGGAGTAACAGACGCATCAAGATGGCCTTCTTCATCTGGACTCATAGTGAGAATACAGACCAGACGCAGGTCTTGCCTACAATCCCTTCAGAATACGGGCTGCATCTCGGTGATCGATTCCGTCTGGGGTTACTTTTTTGATGTTGATCCGCTTGGGCGGGGCCACCCTGGTTGGATTGGGGTTGCTCGCCGGAGGCTGCACCACAGTAGTTGTGCCACCCGCCTCCCCAGAGGATCCCCAAATGGTCTTCCTTTTAGACCACGGGCGGCATGCAAGCCTGGTCCTGCCCCACCCCCCTGACCAGATCGTCCGCTACGCCTACGGGGATTGGGCCTACTA
>CAYUWI010000227.1:0-2740 GCA_964448275.1 uncultured Gammaproteobacteria bacterium | reverse complement strand
CGGCGCTTGGAACTCGACCCGCGACCATCGAAACGGGTTAAGGAGGAAAGACCAGGGGCACCAACAGCGAAGAAGGGCAAAGACCAATCCCAAGACGGAAGAAACCGGAAGCGATCCCCACATGTTTTCGTTGATGATGTTCCCGACCAGCTTATTTATAAGCCTCGAGTTAGCAACTTATTTCGCGAAGGTGGCATCGGTGTAGGTTTATGTATTTAATCATAAATACTCGGTCAAGACATTAATTTATATAAAAATAACACATACTTCTTGTTCGCTTTAAAGGCCTGAGAATTAATAAGAATACGTTTGGCGTTGAGATTATCCCACTTCCTCCGGAACAGGCGAAAAAGGCACCATGTAATGAAAGGGTGATTCGAGCGGAATTTTTCAGTCAGGATATCGGTGGCGAGTGAGAGGCGGCTGACGATTTGCTCAGCGAGATCGAGCGTGGGAGCGACCCGATCGGTGACGTCGTATTCTTCAACGAGATCGAGGCCGTTGCATTGGGCCAGGTCCTTGAACGTTTTGTAGTTATGCCCACTCTTGGCCATGAGACCATCCGCCGTGTCGAGCACGAAGTAATCAAAAACAACCAGGTGTCCACCTGGGCTGAGGCAGCGTGTGACGTTGCGCATAAGCTCCGTCATAGGAATGTACTGGCAACTCTCGCACATAACGAGACAGTCGTATTGACCGGGAGGCTCAAAGTCCTCAAAACGGCAATCGTGAAAGGGAGCACTGATCTTTTGTTTAAAGTTATCTTTCTCCGTCTCGTCGGGCGAAAGACCCTCGACGACAAAGCCATTTTGAATCATACGCTCGGCCATGACCGAGCTGCCAATGCCGACCTCGAGCACGGACTTTGCCTCCGCTGGCAGTCTGCGTAGCACGAAATCCTCATAGCGCAGTTGGGCTACTTTTAGGTTGTCCAGTGTGAGAGCCTCGTCACTGTTCCAAAGGCCGTAATGCAAACGATCCAGGCCAAGGACTTCGCGATAAAAACGTAATGCTCTGTTATTTTCTCGGGACATTTACTTGCTGGTGAGAATGGTGCTTAGTAAGCTCTAGGGTGTGACCGAGGAACCCAGCACGTACGGCATAAGACGTCAGGTGGTACCGCTTGGAAGTCGGCCTCAAGAGACCGTCTAGAGCAGAGGGAAGGAAGCCAGCGAGCTTTCCTCGAAGCCGGTCGGGGATAATCACCGTTCATGAGTAGGTGCATTCTTTATTTAAAACCGAAACCGCTATCTCGGCAGATTCGCTCGAAGTCAAGACAAACCGAATCTTTGTAATATTCATAAGATTCGGTATCACTTCGAGAACGCTGCGGCATGCAATTTGCATTGCAGGAGCGAACGGATAACCAAAAGCTCCGGTGGAAATAGCCGGAAATGCAATGGATGTAATTCCAGCGTCGTCGGCAATTCGCATCGCATTGCGATAACAATCGGCTAATAATTTCTCCTCATTGGGATCACTGCCATAAACCGGTCCCAGACAATGAATCACATAACTGTTAGGCAGGTTATATGCGCGGGTGAGAACTGCTTCGCCGGGTTGAATGGGCGCGATATGACTGCACTCTTCGGCCAATTTGGGGCCGGCGGCTCGATGAATCGCCCCTGCGACGCCCCCACCTGGAAGAAGTTCGGCATTTGCAGCGTTAACGACTGCTTGCATGTCGTGTTGATTAGCGACATCACCGACGAGGCATTCAATCGGAATACCGTGATAGAGAACTTGACTAGGACGATGACCGTTCATGATTTAAGAAACAGTGACATCGATAATGCTTGCTGGGGGAAAACCCAATTCGGCTTCGGAATGAATGGATCGATCATTGATACGAAGGATCGCGCCGTCGGCAGAGACTTCTACTCCGTATAGCGTTCGTCCGTTAGTAAAATGGATCTTGCATCGCCATGGTGGTTGTTTGTCGCTCTGTTTAAGCTTCTGCAGTAGATTCTCGGGTAGTTTCGGTCCATTTAACATTGTATTATGAATAGTAAGAAAAGGTTTAATCCGAAGTGGATGATGGTTCGGGAAGGTTCTCGGGCAAATATAGGAAACGACCGCAATGAACACATTGCTTCGGCGTATCATGACTGTGTACGGTTTGGATAACAGCGATTGGTTGCTGGAGATGGCATCCCGAACAAGCATTCCCCCTGAGCGGAACCACTCCTCGCTTGCCTCGGCGTTGAAATTGGTAGAACTTTTCAAGCACTTCAGGGGGGAGTGACGCACGTAGAGAAGCAGTATCGTCGGGACAGGTTCCGTTCGCTTTGATTTCCTGAAGTTTAAGGAGTGTGTGTATAATCGACATCATTTCCGGTTATTCTTGGTCGGAACGACCTTAGCGAAAAACCCGATCGCCTAAAGAGCGGTGTGGTCGTTCAATTTAGATCCGGTTTATGGCTGCGATAAATAGCCACCAGAACGCACAGGAGAGAGCCGGCACCTAAGGTGCATGCTAGCTACGTGCAGAATTACCGTAAAAAAGAATCGCGGGAGTGTCAATCCTTTGAGGGCGATCCGGAAAGGGGCAAACGCTGGGGCATTTTGGGGCTCTGCTGGTACCCGCTTACGCCATAAATCTGGGGTGGCCAGTGAGGCTTTCCACCGCTCCGCATACAGCCAATCACCGATGAAAGAGCTTTAGAGAACAAGGGACGCAACATAACGCGGCCCTGTGCGAAAAAACGGTCAAGCGCTTTCGCGCCAACCCCAAACCTCC
>CAYUWI010000226.1:0-2759 GCA_964448275.1 uncultured Gammaproteobacteria bacterium | reverse complement strand
GACGACCGCGAGGACGGCATCTTCACGACCACCTCGCGGTCGTTCGCCGTGGTCGGTCTTGCGGATACCATCACCGAGGCCGAGGAGATAGCGGAGGAGGCCCTGGCCGTCGCCGGTGAGGATGGCCTTCGCATCCGTCACGACATCGGCAAGCCCGACCTGGTCCAGCAGCGTATCGACCACGTGGCCGAACTTCGCGGCGAGTAGGGACTGGTCAGTCCGGAGTTTCGACTTCGACGGTTCTGCCGTCAGATTCCTCGAAAGGCTCTTACCTAATCTGGCGAAACAACTGTTCGATATGTGAGATGGGCAAATACTGACTGCTGAATATAGAGGCCAGAGGCTGGAGGCGAATTTCGACGGCGAATTCCGCCGAGGTAGGTCTTGAGAACTATTCTGCGCCACCGCTCACCCGGTTAATCAAAAACAGGATGAGAGTGAATTTATTGCGGGTTTATATGCTCAGGTGAATTATATAAACTATGGTATCAACAGTTGTAGGGTCGTTAATCGCATTCGTCGTTGCCCTCCTGATCGGGGGACTCGCAATCTACATCAGTGCTCGCGTAATCGTGGACGTTGAGGACTATAGTTACGCCGTCATCACCGCGTTGGTCGGTGCAGTCGCGTGGGCACTGACGTCCTGGATACCACTCATCGGGCCTATTATCGCCCTGCTCGTGTGGATCGCCGTTATCAACTGGCGGTATCCGGGTGGCTGGATCAAATCGGTGCTCATCGGTTTGGTGGCCTGGCTTTCCGCGCTCGTCATCCTCTTTGTCCTGAACGCAGTCCTTGGACTCGGGATCAGCGCCTTCGGAGTTCCGGGAGTCTAATGGTGAAACAATAATGGGACTTATCCAGCTCCTCACGACCGCAGGGACGGTCTGGAAGGTTGCGACGAAGCGGGTCGGGCCAGTCGGCGGCTTTGTCGTCACCGTCGTTGTCATGATTGGCCTCGTCTATCTCAGGCCGTGGCTGGCTGAGAACGCCCCTGCAGTGGAAAGGATCGTCGGGGACACCGAGCGGGGGGAGGAGTCCGTCCCTGTCGATCGGGAACCGTAAGGCCCTCCCTTCTCCCTGAGTAGTCGTGTGTTGGTCGCAGGGGGCATTTTACAGACGTGATTGAGACGGCCCATGGGTACGGTAGGTCAGACTCATCGAAGATTCGTGTTGTGCAGATCCGCGAGAACGTGGACACGTATCCCTGTGTGGCAACTACTATTATTTGCCAGCAGTGACCTGGCTGACTGCCACCACACACAACCAGCAACCCAGAGTTGCCTGACATCCGAGCATGATGTTCACTACGGGAACTTACCCCTCCCGCAGTGCACTTTGTCTGTGACTTTCTGCACACGAGTGACCTCTCACGACCTCAGACGAGCGTGGGCCAATCACCTCCTGGTCGAGGAGAATGTCTCACCGCGGATCGTGATGAGACTCGGGGGCTGGAGTAGCTACGACGCGATCGAGCCGTATCTCGCGGCGCCGACTGGGAAAATATTAGTGTCTATGCAGCAGGACTGCTTCTTTTATTTCATAGCGAGATGGGAGAACTATCTGTCAAGGAGGCCTGCATATCTATCGATGTGATTCTATTTCGATGACGATGTCTCCCCACTTATCCACGTCTACGATGACTGTTGTGGCGTCTACCTCGAATGTGAGGTGCATATTTCTCTTCTCGTCGGAAAATAGGGCGCTGAGCGCGTCGGGATTGATGTAGTTGGCTAACATCCAGTTCTGTTCATGTACATCCTCTTGATGGGCCATTGCAACTGCACGGACAATGGCCACGCTAAGTGGTTCCTCGTCAGTTGGCTCGTAGCCGAATCGCGTCTGGTCAGCCATACGCATCAGAACGTGGGTGGAAGCTCGGAGTCCATAGCGAGGATTGCCGAAAGGTGGGACTCCTCTCGTCTGACTTGGGCTGTTGGCTCCACCACTTGCAGCTCAGAGTCGTATTGGATGAACCCGGCGTTGGCCAACTTCGGAAGATGGACCTGCTGAAGGCCGATTTGAATTCGTTTGACTGTCTCGTCATCAGCCTCCGTCGGCGGCATGTGGTGATTGTGTCTGGTGATTGCGTCTGTAAGTTCGTTTATCGACAGTGACTGTTGCCGATTTGCGAGTTTCGCAAGAACGATACGACGATGCTTGTGTCTACAGACGTCGATAACTGTTTCGAGTGGAGGTACTCCATCCATACGCTCCTATAAGCAGCCGACACGATTCACTTCTAATTTTGTATACACAAGCTGCTTTTAACATACCCTCGCTCTGGTGGTTGGGGTTTGACCAGCGTACTGGTAAGAATCAAGCTGAAAGAGAGGTGTGACTCCGTGCGAGACATGCGCCCTGTATTCAGCAGCGCCCGTCCTACCGGTTTTCATAGATGTGTTTCACTGTCTTCGGTAAGAGCCCCTCGAAAAATTCAGGTCACGTCGCGAACGCCTCGAACGAATCCGCTATTCGACCGAGATACCGCCTTTCATGCCCGGGCCTTCGTGGGGAGCGCAGTAGTAGGCGTAGATGCCCGTCGTCTCCAGCGTGACGGAGTAGGTCGTACCTTGGTCCATCAATTCCATCTCGCCGCCTTCCGTTCCGTCGAGGCTCCCGCCGTCGGGTTGACTCTCGGGTTTGACGTTGTGGCCGGGCGATTCGAACTCGAAGTTGATCGTCGTTCCCGAGTCCACCCGGAGGAAAGTCGGCGCGTAGGCGAGGCTACCGTCCGGACCGACCGCGACTGTGACCTC
>CAYUWI010000225.1:0-2760 GCA_964448275.1 uncultured Gammaproteobacteria bacterium | reverse complement strand
AGGGTGATGCCGTCGCAGTGGCTGCATCCCATCTTCAGCGAGGAGAGCGAGCCGTGGGCCCACGATGTCACAGAGATGGAGCGGATCGCCGGGACGCTGATGGCGCTGTTCAACCGCATCAATGCCGAGGTGCGAGAGGACCGGGTAGGCCTGCCGGCGGACCTGGCGACCGATCCGGAGCCTCTGGCCAATATGGGGCCTGAGGTCCCACTGGGCCAGTGGTGCAGGGGCTTTTCTCGGGGCATGGGATTGCTGCAGGACGTTTGGGACGAGGTGTTGAGCTCAGCTCCCGAGGAGCTGAAGCTGAATTTCATCTCCTGGAGCATCCTGCTTTCCCTGTTCGCTGACCGAGAGTATGCCGCCGAGTTATTGGCCGAGTTGGGGCTGGAAAGGGAGAGCTTGGCGGACTGGGCCGCGCGCGCCCTTGCCGATTTTGAGGCTAATATGACCGGGCTGGCCGAAATGGGACGGTTAACCGCCGAAGCCCTGCAAGAGTCCGGTGCCGCGGAGGCTCTCGAGTCAACGAAGCGAGCCGGTGAGCCGCTGGGACCGTCCCAGCCCCGCCGGCGCCAGAAGATCGGCCGCAACGAGCCCTGTCCCTGCGGAAGCGCCAAGAAATACAAGAAGTGCTGCGGCGCCGGCGTGTGAGCCTTCCTTGTCCCGCGTCCCGGCTGCATTGCTCCCCTCAGGACGAGCGAGGCAATCCCCTCTTGTGCATTGCTGGTCTGATGACTTCTCGCTGTAACACCCAGGGTAATCGATGGTTCGCTCATGAAGTGGACTCAACCGTCTGTTCAAGAGAGGACCTTGCAGGAGGAAGCGGGGTAGCCACCCTTTCCTGGCGATTAAAGTAGCCGGATGACGTCTCAGTCAGCGAGGCCCTACTAAGCTGTAAGGCCCTCGAGCAAGACCTGTACACCGAGAAGGAGGCAGACCGGAAGATAAGTCAAGGGAAGGATAGCCGGCTGGCCCTACAGGAGCTGCTAGCGGCTTCAGACAAGATCATCGAGCACGTGCGCGAAAGGACCTACCGCCGGGGAGACCGCTTCAACCTGTTCCGTGTGCTGACCAACCCTCGCGAGGTATATCGAAGCGAAGTTTGACACAATGATCCAAGCTTACCTGGCCGATGAACCGGTCCCATAAGTACGCCCAGGGTCGAAAGAGTCTCATGAACCGGACCGACATATTGCAACAGCTCCACGCCCATAAGGTGCACCTGGCACGGGAGTTCGGTGTGGAAGATCTAGCTCTATTCGGTTCCATAGCTCGGGGTGAGGCTGAGGCCGGAAGTGATCTCGATATCCTCGTGCGCTTCGACGGACCGGCCACCTCAAAGCGCTACTTCGGCGTGCAGTTCTACCTGGAGGACCTGTTGGGTTTCTCCGTCGACCTCGTCACCGACAAGGCACTGCGACCGGAGCTTCGCCCTCATATTGAACGCGAGGCCGTGCATGTCTGACCGGAATGTGCATAAG
The DNA here is from genome assembly GCA_964448275.1 of uncultured Gammaproteobacteria bacterium. GTDB lineage: Bacteria > Pseudomonadota > Gammaproteobacteria > Thiohalorhabdales > CAYUWI01 > CAYUWI01. The sequence goes on along the minus strand of CAYUWI010000225.1, from coordinate 1,282 downwards.
CGGGACTGGCGCTTCTACGTGGATGACATGATCGCTTGTACAGAAAAGGTCCTCACTTATACGAAAGGCCTGGATCAGGCCGGGTTCATCGCGAACGGCCTGGCCTACGATGCCACACTGCGCAACCTTGAGCTAATCGGGGAAGCCGCCACCCACATCCCCGACAACGTGCGCGCCGCGCACCCGGATATTCCTTGGCGTTTAATCACTGCCACACGCAACCGGCTCATCCACGCATATCTCGGCATCGACGACGATACAATCTGGAGCATCATCCAAGATGATATCCCGCCTCTACTCGCAGCACTGAGGGTCCTTAGGCAAGAGCTGAAGTAGCACCCACGGGAGTACTGCACCCAAATCCATGACAAAGGGCAAAGCGAAGAAGAGCATTGCATCCCTGATCCATGAGGAAGCGGCGCGCTACAATATCTCTACTGCCGAATACCAGTCGATGATGGAGCAGAAGGACAAGAGCCTGATCCAGCTCATTCTACAAGCGCCGTAACTGCGCCTATATGCCGGGCTTGAGGAATACGGCTTCCAAGAGCTGGAGTTCCTCAAGCTCCGGATCCAGGCCATCCATCAAGCCAGGTACGTATTTACCGGATGAGCCATAAAAAAAGCCTTATACCGCTTTGGCATAAGGCCTTGATACAGAGAGCGGCTGTGCAGTCTCCGAGCTCTGGCTACCCGTTAACTAACAGTCACCCAAGTGAGCGATTACTGGAGATGGCTGAAGCAATATAGGTTGAACGGTGACGGGAGTAGCAAATCAGAAGCGAGTGCCTCATAGTGTCTCAGCTTATCGCTACCTCTTTGTAACCTATTGGTTTTTCTGGTGGGCCGTCAGGGAGTCGAACCCCGAACCCGCGGATTAAGAGTCCGCTGCTCTGCCACTTGAGCTAACGACCCTAGAATTGGGGTGAGTGAGGAGACTCGAACTCCCGACAACCGGAGCCACAATCCGGTGCTCTACCAGCTGAGCTACACCCACCACCGAAAAAGCGCTTTGGCGCGCCTGGCGGGATTCGAACCCACAACCTGCGGCTTAGAAGGCCGCTGCTCTATCCAGTTGAGCTACAGGCACCGAAGATGAGTCTTCATCCTGTTGGTCGGGGTGAGAGGATTCGAACCTCCGACACCCTGCCCCCAAAGCAGGCGCGCTACCAGACTGCGCCACACCCCGCTATCGCTATATCAGATTAAAGTCCTCTAACAATCCCGTCAACCCACCTAATTCACGACGGTAGCCCGATATAGGTATGGCGTGAGGCTTTCC
>CAYUWI010000224.1:0-2765 GCA_964448275.1 uncultured Gammaproteobacteria bacterium | reverse complement strand
GAGGCCGAGCCTGTACAGGCCGATCCGAATCTCTCGGCGTAGCCTTTCGAGCTGTGTCCCCTGGAGGTTGAGCGCCAGATCGTCATTCAAGGCACGCTCGAGGTAGGTGGCGGCCTGGCGGGGGAGGTAGGGGAGCAGGCGCCCCCACTCGGGGGCCTCTTTGCGGAGGGCGCGTATCCAGCGGTTTAGCCCCTTTTCCTCGTGTAGCCACTTCCGGATCAGGGGCTCAGCCGAGATCCAGATATTGAGGTCGGGGTGAAACTGGCGAGCGATCCCCTCGACATTGAGCATTGTCTTCTGCAGGAGAAGGAGCTGGGGTTGGGTCTCCATATGGAAGCGGCGGGTCGTTTGGAAGAGGCGCATAAGGAGGTGTGCCATACTGATCTCGCGCAGTGGTCGATCCAGGATCGGCTCAGCGATAGCCCGTAAGGCGTCCTCGAAGGCGGCCATATCAGTATCCGAGGGGATATACCCCGCTTCCAGGTGGACCCAAGCGGCTCGGGAGTAGTCTCGGATGAGGAAGGCCAACAGCATCTCTGCGAGGTAGTAGCGCTGGTTTGCCTCCAAGATTCCGATGATTCCGAAATCAACGACTTGTAGCTGGCCGTCTCGCCCCACGAAGAGGTTGCCGGGGTGCATATCGGCGTGGAAGTAACCGTCTCGGAATACCTGTTGGAAGAAGACCTCGGCGGCGCGTTGGGAGACCGCTTCGACACTGATCCCCCGGGCCCGGATAAGGGTGGACTCGTCGATCGGAATCCCGTCGATCCACTCCAGTGTGAGGACCTCACGAGTCGTTTTGGTCCAATAGACACGTGGGACCTTAAGGATCGGATAGTCAGCAAAGTTGCGGCGGAGCTGGCCAGCGTGTGCCCCCTCCTTTTCCAGATCGAGTTCATCGTGGATCGATTTGGCGAATTCGTTGACCACCGCCATAGCCCGTAGCCGACGAGCCTCTCCCCAATGGCGTTCGGCGAGTGCGGCGAACACGAACATGACCTTCAGATCCGTCGCAATTACCCGCTCGATCCCTGGGCGGCGAACCTTTACTGCGACTCGCTCCCCGCCGGGGAGGCGGGCGGAGTGGACCTGAGCGATCGAGGCCGATGCCACAGGGGAGTGATCGAAACTGGCGAAGGCCTCAGCGAGCGGGGTCTCTAGGGCTGCTTCCACAGTGGCAACCGCCTCTTCGCCAGGAAAGGGGGCAACCGCGTCTTGGAGCTGGTCTAATTCCTCTGTGATGTCGTAAGGGAGGAGGTCTCGGCGCGTAGACAGGAGCTGGCCAAGCTTGATAAAGGGGGGACCGAGCTGCTCCAAGGCCAGGCGTAAGCGGTGCCCGCGCGAGGAGGTGTTGATTACTTGGCCCCGGGAGGGGATCAGCCGATTGAGCCAAATGTAGGGCCGCAAAAGGGGGGTCGCGGCGAGCAACTGGTCCACCAGGCCGTACTGTACCAGGATCCGGATGATATTAAGCATCCGCCGAAGATGGCGAAGGCGGAGGCGGTAGCTAGAGGGATTGCCATCAAGAGGGAAAGCCGGCACGGTGTCACCGCTTCGACTTGGAGCAGCGGTGGAGAGCGACTATCCCCCCAGTCAGATTGGTGTAATCGACCCTGTGGAAACCGGCGTCGCTGAGGATCTCTCTGAGGGTCTCCTGATCGGGATGGCGCCGAATCGATTCCACGAGGTACTGATAGCTCTCCCGATCCCCTGTAACCCAATATCCGAGCTCCGGCAAGACACAGAAGGAGTAGGCATCGTAGAGGGATTGGAGCCCCGGGAGGACGGGGTGGGAGAACTCCAGGATCAGGAGCTGGCCACCTGGCTTGAGGACCCGGTAGAGCTCCTGGAGGGCGCGAATTGGACGTGTCATGTTCCGGAGACCGAAGCCGAGCGAGGCAACCTGGAAGTGATTATCCGGCAACGGCAATTGCTCGCAGTCGGCGACAATCCAGTCAAGGTTTCCGACCACCCCCCGCTCGGCAAGATTGTGGCGTCCCCGTTGCAGCATATGGAGGTTACTATCGGCCACGACGACCCGCCCACGGGGACCCACACGAGCAGCAAAGAGGCGGGCAAGATCTCCAGTGCCGCCGGCTGCATCCAGTACCCGATGACCCACCTGTGCCCGCGCCCGGGTGACGGTATACCACTTCCACCAGCGGTGGAGCCCACCCGACATCAGGTCATTCATGAAATCGTAGTGCCGCACTACTGAGTCGAAGATATCTCGGACGCGCTGGTCCTTTTCAGAGAGCGGGACCTCTTCGAAACCGAAGTGGGTCGTGGCGTCCCCCTGTGCAGGGTGATCGTGGTCCCTCTCCTGATGGTCTCCGTGGCTCATAGGTCGGGTCTTCCCCTTTGGTGATTGCTTCCCACTCATCTTACCCGTTGACGCCAAGGGCGCGACGAGGAAGTCAGGGCGGGGTAAGGTGGCCCTGGCATTCCCACTGCCATAACGGCCCGCGCTTGCCACCAGGTTGGAGGCGCGCAGCAGTCAGTTTCCCGCCCCAGACACACCCGGAATCGAGTCCCAAGGTGGTCTCGGTCTCGATCAGCCCGTTGGCTGCCCAGTGGCCGTAGACGATCCCTTGGCCTTGAGTAGCGCGCCCCGGGAAGGTGTACCAGGGTTGGAAGTGGGGATCGCTTGGGGGTTGTCCGCCCCATTGGAATTCCCCCTCGGCGGTACAGTAGCGGGTTCGGGTCAAGACCGCTGCGTTGAATCGGAGCCAGTCCCATGCCGCACTTTCCGGATCGGGTTCGTG
>CAYUWI010000223.1:2562-2768 GCA_964448275.1 uncultured Gammaproteobacteria bacterium | reverse complement strand
GCCAAAGGCCGTTGTGGCAGCCAACACCCCGGTGTCGTGTGCCGACAACGCTTCAGCCGCGGCTGCCTGTTCAGGACGAAGCTCTCCGGAGAACGAGACGGTTAAGGCCGTCCCCTCATATCGCTCATCGTGCAGGATCGGCTTGATCTTGTGGGCCCTGAGAAGCTTCCGAACGTCCTCCAAGCAGCCTCGCGGCAGCGCCAAGT
>CAYUWI010000223.1:0-2552 GCA_964448275.1 uncultured Gammaproteobacteria bacterium | reverse complement strand
GGGCGCGATAGAATTCGGGGTTCTGAAAGGCGGCCAACCGGTGGAGACGATTGCGAAGGGCTGAGGGGAGGGCATCCTTTCGGAAGTAAACCCGATCTCCAAGGACGATGTCCAAGCGTTCGGGCAACGGCTCGGAGAGGGGCGGGTCTTTTTGCTGACGCGAGGGCGGCCGGGTCCAGGGTGCGGCTCCGTCGGCCTCGGTCGAGGCAAGGCGGACACCGACAATCCGATCTCGATCTTTCGCGTCCTTGACAAGCTGGTCGATATGCCGCCGTGAGATTCTTTGGATCCCTGCCAAATAGGCCCACTGGTCAGCATAGGGGACTCCTTCTTTGTCGATGAAGAGGCTGTTCCCATGTTGACGTGCCTTTTTCTGCAACGGTAGCGCGATCAGGTTGCCGAATCCGCCTTTTGGGAGTGTGTCCTGATTCGGAAAGAAGCGATCATAGGAACGGAGCCCGATTCCTGGGCGTTGCTCCATCGTTTCCGTCAGAATATGGGCGCCCAATTCGCGCGCCAGCTTGGCAGGGATCGCTTCTTCGAAGAACAACCAGACGTGACCGCCTTCGCCCGATCGGGAGCGTTCCAGGGAGGCAGCGATTTCCAAGCGATTGCATACTGTTAAGAAGGCGTTTGCGTCTTGCAGCCAGTTTGCCCCGTCGAAATCGGCGGCGAGGAAATAGCAGCTTTCATCTCGAAGCATCGGATAGACCCCCATGACAAAGGGCTACCCTCGATTGTTTTGGCCTGAAAGATGCCACTGCACCACTGTGTCGGTCACGGGGAAGAATCGTTGATTAAGACAATCACTGCATTTGATGCGGGGCTTGTGGCAAACGCCTTCGACCCACTCGTTGGCACAAGCAGGTTGGTAGCCGGACTTACCTGTCTTACGACTCTCGAAGCGCTGCGGATAAACGTCCTCTCGACCACGGAACAAAGAACGGAAAAGTCGAACCTTGGCAGCGGGTGAGGCGAAACGGTTGATCGCGTAATTCTCGGCATCGAGGCCGTCGTCGCCGTTCCCAGGACACGATTCCGAGATGGGGCTTTGGGAGCTCACAAGAGTAACGATAGGGTAGCGATCGCGATGCGTCCAGGGGGGTAAGAAGCTTCCATTTGTTGTAAATGCGGGAGTGAACCGCGGCGGGAATCGCGGGCTCCGGGGAATCCTGCCACAACAAGGCAGGACACGATTTGGACAGAAGCACGCTGAATACCCAGGCTGACCATACTATATCGCGGCGCCTTCAGGCATCAGCTTTCCAGCCGTCCGAAGCTGGCGGAGCTCGGCAATGATCTGGCGCCAATAGAAGCGGTCGGCTTGCTGGAAGCGTTGAATTCGATCTTGCATCCATCGGGTAACTTCGCTGACGACTTCTTCGGAAACTTCCTCCTCCGCACGGGCTCGGCACGCAAACTCCGACAGCTCAGGAGGAGACCCTATCGGCAAAGTATCAACCGCATCCGGGTAGTGCTCAAACAAGAGTTGAAGCTCTTGCAAGGTGAATATGTTCCCCACTACCCACTGATAGTCCGAGGTCAAAGTGCCTGAATCGACGGACTGTTCGCACCAGTGAAGAGCCAGACGGCTGATAACGGGATAGTCTTCCAACCGCTGAGTCTTCTTGACTTCGACTAAATCCTTGAGGCCCATCGTTAGAATCCATCCCCAATCCGTGTCCATCCATTGAGCGGAGGGCAAAGCCGATTCAAACGAACCGAGGCGGGGCGGCTTACCCATGAGGTCAACGAAAGCCTCCGGGTCAGGTCCCTGTGGCAACGTCAAATGGAAACCATGCCCGCGGCGCATATACGCCAGCTCGAATGGGGGAGTCAGCTTGTAATAGCGAGCACCACAAGCTCGGAGCGCCTTGAGCACGCGAAGGCGGTTTTCGTTGGTGGGATTGATCCACAGATCAATGTCTTCAGAGAAGGTTGCTGCCCCGTAAAGAACGGTGGCTTGGCCGCTCATCAGGAGATATTGAACCCCGTGATCGCTAAGGCTTTGGAAAAAGTTTGCGATCATGTACCGCTCGTGGATTGGGAAGACGCCGGCGCATTGCCCAACTGCGCCGAAGACGCTCGCGGGGAGTCAGAGCCTGCCAGAAATGCGCCTTGTAAGGGGATCGGGCCTCACAAGCCTCTGATTCGCTTGGAAGTGGGCGTCGGGCTTCAGGTTCGGTGCTCATGTCGTGGCTCTCGTCTAACTCTCGTCTTTCGGAAATCTTCGCCAAAAACAATCTGCGCTCGGATTTGATCTCGGTAAAGCAGCACTTCTCTTGGCCTCACCATCAAAGCTGTTCCATCGACGAGGAAGGTGTTGAGCGACGCTCCAAGCGGCGGAATGTAGAGTGTGAACCTTGGGGACTGATCCCATGTGCTGCGACAAGCTCTCAGCCCGCCCCTTGACCTCTTGGGCGCGCAAGCTCGACGTTACCCAGCACGCCGCCTTTGAACGCGAATACGAAACCGACCGCTTCGTTTGCCTCGACACCGATTGCTACGTGACCAGCCCCCTCCACGAGACGTTCCCCTCGCCCCCTTTGACC
>CAYUWI010000222.1:0-2781 GCA_964448275.1 uncultured Gammaproteobacteria bacterium | reverse complement strand
CGTTGGCCGAGCGAGCGGTCAATCTGATTCGCACGGCGGAAGAGCTTGCATCCGAGATCGTCGAGCTGCCGCAGGAGGCCGGCAAAATCATCGAGTATTACACGTCGCGGGGGCATCGATTGGATGCGCTTCACCGGGCCTTCAAGCAGGCCTGGAACGACGCCCTTCCGGAAGCGGATTCGTTGGAAACGACATACCCGGAACCACATCGCATTGGGGCTAATAGGGAGAGGGGAGAGGAAAAAAAGATTCGATCCGAGTGGTGACGAAGCTGAGCGATCGGAGGCGAATAAATAGTTGGGTGGCATGACGCAAAAAATTACTCGCAAGTCAAAAAGCACTCGGGAATAGGCTTGGAAGTTCCTCGTTCGAAAGCCGAACGGGAAGCGGCGAAATGTGAGGACACGATGAACACTTTAAAACGGGTCTCTTTGAAAGGATTCAAGTCCATTAAAAGCCTGGAGAGTCTCGAATTCGGGCCGGTGAACGTTTTGATCGGACCCAACAGTTCCGGCAAGTCAAACTTGATAGGCTTCTTCCAAATGCTTAACTATGCTGTGTCGGAGGGACTTCAAGTGTACATCCAACAGCGAGGATTCGGGGATTCCTTTTTACATTTTGGCTCCAAGACAACGCCGATGATGCATGGCGAGGTTGAGATTCAAGCACAGAAAGGACTCGATCGATATCGTTTTTCGCTCGCTCATGCCGTGCCCGACACGCTTATCTTTACCAGAGAAGAAGTCTATTTCTGGAGAAAGGGGTCCGCCAAGCCGTTGGAGAAACATCTCGATCCGGGCGGAAAGGAAAGCGCATTGCCCGCTATGGCGGCATCACGCAAGGGCGACGCGCTTCACAACACGGTCCGAGTCATTAAGACACAGCTCGAACGAAAACGTGTTTATCAGTTTCATGATACTTCTTTGTCTTCTCATATACGAAAGGCAAGCTTGCTTCATGACAGCCGCTATCTGCGCTCCGACGGAGGCAATCTATCGGCAGTGCTGTATCGACTGATGGACCAAAAACCCGAGTATTACAGGCGTATCGTGCTTTACCTTAGGCGAGTCATCCCCGGGTTTCAGGAGTTTGTTTTGGAGCCGGAGGGAGATTCGATCTTGCTCTCTTGGCGAGGCAAGGATCCGGAGTATAGGTTTGGTCCTCATCAGGTATCGGACGGGAGCCTGCGGATGATGGCCTTGACGACACTTCTGCTGCAGCCGCCCGAAGATCTTCCTGAAATGATCATTATCGACGAGCCGGAGCTGGGGCTTCATCCCACGGCGGAGGCGCTTCTCGCCGGGCTTGTGCGCTCTGCATCGGCGAGTCTGCAAATTCTTGTGGCGACGCAATCGGCATCATTTGTGGATGAATTTGAGCCGGAGGACATCATAGTCGCTGAACAGAAAGAAGGGGAGAGCGTTTTTCGAAGACTTGCAGAGAGTGAGCTGCAGGAATGGCTTAAGGACTATTCGCTCGGTGAAGTCTGGCGGAAGAACCTCATCGGAGGCAGGCCGTGAGTAAAGAGGTTTTCTTTTTTGTCGAGGGAGAAACTGAGGAGGCCTTTGTAAAGGAGATCCTCGGTCCTCACTTGCAAACTCGCTCGATTTATTACCGGGGTCCCATTAAGACGGCTATAAGGCACAAGGGAGAAGCGATTCACCGAGGCGGAACGGTTCGGTATTCTCCATTTCGGCGGGATTTGGAGCATATTATGAGACAACATCGCGGGAAACGATTCGTGTTCACAACGCTCATCGACCTCTACGGTCTGCCTGGAGATTTTCCCGGAAAACATGAGGCCGGGAACTGTCCCTCCGGTCACGAAAAGGCAGAAGTAATCGAGACGAGCCTGAAGGAGGAACTGAATGACTATCGCTTTCTTCCTCACCTGTTGGTTCACGAGTTCGAGGCGCTCGTGCTCGCAAATCCGGAAAGCCTGTTAACGCCTTATCCACACCAAGAGGAGGAGGTGAAAAAGTTAAAGAAAGATATTGGACGGTTTTCGAACCCTGAAGAGATCAATGACGGCATGGAGACTCATCCCTCAAAACGAATTCAGCGCGTATTGAAACCGAGGGGGATTCGGTATGACAAGGTCACCGGGGGTACATTGGCGGTTTTGGCGACCGGATTGGCAACCATTAGAGAGCGATGCCCACGGTTCAATCGGTGGCTGACCGCATTGGAGAATCTGAGTTAGCCACACCGAGGACCCGATGGCGCACAGGGATGAGTATTACGAGCGGCGGCTCGCCGTTTCTCGCGACGGGGATTGGACCGGCCGGTGTGCGTTTTTCCTCCGCGCCATGAACGCACAAGCCAGAGAAAACACGCGAAACGCCCGGGCCGTTCTGCAGCTTTACGAGGCTCGAAAGCACTGGATAGCGGAAAAGACCCGATCGCAATACGCGATTCAGGCGCTGGATTTTATCTTTCGGTTCCCGATTTTTCCGGGTGATCGGTTCTGGAAACAGACGGAGATTCCGGACCAGACGGCGCGCAATATTCTGCGGTCGGTTCGAGGCGAGCTTCTCGATGAAGTCCGACCCGCTTCCGGTAGGCGGCCGGCCCTGTATGTCTTTCAAGAGCTGCTCGACATCACCGAAGGAAGGGAGACTTTTTGATGTTAACACTTGAACAACAAGAACTGTTGATGTTAATGAGGGCGGCTTACACTACCATCAATAGTCCCGATGGGGAAAGGTTTCGCCGATCGGGCATAACACGACAGCGACAGTTTTGGACTTGCGCCATTTTCGGGAGTGGTTTAGCCTGAGA
>CAYUWI010000221.1:0-2808 GCA_964448275.1 uncultured Gammaproteobacteria bacterium | reverse complement strand
AGGGCGCAACAGAGGGCCGCCGCGGCGAAGCAGGCCACGAGAAGTTTTCGGGTGTTCATCGGTTCGTCAAAACCCCTTCGCAATCGGGTCCGGATGGATCGAGGGCGGTCGTCCTGAGGCGGGACGCCATTTCCTGCGTTCCCGGATATTATACCACAGGACCGCGCCGCGATATAAGGGTTCACAATCCCCCGTTCCCTCGCGGTCGCGGCTTTCTGTTCTGAACCCATCGCCTGCAGGAGGAGAGCCGCGACCGTAAGGGAGCGACGCCGTGGGAGCGACGCCGTAAAAAAACACAACCGTGAGGGAGCGACTCGTTGACCGCGCCTCCTGATGGTGATCCGTTCCGGAAAAGCCCAACGGGGCGGGCCCGCCGGGGTCTTCCTTCCTGTCAGGCGGTACCGAACGCGTATTCCACTTCGTTCCGTACGGGAGGACGAACACGTACTCCACGGTCATCGGCCGTTCGTCTGTAGCCCGCTGAACTTCATTCACCGGCGGGGCGAGCCTGCCGGAGTCTTTTTTCTGTTGAGAACGCTGCTCCGGCCATATTTATCGAACCGTTTTAAACTGTGTTCAACCTGATTTACAATAGAGAATCTTACCCGGGGGGAAGGTCACACGACACAGTTGCTCTTCAGAGGTATGGATTCCTTTCCGCCTGTCGGATGAGGATCGTGCCGTCGTGAAGGGCGCGGGGTTTCAAACCTTCGACACCAATTTCATTCAGTTTTTCTGGAGACGTCCAACCATGTTCAGTCTGACAGATATCAGTTCTGGTTCTGTATGTTCGCGTTTTTCGCTGATGGCGTTATTTGGCGCGGCCGCTCTTCTTTCGGCCCTGGCCGAAGGCACGCTCCACGCCCAGCAGGATTCGGGAGATGCGAAAGCGGAGAAGCCGGCGATCAAGGTCGGGTCGAAGACGATCAGTCAGGAAGCGTTTCAGAAGGAAGTCGAGCAGACCATTCAGAAGTTCAAGAAACGTATGCCGAAGGGCTCCGGCAAAGGGAAGCGCATGGAAAAGATGGTGAGGAACCGTCTGAAACGCCGGAAAGTCCGTCAGCTTCTTCTCGAGCACCACGCGGAGAAATCGGAGATCAGCGTCTCCGACGAAGAGGTGGAGAAGAAGTGGAACGAATACAAGAAGAAAGCCGGCTCGGAGAAACGGCTCAAGCAAGCGCTCAAGCAACAGGGTCGCTCCTCCGATCCCAGGAAGAACCTGAAGAGCGTCCTCCGCATCCAGAAATTCGTCGAGAAACACGTGGATGAAGAACAGGACGTGGCGGAAAAGGAGGTCAAGGCCTTCTTTGAGAAGAACAAGAAGAAGCGCTACAAGGGCAAGAAGTACGAGAACGTCAAGGGGAAAATCCGGTCGCAGCTTCAGCAACAGAAGCGGAACGAGCAGTTTCGCAAGTTGATCAATAAGCTGAAGGAGAAGACCGACGTTCAGACCAACCTCTAACCCCCGGCGCCCGGAACGTCAGCCGGGCGAGACGTGCTGAACATTTCGGCCAATCTAACCTCCCGTGCTCCGTGCGGACGAACCGCCCGGGGCACGGGATCATTTTATCTGACCCCCATCCGGAAAGGGGCGCGCATTCAGTGCGGCTCCTTGCGGTTGTTCGCTGTGGTGGGGGCTGCCGGGTAGCGCGACCCGGGAAGACGGTCCATCCGTTCGTTTCTTCACTTCCTGTCCTGTTGGGCCCACACGTTCATCAACCGGTTCCCGTCGGATTCCTTGTGTTTGTAACAGTCCAAGGAGCCCAGCGGATCCCTGCGTCGCGTGTTCGCAGGAGAACAACGCCGTCGCTCCCTTACGGTCGCGGCTCCCCGCCTGCAGGAAAAGGCTTCAAGGAGGGGAGCCGCGACCGTCAGGGAGCGACACCGTTAAAAAGACCCTGTACGAAAAGGTGGCGTACGCTCAGCGGGCCGTATTTTCGGTCAGAACGTGCGGATTTTTCCGCAGGTTATGCCGGAGGGTGTGCATGACGGCCGTGATGATCGTCCGGTGAATGGAGGTTCGACGCCCCGGTTCGGATTGTTTGCCGGGGATTGATCCACTGTACTACTCCATCGCCTTCAGCATGGATTCGGACGTTTTGCGGAGGGTGCGAAACTCCTTCATGATGGATCGAAACCGTTTCTCCGCCTCCGGACGTTTTCGTCCGGAGAGACCGGTCGAGAACCTGTTCAGCTGTCGCGTGAGCTCCAGGAATCGCCGGTAAATAAGGTCCGGAAGGTCGGGGTCCTGCTTCAGGAGCACGGTGAGGACGGCATTAATTTTGCTCTGGACCCGTCCCCGCCAGTCCGCATTTTTCTCCGTTGAGCCGGATTCTCCGGTCAGCAGCGACCGAATTTCCCGGAACCGGTTCCGGATTCGATTCAGGTCCTGCCGGAACGCGTCCCGTGCCTGTTCTTCCATCGGCACGACGAGGTTCAGAAAGATCATCGTGTTCGATACGCTGCTCCGCAGGTTCCTGTACTTCTCCCGGAAACGCCGGGCCGATGCAGGGGATCTGGACGAACTCCACAGTTCCCGCTTCGCCAGGTCGTACAGTTCCTGGATTTTCTGGAGGTCGTATTTCAGAAAGTACGCCGTTCGGTCCTCCGCAAAGAAGAACGAGATGGTTCGGTTGTTGAACCGGGGACGCTTACGGTTGTTTCTCTTTACCTCCGCAAGCCGTTTCCGCCACTCCCCGGACCATTCCAGCCAGTCCCGGGCGAGGTCGAGGTAGGCGAATCCGGGAAGGGGATCGTCGATCTGCTTTCGTCGCCGGATGAACGACGTAAAGGTTTGCTTCAGGTCGC
>CAYUWI010000220.1:0-2814 GCA_964448275.1 uncultured Gammaproteobacteria bacterium | reverse complement strand
CTGGAGTGAGCGTTGGAATAGCCTGGGTCATCCCCCTCTCGCTTGATGTCAGCTCAGTTAACACCATCCGTCCGCGGTTTTCGCCCCCTGCCTTTTGAAGCCCCACCCTAGCTGAATCTCGGCCGGATGGCACGGTTCATGCTCCCACCATTCACGAAGCGAGCGTCACTCCGGGCCCTCTTCGGCGAGACCAAACGAGAGCGACAGCCGGATTTTGCAAATGACCTGGGGACAAAGCCTTAGAAGGGGTGAAGGCCGTCCGATCTTAATCGGTAGACTCAACCTGGAATCGTAACAGCCCTAACCCTGGTAGGGTTTGGGCTTATGAAACAGGACTATACGAAGTTGACGCCCAGTTCGCGGCTGAGCTACAGCACTGAGATTCCCTGCTTCGCTGGGTGAGAGATAGCCTCCCAGGAACCAGGCCCGAAAGGGCGTCTGTGTGCGGAAAATACCGTTTCCGCAGTCAACGAAGTTTGATGGGGGGCACCGGTGGCACTGATACCGCTCATGGCAGGCGATTACGCAGAATCCGCTGTAACCTCATCGGGGCAGGCGAAGCCCTCCGGCCAGCACAATCGAAAGGGGGTCTCACGGCACTGTTCTTCAGTCCCGTAATGCTGACGGAGAATCGTCAAGCTCATCCCCTTCTGAAACTGAATCGAGTTAGTGACTATGGCTGAATCTCTAAGCGCTTTCAATATGTTATCGGCTCAGCCTACTAGCTCCTCGGTTCTGTCTGCAAAGTTTGGATAATTAGGCAACCTTTTCCATTTTAAGGGAGCGCCCACATGAAATCTCGCAAATGTAAAGTTTTTTTTGTTGCACCACTAATCAGTGTTTTTTTATTGCCGAATTCGCTAATGCTGGCCTAATAAACATTGATTTTGATGATCTAAATGATCGGACAATTGTTGATGACCAGTATAATACACTGGGCGCAGATTTTAACGGGACCACAAGCGTTCTTTCGGCTAGCGGGGGCAGCCTTAATGTGCCCTCATATAGGCCATATTCCGGCGACAAACTGATATTCGACGATCCCGAGTTGGGAAACGGTACCATTAGAGTTGATAGCGTAGACGAGAGTTGGGATTCTGTATCTGCTCGGATCACTGGAAATACGGCTGTTACTCTTAGGGCTTTTGATCATTCGAACAAACTTTTAGCACAGGCCTCCACTGGAAAGGCGAATTATATCGGTTCCGATACAGATGTACCTCCTAACCAAAAGATAACTGTCAAATCACAAAACATAGATCATGTAGAATTCAGCGACTCCGGAAATACTTACACAATCGATAATTTTATTGCTTCAAAAAGTGGAGGGCGCACATTCAGTTCTCCATTCTATTCCGACGAGCCACATACGATCACGCAAGTTCCGACAGGTGAAGAAGTTTCACAATGCACGCGAGAAACAAGTCATGCACCAAATTGCTCGCAAGGCTTGTTGCCTTTGGATCTTGATTTTTCCCAGCGAGACAAGGGTTCATACGTCTCTTCCGTTCATGACGGAACGGCGTATGTGTTTGAAGATAAGGATCCTGAACCCAAGAACTACGAGACGCTGGATTTGGCCGTTGGGTAGTAGTCGAAGATAAAAAAGAAGATCTTCTCACAGTTTATGCTCATATGTCCTCGACACTGGTTTCATCGGGACAAGAAGTCGAACAGGGTGATCCATTAGGAATAGAAGGGGAAACTGGAGCTGCCACAGGTGAGCACATTCACTTTGGTGTTTTTCGTGGGGATCCAGAAACCATCAATAAGGAAACCCAAAGACTTGGAAATCTTGCGAGAAAGTTGGAAATGGTAGGCCTTGACGAGGATTTGGGGCTTGGAATGAAATTAAGACCAGAAAACCAACCTTCTTTCTCAACCTACTCGATTGAAACTGATGGATCTGGGAACCTGTTGTCCAGCGAATTTGATCCCTTGGAGGGGCAACTTGTTTATTCTGACGTCGATAAGCCAGAGTCTTTGAGCAAGAGTGGACACATTGATTTGAATGAAACAGTTCGGCACTCAATTTTCGTTCAGGATAATAAAACGTATTCAGTTGAGTTGGGCTGGTTTGGCAGCGAACTGATGCTGGAAGTTTTTAATCCGGACAATCAACTCTATCGTTCTATTCGGGACACAGATGGCCTCATTGATTTGAGCTTAAATAATGCAAATCCTGGCCTCTGGCAATTTCAGGTGACCGCACTAGACGTTCCATCTCGCGGGGAGCCTTATACTTTGGATGTGTTGTCAACTAAGACCATACCTGAACCCAGGTCGATCTGTCTAGTTCTTTTAGGTTTAGCGATCATGGGCTTGGTTTACCTTATTAAACAATATAACCCATCACGATATCAGGTCTGAGGGCGCCGGTTTTAAGAGGCTGATGAAAAACTCCGATTTTGGCACCCTACGGGTACCAAACCCACGAACCTGAAGGAGGTCCGGCGTGCGGGGCACCGAGAATCCCCAGGTCAATCTGTTCAGCTACGTTTCCCTGGAAGACCGGATTCCCAGTGATCATCCCCTCCGGCCGATCCGTCGGATGGTCGACGAGGCACTGGATCGGCTTTTCGAGCGGCTGGATGCCTTGTACGCCGGGGAAGGCCGGTCGTCCATCCCGCCGGAATACCGGATCCGCGCCTCCCTTCGGCAAATCCTGTACGGCGTCGCAGCGAGCGGATGCTGATGGAGCAGCTCCAGTACAACCTGCTGTTCCGCTGGTTCGTGGGCCTAGCAGGGTAGTGAAAAACGGGCTTCTTTCGGCCCTGTTCCCCCTTGCAGCGGCCAAAAAGCGCTGCAAGGGGG
>CAYUWI010000219.1:1981-2821 GCA_964448275.1 uncultured Gammaproteobacteria bacterium | reverse complement strand
ATTATCGGAGTTTCCGAATGAAAGAGAATGTCGTCGTCTCCAGCCGTGGGCAGATCACCTTACCCGCCGAGGTACGCGAACGACTCGGAATCCGTCCAGGGAGCGTGGTGATCCTGGAGGAGCAAGAAGGGGGTGTGATGGTGCGACCGGCGGCGGTCGTCGAGATCGAGGTCTACAGCGACGACCAGATTAACCGGTGGGACGCGGAGGACAAGCTCAGTGAGGAAGAGCGCCAAGCCCTGTACGCCAAGCTGGGCGGTGCCGGTCAGTGAGATTGCTGTTCCTGGACGCCAATGTCCTGTTCACGGCAGCGCACCGCCCCGAAGGCAAGGCCGCCCTGGTCCTCATTCTCGCCACCGAAGGGCATTGGAAGGTTTGCACTTCCCCTCTGGCAGAAGAAGAGGCGCGGCGCAACCTGGCGAGGAAATTCCCCACCTGTCTTCCAGAACTGGCCAGGCTCCTGAAAGCGCTCGACCGAATCCCGAACGGCGACGGACAAAGCTGCCCCCTGCCCCTGCCTACCAAGGATCGGCCCATCCTGGAATCGGCCTTATGGGCTGGCGCCACACACCTGCTGACCGGCGACGTCAAAGATTTCGGCCGCTTCATGGATGTGCCAGAGCGCAGCAATGGCATCCTTATTCAAACCGTATCCACCTTCCTCGCCGACCGACTGAAGGAATAACCCCCCTGCATACTGGCCCAAGGGGCAACAGCAAACATCCCCTACGCCGCATTCCCCACAAACACCCGCTTCGCCATGCGGATCCCGCCCAGGTAGTCGAGCTGCGGGAAATCCGTCTTTCCGGACAGGCCAATCTGCCCGAGCACCGTTCCAGC
>CAYUWI010000219.1:0-1971 GCA_964448275.1 uncultured Gammaproteobacteria bacterium | reverse complement strand
TATTCAAACCGTATCCACCTTCCTCGCCGACCGACTGAAGGAATAACCCCGGCGGAATCAGATCCTCCATATCCACTTCCAGAGCCCCGAACAGGGTGCGCATAAACGCAGTGAGCCGGTTTTCTTCCCAGGCTCGAGTTGGGAAATGTAGGACTTCCCACCCCGGTGGCCTGCGTCAAATCCTCCTGAGTTAGTCCCCGGTACTCCCGCCAGACCCGTACTGGGTGCTCTTTACCCCCAAGAAGCCGGCGTACCACCTCTTCGAGAACCACTTCATCCTCACCGCGCTCTACATCGGCCATAGCCTCGTCGAAGGCCCGGAGATCCTCCGCATCTTCCCGTACCAGCGCTATATCCAAGAAATCCTTGAACTCGGCGTACGGCGCGACACCGCGAACAAGGAAAACACGCGGGAATGATCCTTCTGGAATTCAGTGGGGCCCAATGAAGGCATCCGTCTTGGCTTTGGCTCAGCCCTAGAGGAAGCAAAAACTCCTCGAGCAGCACCTCGCCCGGATGTATGTTATCCAAACGCCCGGCGATTTTCGACCTCGGCGCTCGGAACGTCCTTTTCCCGGCGTTGCCCTCCCAATGCCTGATCTTGCATCAGAAACTATGCCCTTCCCGTGTCAGATAACTTAACACGAAAGCGCACAATCCACACCTCGCTGTTGCGGTGCTCCCAGACAACACCCTGATCTTTTGGGTCTCTGGGCGCAAACACTACACTACCGTTATGGGCTATTCTGGATGGCACAAATAATGCTGTTAGGTAACTGAGGTAATTTACCAGATTCTGCAGAGTAGAAGATAGAGCTTCTGGGAAGGACTTGGTATCTGGATAAAGTCGGCCAAAATGTCCTCCTGACGAGCTTCACCAAGCCAATCAGTGACAAGGGGCTCGAATAGGGCCGTTAAGTGGGAGTCCTCTCTGGACCCATCCAGCACTCCTGGGGTCCTTGATCCCGGGGCACACAAACACGGACCTCGCCCTCCGATTGAAGCCAACTCCACGTCCATAACAGTCTAGGCGGTTGCCCGGGCAAGATCGAATTTGCCCACAAAAAATCGAGAAGCGCTCGCGTTTTAAGGGAATACTTTTTCAGCAGGATATTTGATCGTGAATTTCGATAGGAGAGTCAAATGCCTTTTATTCGCCCCTCAGATGTAGTCGTCAGCGAGGCCGACGGCACCGCCCGAGTGCCGCTCACCTTGAGCGCGCCCAGCGAGACCCCCGTCTCGGTCAATGTGGCGACCTCGGATGGGACGGGCAACGATGTTTTCGACATTGCCGATCTCGACGACACGATCACCTTCGAACCCGGCCAGACCCAGGCCGAGGTCACGGTGGGGATTACGGAGGATGGGAACTTCGAGGGTCGGGAGACCATTAATGTTGGTCTTAGCAATATCCAGGGGGCCGATTTAGCGCGTGAATCCGCCACATTGACCATCATGGACAATGACGCCGAACCCCGCATTACGCCAGCGATCTCGGCGGAAACGGTGGGCACAGTTCGGGAAGATCGGGGCGTAGCAACCGTTGACCTAAACCTTGATTCCCCCAGTGAGCAGGTGGCGGCAGTGGATGTCGCAACGGTCGCCCAATCCGCGGGAGCTGGGTCCGATTTTCGACCAATCGATAACCAAACTGTGCGGTTTGCTCTATTCGACACCTCCCAAACGGTCAGCATTGAGCTTGTCGACGACCAGGTGGCCGAAGAGACCGAGCGCTTGGCCCTCCAACTCAGCAACCCGGTGAACGGGACCATAGCCACCTCTCAAACAAGCATCGAGATTAGCGACTCGGACTCGGGCAATCCGCCTCCCCCGAACGAAGATCCCCAAGCGGTTGATGATACGCAAACGACCACTATGGGCGAGCCGGTCACAATCGACGTCCTCGCCAATGATTCCGACCCCGACGGTGACACCTTGACCTTGCAAAGTGTGGCTTCGCCCGAGAACGGA
>CAYUWI010000218.1:0-2822 GCA_964448275.1 uncultured Gammaproteobacteria bacterium | reverse complement strand
TTTCGTGTCATTGGGAACCTCCGCCTGGGAGAAACTGCCCTCGCCGTTTTGATCCAACGTCACGGTAGAGGCCTTCTGCCAGGTAACGAGGTCGGTGGAGGACTGGATCTCGTAGCGAGCTCCGGCTGCCCCTTCCAGGTTGAGGGAGATGCCTTCCTGGCTTGAATAATCGATGGAGCCGAGCTTGGTGGGTCGGTCTTCAGGAGGAATGGTTGTCTCGGATAACAATGCGGTCGAGCTCCCGGTCAACACCCGACTGCCATCCGGCGAGAAGGCCACCGAATTGACTGCATCCGTATGCCCGCTGAAGATTTGCAACAGCTGTCCGCTCTCGACCTCCCACAACTTGGCGGTTTCATCTAGGCTCCCGGTCAACACCCGGCTGCCATTGGGCGAGAAGGCCACCGAAGTCACCCCACTCGTATGCCCGCTGAAGGTGCGGATCTCCTCTGCGCTCTCGACCTCCCACAACTTGACGGTATGATCCCCGCCCCCGGTCAACACCCGGCTGCCATCAGGCGAGAAGGCCACCGAATTCACCGAATACTTATGCCCGCTGAAGGTGCGGATCACCTGCCCGCTCTCGACCTCCCACAACTTGGCGGTATGATCCCCGCTCCCGGTCAACACCCGACTGCCATCGGGGGAGAACGCCACCGAATCCACCCTATCAGTATGTCCGCTGAAGGTTACGATCTCCTCGCCGCTCTCGACCTCCCACAACTTGGCGGTATTATCCCTGCTCCCGGTCAACACGCGGCTGCCATCAGGCGAGAAGGCTACCGATAACACCGGACTCGTATGCCCGCTGAAGGTGGCGATCTCCATCCCGCTCTCGACCTCCCACAACTTGGCGGTTGGAAGCTCTCTCCCGCCGAACACCGTCCCCGTCCCGCCCCCGGTCAACACCCGGCTGCCATCGGGCGAGAAGGCCACCGAAGTCACCCGCGAGAAGGCCACCGAGCTCACCGGAGTCGTATCCCCGCTGAAGCTGCGAATCTCCTCGCCGCTCTCGACCTCCCACAACTTGGCGGTATTATCCCCGCTCCCGGTCAACACCCGGCTGCCATCAGGCGAGAAGGCCACCGAATTCACCCAATCCGTATGCCCACTGAAGGTACGGATCTCCTGCCCACTTTCGACCTCCCACAACTTGGCGGTTTCATCTAGGCTACCGGTCAACACCCGGCTGCCATCCGGCGACAAGGCCACCGAAGTCACTGCATCCGTATGCCCGCTGAAGGTTTGGATCACCTCCCCGCTCTCGACCTCCCACAACTTGGCGGTTGCATCGTCACTCCCGGTCAACACCCGGCTGCCATCAGGCGAGAAGGCCACCGAATCCACCCTATCAGTATGTCCGCTGAAGGTTTGCAACAGCTCTCCGTCCGACACTGCCCATAATCGAGCTCTCCCGTCCCCACTTCCGGTTAAAATTCGCTCGCCATCGGGCGAAATGGTCACGTCCGTCAAACGACCCAGTCCAAATTGTTGTATCGCAAACTCCGGCAACTGGTCTGGTTGAGACAGCCCGCCTGCCTGAAGCGGATGACCACCCAAGACAGGCAACGTGGCTGCAGCTATACATAGAATTGTTCTTAAACGGTTCAGGTGAAATTGCTTGCGGCTCATAGGAATTGGGGATGAGTTGTTGGTTCTTGCTGCTCGTGCGAGTGGCGGGTCCTCTGCGATGGCGCGTGACGCCAATCGGGAGATGGTCTCCACCTCCTCAATCGATCCGGTCATCCGACCAATACGCCACTCCTCAAAGCCGACTTAGGCTACCGTTTTCGCAAATCCATCGCTTGAATTTCGTATAGCCCCGAGCGAAGCAATCGCCTTTTCCTGAGTCAATAACCGAATGCGGAGAACCAGACCGAACGAAAGTATGAGGGGGGTTGCGCCGCGCTACTGGCTGACAGAGCCGGGCCCAAAAGGGGTGCTCCCTTGGTGCGCACAACATAACGGGGCCCTGTGCGAAGAACCCGATTGGGGAATATCGCCCCAAAAAGAGAAGGACGGCCGGAGAAGGAGAGGAGTGTGAAAAGCCCCTGCTTGGTCCAGGAAGGGTTCAGGCCTTGAGGTTCAAGCGGGTAAGGTCATCCTAGCTCGTCCCATAGAAACAATGTTATAAATCCGACAAACACGAGCGACTGAACAAGAGCCACCCACCAAGGCGCCATCGCAATTACTATTACCATGGCCAGACCGTACAGAATAAAAACTCCCAATGCCTCTAAAAGACCCACCAAACTCAACAGCATAAACAAACGGTGGATAAGGTTTGAAATTTTATTATATGAAGTTTCACGACGTTGATGGCGGGCAATGGTCCCCTTGACGTCCGGTAGCCTCTTACCGTATTGCTGCACAAAGCATTTTTGGTCATAGTAGCACCCGGACTCATCCTGATAACGTGCCTCTCCTGAGCAATCCCCACCACAAATAACACACACTTTTCGTTCCATACCAACCGATCTCGCGCCGTTTTTAACTGCGTTAAACGTCCTCACGGACTGCCAACCTGCAAACCGGCTTCCCCCCATTCTTTGCTGCCTATCGGCTGCTCTTCTGGCGTGGTCCTTTAAGGTGTCTACTGAACCTCACTGAAAAGGTTGCCGAAAAATGAGCCCGCACGCAACATAACCCGGCCCTGTGCGAAACTTGTGCGAAGAGACGGTGGGCGAATTCGGCCGACACAGCTCAGCTCGGCCGGAGGCAAGGGGACGTGCATAACTTCCCGTCGGACGAGGGGTTAGCCTGAAAACGGACCACGCGGGACGAATTGAGCGAGCAAGTCGAGGGTCGAACGCGAAGCTCTT
>CAYUWI010000217.1:0-2832 GCA_964448275.1 uncultured Gammaproteobacteria bacterium | reverse complement strand
TTGACATTGCGGGATCGCTCTTGCCAGGCTGAGGCCTTAATATCGAACCGTGAAAGTGGGAATGAGGCGCTCGTCTTCAATTGTGGCGATACTTCGGGTGCCCCGCTGTGCAATTGCCCTTATTTTGGATCGCGTGCTATTCACGAAACAGGCGTGACCGTTTTTGCGGGCTGGACCATACAACGCTTTATTTAATCTATGTCTAAGAAGCAGCCGAAAAAGCGAGGTCAGGGAACAGATGGGTCTGAAGGAGAGAACGTCCAGGTAAAAGACAGCCGCAGGACTAAAAAGACTGATTCGGCGTACTCTGCCGAGGAGAAAGTGCGACGTGGGCGGCTTCCCGACGTGTTTGGATTGATCCTAACAGTCGGAGGCTTGGCGGGCGCAGTCTTTGTCTTGTTGATTGTTGGGGCAGCTTGGATCGCAGCCCACTACCGCCAATTGCTGGGACCATCCGAGATCTTGCTGGTCGCGTTTATAGCCATCCTTGTTGTGGCTTATCCTGCTATACATTCTGTTTATCGAAAAGGTCTGAAAACGACATTCGAGGCCGTTAAGCGGCTGTGTTCCAAGTTGGCAGTGCTGTTTGGTCTCCTACTGTTAGCAATGAGTGGCTCATGGTTTTATACTTGGTTAACCTCCCCGGTTCCGCTTAAGGTCGGCCCGGAAACGACCTTTGTGGAAGGCCCAATGCGGAAAGATGGAAAGATCGACTATTTAGCCGCCATCAATCAGCGTGCCAGTCAGGGGGTTAGGACGAAGAATAATTCCTTGGCAAGCATCGCTAGGTTCATTCCGCCACAAGAGTGGCAATCTCAGGCTGTCCGGAATCGAGTCTTCCAAAAGCTTGGCGTGAAAAAACCCGCAACAAACGGTGTCGTTTTTGAGTCATTTAAGAGCTACGCAGAGAACCAGGCACAGGAGAAAAACCCCGGAGCTTGGGGAGAAAGAGTAAAGCCGGAACCGCGTGAGAGATCGAACACCTCTTTAGGCCACCGTGAGGTTTCCGATATTCCTGCGCCAAAGAGACCGCGATGGGAGGTAGAGTGGAACAAAGTTCAAAAGCTGAATGACACATGGACCGAGGCCGAGTTCCCTTTGGTGGCCGAATGGTTGACAGCTCAAAAAAAGGTACTGGACCGAGTAGGGCAGGCAATTCGGCGGAAGAAATCCTGGTGGCCTTACGTAGCGCCTCCCCGCAAAGATGGCCTCCTCACCGCTGTCGACTTGTCCCATTTAGAAACTCTAAAGTCAATGGCCTTGGCATCGCGGCTGCGGGCGTTGAAGCACCTTCCAACAGGCCAGTCAGACCGCGTAATCCAAGACGTCCTGACGATAAAACATATTGCACGGCACCTTCGAGACGCGCCCATGTTGATTGAACAACTGACCGGAATTGGCATGGCGACCTATACATCCGTCGTCATTGCTGAACTCCTTGAGAAAAACGGCGTTGGCGGACAAGAAGCCCGAGACTTACAGAAGCGCCTGGCCACTATCAGTGGGCGATTTGACATAGCACGCTCCATCAACGTAGGGGAGCGTTTTCGGGCCCTTGACACACTTCAACGAATACCCCAAGGCGATATCCAGCTCAAGCAACCTGGTTTGCCCGTAGATGCGTTTATTGAAAGCTCATTTGTTGAACGGCTTGTCAACTGTAACAGGGCGATGAAACGAGCCAACCGTTTTTACAATCGTATCGTCGAGGCGATGCGAAATCCGCTATATTCACCCCACATAAATCTGAACGAGAAGATGATGCGGTACCAAGCCGATCTGTTCCCGCCTTCCTTCTGGCGAGGAAGCAGGCTTTTGTTCGGTCATCGTGGGGAGATCACCGACGTGGCGTACGAACGGGCTATAACTATTCTGGTTCCTGCTCTGAGCGTCGCCGTTTCAAGGGAAAGAGAAGCGGCTATGCTCGCACGCCTTGAACGTGTTGCGGTGTCAATATACCGATACCACGCTAAAAATGGCCGGTATCCGAAATCGCTCGAGGCGCTTACTCCCAACTGGATCGATAGCGTACCCAAGGATATGTTGGCCGCCGACGAATCTAGGCCCATCCAATATCGATTGGAGGAGGGGCGCGTGGCTGTGTATAGCGTCGGCGAAAATGAGAAAGATAATGGCGGAATGAAGGCTGAGGACGAAGACGAAGGCGATTTGGTAATCCAGTGGGATCGAAGCGAGGAGGCCGAGTAGCCGCACTCATCGGCCGCTTTGGAAAGAGTTGCGAATAGCGCAGGCTCAATTTTCCAAGATTTGCCGAAGTGATGGATTCGAAGCCTCTCATTTTTTCATTTTTTGGTTGCCAACGCTCGGAGATTTGTTGATTTTGGGTTTGTTTCCAAACACAAACGTGTAAGCGACACAACAATTCCTGAATATGAAGGTACATTCTTATTGTCGAGGGCTGGCTGTCGTGGTGGCGGCTGGATGGATGTTGTCTGGGACCGGTACTTCTCAGGCGGGCGAGCTGGGGGTCAACATTTACGGGGCTTTTGGGACGGGTGCTGCGATTCTTGGGCCGTTTGTGTCGGACTTGACGGAACATGCAAGCTTTCCCGATTTCCCGGCGTTTTCGACCGATGCCGGGTCAGTCCCACCGCTGGCTGCTTCGCCGGATCCTTGCCCAAGTTGGCCATCATCGACCTCAATTTGAGCGCAAGAGGCGCTTTTAGATCGTTTCCTACCGATACGCCACTGCCTGGTCCATGAGTTTACTGCTTGTTCCCAACTTCCTCCAACCTTGGCAGCAATTCCCGTGCGACCGGTATGGGATGCTTTTTCCTGTCTAGGTCTTTCCGGTTCAGCGGTTCAATTCAA
>CAYUWI010000216.1:0-2840 GCA_964448275.1 uncultured Gammaproteobacteria bacterium | reverse complement strand
CGCATGAAGGCCCGGCAAACCAGTGCTATCAGCATGCCGGCCAGGCCCTTGAAGAAACCGGGCCCCGACGGGTAGCGCGGGAAATAGACATCCAGGCCGTCTCGGAGCTCGTGGCGGGGTACCTGTGGCGGGAAATGGGGTCGGAAACGGCGGACTAACCCCTGTAAGGGGAACCAGGGTGCGTGACTGACAACCATTACGTGCAGGTCCGTGTCCGCTCACGTCATGCGCTCGCGACTGAAAAGGCCCGCTCCTTCCTGCCCGGAACGGGGGATAGGGTTGGGAAAAGACGGCGAGGCACGGTTTGGCCATACCAGTCGGGGCGGCGGATTCAATCTGCAAGTGCAAAACCGAGCTGTTCGCTGAAGGCCTCCAAGGGGGTTCGATACCCCAGACATTTGCGAGGCGTGGTGTTGTAGAACTAGAGGGCATCATCCAGGTCCTTGGCGGCGTAACGCTCCAGGAGGATCTTGGGGGGGCCCTTCCTGAGCGAAGCAGACAAGCAGTTAATTGTAAGAGGAGCTTCTCCATCACCCCCCGAATCTATATCCGAACATTTCAATATCCTTTTGATATAACTGCCCGGCAAGCTCAGCAGTTTCGTCATCGTAGTAAGAACGATAGTCAGAACGCTTGCTCGGATTCACATGGGGAAGTTGGGCCTCCAGTCCAAGTTTATCCGAGATTTCATCAAAATCCCTCTCCAAGGACTCTAGCCGACCTATGAAATCCATCTCAACTTCCCCTTTTCTATTGGTAACAAAAGTGTATTGAGGCCGAAAGTGCTGCTCCCTCAAAACCTCCTCTTTAGGCAAAGATTGTTTAACAAATTCCCTAAAGTTGCTAAACCGAGATATGTTTTCATTAATCCAAGCCGTTTCAACTTTATTGCTCCCCCCTTCACTCAAGTACGTGTATGCGGATACCAAGCGATCCCAAGGATTTCTTACAATGCAAAACTTAAAAAAATTTTCAAAATTTCGCTTTCCAAACAAAAGCTTGGCGGTTTTCACATTTATGTGTCCGGCTCCCCTAGTCCCAAAAAGTGCAAAAGAAACCGACTGCCCCGCAGTTTTGGGAATACGAAAGAAAATGGTGTTGTTTTCGAAATAAGTTTCCAAGGAATAAAGAGTTTCAGGATTAGAAGCGATCTCTCGTAATACCCACAAGTGTTTTCTAAGCAGCCTATGACGCAAGGCCGTAGGTAAAACACCAAGTATATCTACAAGAGGCTCAGGGGCGTATTCTCTGCTAAAAGTTTTCAACAAGTGGGATTCCAAGATAATCAATTCCTTTTTACTGACTATTCGGTTTGCCCAAGAGGAGCATCCCGAAGCGGCGTACATGGCCCATTTATCATTGGGAGTCCCGCTACTAAACCCCAACCACTGGCCTGCCAGTCGTCCCCTTGCCGATCCGGGTTTAGTGTCGAGGCGTGGCAATCTACCAAAAGGGCCCGTTTCGGAGATCGCTTCGCTGCGCTCACGATAACCGCTTCTCCGACCCTGGCAAGGCCCTCAAGGCCAGATTACCACCCGTAGCTCCTGAACCGACCGGATAGGCGTTTCCCCTTTACTTACGAGCTCCAGCCGTCCGGCGGCAAACCTTTTGGCGTTCTGGCGTCTGCTCATCCCCTTAAATAAGCCACCAGATCGTCCAAAAAACAGGGAGGGGCAAACTCCGTAGGTGGGGTTTCCAGGGCTTGCTTAAGCAAGGCCTCTACGTCCTTTACATCGCGGGTCCACAGCACCCCAACCTGTTCTCCGAGTGCGTTTAACATTTCCCCTTGATGATCATCCGCCCCCCTTGGATTGGCCACCGCAACGAAGGGGCGGCCGAACTTCAGAAGTTTGATCACGGTTGAGCCACCATGGGTGATTACGGCATCCGAACTCTGAAGGAGATCATCAATCGACAATCTGAAGGCAAAGGAGTCACAGTTTTTTGGAACATATTCGGAGGCCCCTGTCTGACATATGATCTCATGCCCGAGATCCCCCTCCAGGGCCAGCCGATCGACCTCGGCCAGTAATTCATCGAAAGGCATGGTGGTCCCGGTAGTAACAAAGATCATAATACGGTTCCTTTATAGACGACGCGCCGGTCACCGTTCAGCATACTTGGCCATTGGACATACACTCGGTCTACCAATCTGAGCTTCAGGAGCAATCTGGCGGTAAGGCTCATCTTCTTGGTACGGGTAATGGTTTCCACCTGTACCCGTTTGGCCCCGTAAAGGGTACCCGCGAGCATCAACGGAAAGCCTGTGGACTGTTGGATACCGATAATGGCTCGGGGACGGACTTGATCCACGATCTTCAAAGCCCGGTAGACCGTGATGAACATCAAGGCCGCGGTTCGGACCCGTGAAGGCTCGTTTTGTCGTGTCAAAGCCGGAACGAGGTGAAGGTTCTGCCTAAAGGAATCGTTTAGGGAATGTTGGGCATCAGGAGCGCAAACATAGTGCAACTCAAAATGGGGCTGGAGCGCCTCCGCAATACGTTGAGAGGCAAACTGCGGGCCACCGCCACCAACGGTCATTAGAACCCGATCTCCCGTATTTTTTTTCACAAACCGTCCTCTTCAAAAAAGTTCCGATTACCCAAAACTAGCCATCCGCCGTGCTAAGGTAAAGGGCTCTGTGGGAACGGTTACCGACGCAACCCTCTCAGCCCTTTGGGCGGTCTCGGTCGGTGACCGCTCCTACAGGCACCTAATTTCAGATTGCGCCGGACTTCATGTAGGAGCCCAATTTATCAGGCGTGCCGTTTGGGGCGGTGCCTGGATCCAGCAGGCACCGCACCCGGCATAGCCGGGCTCCCACGACAGCGGCGGCAACG
>CAYUWI010000215.1:0-2844 GCA_964448275.1 uncultured Gammaproteobacteria bacterium | reverse complement strand
CCGCCTTTGCCACCACGGTACTCAAGATCATCGCCGCCACCGCCGTCGGTATATACCTCGTTCGTTTCCAGAAACATTCACCATAACTGTTTTCCATATCTATGATCTCACTCCTTTCCTTTTGCTTCGTTTTCCCTTGTGTTTTTTGCACCCGACAACAGCTATCGGCAGGACTATCAACACACATAACACAATTGTAACTACTGCTCGATCAGCTGCTGAAGATGGCGAGCTTGGAAAATTCTTTGCTTGAGCAAGGAGCTCTTGCCGTCGTGCAGATACCAATCTTTGCAACCGAGGGGTGGATTCGTCGAAGTAAATTTGATCAGTAGTCTTATAACGTACCGCCGACCCTAGCAATCGCTCACTAAACCGGTGGTCTGACGTTGCAAAAGTACCTGATTCAACCGGCTTTAGTGCCAGGTGTTTACTTCGGGGAATACCGAGATGTATATTTGTCGTTGTCCCCTCAAACACAACGCTAACCTTAGGCCGGCCGCTTCCCAACAATTCGTAGCCTTCAAACCGAAACTCACGCGCAAACAATCGCTGCTCAACATTAGTGACGTTCACCGCCGAGTACTCGGACCATAGAACTTTATTGCCCCTAATGAGTCCAGGATTTACGGGCTCCGTATTTCGGCCCACCTCTTTTTTCCAGCTTTTTACTGCCTTTAAAGGAATAAGGATCTCAATCCTCTTCGATTTAGCCGGCTCTTGCTCCTCGAATTTGCGGTTTTTAATGCTTATTTTATCGCTGAGTTTTAGGTCTGCTAAAGGGCTAAGCATGCGTAAGGTATCACTCGAAATGCTTCCGGGAATGGCGCAATGAGCCAACCAAACTATCTGCCCGTCTCCATTGGTTCCTTGGGGAAATCCTTTCGAGGAAATTACTAGAGGTTTCGTGTTTTCATTATCGATCGGCGGATTCGTAGTGTACGTATTCGTACCATCGTACCAGCTCTCATATATTCCAATCACGTTTTTGTTAAGCTTGGTATTAGCATGGACCTTCAGCCAGTACCTATCGTCATAGGTCAACAGCCTATATTGGTATAACGTACTGTTGCCCTTGATTATACGTCCATCGTTATATTGTTGGTATCGGATATTGCCCTCGAGGAGCGTTCCCTTCCCAGCCAACTCGTTGTTTGGGATACTCACGACTAGAAGGACAAGTATTGTTATGGTGCGACCCATAATAAACGTCAACTCAGGATCGTTAACTATGACATTGAATCCATTTTCCCGGGAACTCGGCGCTTCAAACCAAGTGGCCCCTTTCGTCGTCAAAAATTGCGTCCCCATCTGGCTACAGAAGGGCGCGAAGATATTTGTTTCGATGGAAGGCCTGAGCCTGTGAGTTGGCCAGTGATTTGAATGTGCCTCTCATATGCGCTGGCAAGCCGCCCGTAGATGAGGTTGCCGCTATTGCCTTTCTTTCGCTAAGCACTTTCGGTTTCATAAAGTATTCTCTCTTGCCTTTTGTCGCTGACTGAGGAATCTGACTTAGGGCTTTATATGTGAATTTACGGAATCTACCGCCGTTTTGTGACAGCAGTTTTTTTTTGTTGTGCTTGTTTAAAGCCGCATGTGTCACCGGAATCCTCGGTCACAATTCCCGTTATTACTTGTTCGTGCCGCCGCCCAGTCACTTGATCCAAAAACGGCGAAGTTGCCGGTAATGAGGTCCCAGTCGGTTTCGCGCCAAGGTCGCGACAATCAGATGCCGCTTCGGGTGACTTTGCCGTCGCACGCAGCGGAGAGACGGGTTCCAGGCTCACGCGGTTACAAAAGGAACCTGACACGGAAATTTCGCGATTCACAATCGAACCTAGCCATCAGCCCCGCAAGCCGTTAAGTCGATTTACTATGGCCTGCCTCGCTCGCTCGACGCGCTTTCGAACCGTTGTGGATGCTGTTCCCGTCTCATCGGCAACCTCCTCGGAGCTCCTGCCGTTAAGGACACATTCCCTAAAGGCTTGTGCTTGCTCAGGCGAGAGATTGGCCGCTGCGTCCTCAATTGCCTTGCTGAGATCAGCTAGCTCTGCCTGTATGTCGGGGGCCCGCTCGTCCCTGACCGGATCGGTTCCGGTTGCGTCGAAGGACGGTTGCCCATCGGCTGGAGCTTTCACCTCTTGCGTGTCTTCCGCGTCTTTGTCAACCGAGGTCATCGCCTCGAATTTCCCGGTGGATCGGATGTAATCAACCCAATGGTTTTGGAGAACGCTTCCCAACCAGGTCCGAAACGCCGATTTGGTCGGATCATAGGTCGGTATCTTCTGCCACACCTTGATCCAAAACGCCTGAACCATATCGGGAACAAGGCTCCTCCGACACCCATGACTCACGACCAACGCTTCGGCCTGCCCCCGCACCGATTTGGCGTATCGCCACCAAAGCTCATCGAAGGCCTCGGTGTTGCCGCTCTGGGCCTTTGCGATCAGCTCCCACGGCTGCCTGTCTCCATTGCCCTCCTCAGGCATCGCTTCCCCCTTCGATAAAGTTTTTCCCCCACCAAGATGCAGCGTTGAACGTAAGCGGGGGATGGGATAAACAACGACAGAATTGACTGTGCGAGCGCCCGGGGGGGCGACCCGTGCGCTGCATTAGCGTTGACTTGTTCTTGTTGCCGGCACCGCAGACTGGCACGGCGGCTGCAGGTGCTGGGCGGATGGGAAATAAGTCGCGAAGCGTTTGGAGTGCGCCCGACGTGCCCCGTGAAATAGTGCCTTCCGCCGCTTTTGGGTTTAGTTTCACCGGTTATTTCACGGGGCGAGTCAGCGCTGTGGATATGGGAGAGGGTTTCTACGGAGTCGGGCTTATGGACAACACCCCCTTTTT
>CAYUWI010000214.1:0-2852 GCA_964448275.1 uncultured Gammaproteobacteria bacterium | reverse complement strand
GGAGGGGAAGCCCGGGGTGTGATCGTTGTGGACCAGGTCGTTGTCGATGGTCTTGGGGATATGGATACAGCGGAGGTCATAGCCTTCCTGTTCGGCCTCCTCCGAGACAATACGCAAGGTATCGGAGGAGTCGTTTCCGCCAATGTAGAAGAAGGTCCGGATCTCATGGGCCTTCAGGACCTCAAAGATCCGCCCACAGTATTCCCGGTCCGGCTTGTCACGGGTCGAGCCCAGAGCCGACCCGGGAGTATCGGCGACCTGCTCCAGGTTGTGGGTGGTCTCTTGGGTCAGGTCAAGGAACTCCTCGTCAACGATGCCGCGGACCCCGTGCATTGCCCCGTAGACCTGGGTAACACCGGGGAAACGGCGGGCCTCCACAACCACGCCCACCAGAGACTGATTGATCACGGCGGAGGGACCGCCACCTTGCGCGACCAGGATCTTGCCTTCCAGCATATACGGTCTCCCGAAAGTGACTGTGTTCTTCCCCAGATGCAGTGTTTTGGCCCGGTGGGGGCGAGTTTGGCTCGGAAAGCCCCGCTCTAGTGGGCCCACCAGATTCGAGGGAAGTCTGCTTATCTTTTGGGCATTTCTTCTTTGTAGCAGAAAAGGCGGCGACCTAACCAGATGCTACGCTCGGACGTCACTGAAAATCGCTGAGTTGAATCAAGGTACTGCTGCACTTGATGGGTGATCTGCGTCATAGAGACACGCTGTGTTGCGGCCGGCCGCTTTGGCCTGATAAAGGGCGAAATCGGCGTGGCTGAATAACTCTTCGGCGGTAGTGCTATCTTGGGGATACAGGCTGATCCCGATGCTGCAGGTACTTTGAATCCGGTGCCCCTCTAGTTCGAAGGGCTCCGCTACTACCATTAGGATGCGTTGGCTCACATTCAAGGCGTCCTCGCTACTGGCGACTTGCTCCAAGCAGACGATGAACTCATCTCCACCTTGGCGGGCCAAGGTATCTTCCTCCCGCATGACCTTGGATATCCGCTCCGTGAGGGCCTGCAGCAAGCGATCCCCCATCGAATGGCCGAGGTTGTCATTGATATCTTTGAAGTTGTCTAGATCGCAGAAGAGCAGAGCGATTTTGTGTTTGTGGCGATGGGCGTATTCGAGGGCGTGGTCCAGCCGGCCCTTAAGCAGAGCCCGATTGGGCAGGCCAGTGAGGGCATCGTGGAAGGCCTGATACTCGAGCCTGGCCTCCAGCCGCTTCTGCTGGCTGATATCTCGGACTACGGCTTGAAGGATGGAATCCTCGGTCAGGTCGATCCGACTCAAAAGCACCTCAGCCGGGAATTCCACACCATTTGCGCTCTTGTGGTGCCACTCGAAAAAGGCTCGTCCCCGGCTGAAGGCTTCTTCGATTCGATGACTGGCCGCTTGCCAGCTGGTCTGGCCATCGGGTTGATAGGTCGGCGATAGGTCCGCGGGGTGGTAGGTGCAAAAGGTTTCCATGTCGGCAACCCGGAATAACTCCAGTGCCGCCTGATTGCACTCTCGGATCATGTTTCGACCCATCAAGATGACAGTATCCCGCGACTGTTCAAAGACGGCCTGATATGTTTGGAGGGCCTCTTTCTGCCTTGTCGCATCGAGGCGCAAACGGATATTGTCACGGATATTCTGTGAGATCCTTCGGCTCATGAGCCCCAAGGTGGCCGAAAATAGGCCGGTCATCTCCGCCATTGGCATGGAAAACACAAAATCGGCGACTAGGTTTCGGATGAGGAACGGGAGGAGCGTAGGGACCAGAAAAGCGAGCGCTGCGGGCCAGAAGGCGGAGAGACTGATGATCCCTCCCGCCGAAACGCCAGCGAGGGCAATGGCAAGGATTGTGAGATGAAACGCATCGCCTTCGGGGAAGAGCAGTACTCCAG
This sequence comes from uncultured Gammaproteobacteria bacterium, assembly GCA_964448275.1. GTDB lineage: Bacteria > Pseudomonadota > Gammaproteobacteria > Thiohalorhabdales > CAYUWI01 > CAYUWI01. The sequence goes on along the minus strand of CAYUWI010000214.1, from coordinate 969 downwards.
CTGCACCCCAGACGCATCCCGCTAACAAGGCGCTATAAAGGAAATAGCGTAACCACTGAAGGCTCTCAGCGGGCGATGGCACCCATCGTCGATAGGCCCACCCCAACCACATCCGCATCCCTGAAACTACCATATGGGTGAGTAGCCATCCGCCCAGGACCAGATGTGGTATCACTTGCCATTGTGCCACAACAAGCACCAAACCGAGTGTGAGGCTAAGGGGCAACACTGCGGGTATCGCACCGTACAGCTGGTGTACCTGTTCGGAGCGAATCCGCTCTTCAAGAAGGCTTTCCGAATAATTTGGTGTCTCTACCGCCATTTGCCCTATGGACCCCTTAGTTAGAGAAGGCAGCAGACAGATCTCTTCCATGAAAAAGACAGAGTAGAGACCAACCCGGTTACACCCCCTATGAAACCGAGAAAGACATCCTGGAGCGATAATGTCATTACGCTCTCATTACGCTCAATGTATGGCAAGGCACTGTCGACAATCACCTTGTTGGGGACATGAGTGGGGCACTATGGTGCCCCCACGTATATGGGGAAGGGTCTGTGTTAAACTCATAGAATTTGAGTAAAGGTACAACGGCGGTCGATGTCAGCCCGAGCTCGAGATGTCAATGAGCTGAGAAGGGTCCTGCGGTTCACTCGGGTAGGTGGGGTTCAGCTGGTACAGTGCCCCGATGTTCGGGAGACGCTTGCCGAGTTGGAACACGCAGATCTGCCGCAGGATGGCGGTCTTCGGCTCGTTGCTTGTACCTGGGCACCCCCACCCGCAGCCGGGCGGATCATCGAAGAGACCCTGGACCACCTCGCCGATACGGCACTGGCGTTGTGGCCCCAGTGGTATGGGGCGGTTCGGCCTACTGTGGATGGCCTCGAGCAGGGAGGGGCGACCGCGGCGAAGTTCGCACTGGAACTCGCAGGCAACACCCGTCCAAGCATCCTCACTGGCTGGGTGCAGGA
>CAYUWI010000213.1:0-2874 GCA_964448275.1 uncultured Gammaproteobacteria bacterium | reverse complement strand
CGGTAGCTCCCTCGGCCGCCGCAGCTGGAGCAGATGATATGACGACTGCCCCATGTCACATGGAACGGGAATGAGTTGTGACTTCCCGAACCCGAGTTAACTAACTGATCCTTGGCCATCAGGAAACCCTAACAAGGTCCTACCTGATGGTCCGATCCCATGTTGGAAAGTAAAGCAGATGGCCCAAAGGGACCATCTGACTGCACAGAGTCCTCGGCTGACCGCTACAGATCGTCTCGTTGCTTGACATCAAAGTAGGAATTGGACAGTGTTTATAATAGTCACTGTCCTGTGACTGTACGCTTATTAGAGCTTGATGTGTACAAGGCTGAACACCGGCTGAGACACCTTGTGTAATGGGGGAGGAATAAGAATTGAGATACTATCCTGGTTACCTATACCCTGTAGCTGTGCTGGTTGTAACCTTGGCCTTCTTGCTCGGGGGTTGTGCCGCTACCACCACAGCCCTTTCGCATTCCGAACTCGAGACCCAGACCAAGATGTCATCCTCGATCTTCCTCGATCCCGTGCCTTCCTCCCAAAAGACAGCCTATGTCCAGTTCAAGAATACCTCAGATAAGCAGGGGATGCGCGAGATCAGGGAGATGATCACCAAGCAGCTCCAGGAGCGGGGTTACAAGGTCGTCGACAACCTCGATGAAGCCCACTACCTCCTCCAGGCCAATGTCCGCCAGGCCACCGAGACCAGTCCCGCTGCTGTGGAGGAGGCACTGGGCGCTGGTTACGGGGGCGCGGTTATCGGCGCGGCTGCCGGGGGCGCGGCGAGCGGAAGTGCCAGTGGTGCAGCTTACGGCGGACTAGCCGGTGCCGCGGCTGCGACTGCGGCCAATGCCATGGTCGAGAATGTCACCTACGCTGTAATTACCGATCTCCAGCTTTCGAAGCGAACTGAGGCCGCTGTTGACACCACAACCCAGTCGAGGCTCAAGCAAGGCAGCCGCTCCGTCCGCCGACAGAGGCAGGAGCGCGAGACCCACTGGCGCCGGTACCAGACTCGAGTTATCGCGACAGCAAATCAGGCCAACCTTGAGTTCAAAGAGGCCGCACCCAAGCTCAAGGCCAACCTCGCCCACTCGATTGCCGGTCTTCTCTAGATCAGCCTTACTGGATCAAAACGCTTGTCAAAATCCTTGCTATTCCCCTGCTCGAAAGCTAAGGTAGTCCCTTTCTATTTGTACTAAGCAAAAAGGGGGCGAAAGAACCATGAAGCAAACGCTTTCTGTTGCTCTGATGCTCGCGAGCACTATGGCCCTAGTAGGCTGCGCCACCTCGTTTCCTCGTGGCGGTATCTACACAGATTTGAAACTACCAGTAGACGCCGAATCCAATATGAACAACGCTACAAAGGTTGGCACCGCCAAGTGCCAGAGCGTGTTGGCCCTCGTGGCCACAGGCGATTGCAGCATTGAGACAGCCATGAAGAACGGTGGTATCAGCAAGGTCCACCATGTGGATTGGGAAGCCAATAATGTCCTTGGTGTCATTGGGAACTACAAGCTAACGGTCTACGGCGAGTAAATCCGGCTTGACCTTGAGTGGCGGGGGTCCCCGAGGCGAAGGGCCTCGACAAGCGACCCTCCGCCCTGGAACAAACACGATGACTTTGCGGTGGGCGTAATGATGGTGCTGAGCTTAGCGAGGTGGGGCTAGGCGCGGACGTAACCCTTGAGCTCCGGGCTCGCAGCCATCACATCCTTCAAGCGAGCAACTACCTCACCGGCTGTCACATCCTTGTCGGGATAGATCGCTGTGAAGTGTTGTTGGGTCGTGCGATAGAAACTCTGGCGATCCTGACCCTTGATGCCCATGAGCTTGGCCAAGGAAGCGAGGGTTTGCCCACCGCCAGAGGCCATATCCGCAGCCAACTCCTCCATATTGGTGCTGATGAATTGGGAGAGTTTGGCCTCTTTATAATCGACCACCCCTTGTGGATCGCAGCCCAGCGTCCCGGACGAGATACCGAAGGTCTGATTCCCTAATGTGCCGTTCGTCGTGACTGCGAGGACCTGCGGAGCCACGCCGGAATTTCCATCAAAGAGCATGGTGCCCACACCGCAACCGGTGCTATCCCTGGCTAGGGGGGCAGAGAGGGGGAGGGCAGTCAAGGTAACGAGTACAGCGGTCTTCTTCCACATAATGTAATCACCCCTTTGTTTTGTTGTGAGGCACAGTGCCTCTTATAGCTTATAGGGGCAACATCGGGAGGGTGTCAAGCTGACGAAACCCTTTAGCGGGCATTGCGAGGGCCCCAGGGCCCGAAGCAATCTCGTTGGAATAGCACCACCGTCAGAACCATCCTTCCACCCGAGTACCGTCTCCCCCGAGATCGCTTCGTCGCTTCGCTCCTCGCGATGACTGAGCCCTCTGTTGTCATTGCGAGGTTCCGAAGGAGGCGAAGCAATCTCGGTGGAACACCACCGGCGTCAGAAGTGCTCTCTCCTACCGATTTGCTTTCTCCCCCGATATTGCTTCGTCGGCTGCGCCTCCTCGCGATGACGGGGCCGGGTTCCTCAAAAGGCCATCATCAACACTGACGCCCATCCCGGGGTAGGCTGGGTCGCCCGCCACGGACAGGAGCCGTACCCTCATAATGGTGGTTGTAGTACTTACAGGACTTTGCCGCAGGCGTAGCCTATACAGGATTAAGCTTGGGAGCGGTCTTCCCGAGTACCTTCTCCCCCGAGATCGCTTCGTCGCTTCGCTCCTCGCGATGACGAGACTCCATGCTGTCATTACGAGGCTCCGAAGGAGAGGCGTTGTTAACTGCATGCTGCGGTTGGCAATTCCGCTGCCAATCCGTTCTCACCGCTTGTGGTATTCACCGAGCGGTTGTCGCCTTCCGATTCAGAGCTG
>CAYUWI010000212.1:0-2889 GCA_964448275.1 uncultured Gammaproteobacteria bacterium | reverse complement strand
GGTCCACGTCTCGCAGGGCGTCTCCGTACCATCTTATGTGCACGTGAGCGTCCGCGAAGCCGGGAACCAGGCAGGCCCCGGGACGATCGACGACGCGGACCCCGTCCGAAGAAGACAGGCGCGAGGCGTCCCGCTCCCCGGAAATGACCCCTCGGATGATGCCGTCCCGCACCAGCACACCGGCCGGATCCGCGTGCCGGTCCGTCAACGGAAGAATCCGGCTCGCCCGGAAAAGGGTCCCTGTACTCTCCGTGCCACCGACGGCCATTGAAACCTCATCCGAAACGGGGAGCGTACACTCAGAGCGTCTTCAGCGAAGTTGTGTTACGGTGACAGGCGGTTTTTCCGCATGTACATCTCGTTGAAATAGATTTCCATAATCCGGGGCATCGCATCAAGGGTCTCGCTGGCGAGCTGATAGGAGAGGTAATTGATTTCGCCCTGGGCGTCCCCCGCCCCACGGATGTCCAGGATGTGCAGGAGATGACGGAGATTCATGGACATCGTCGCGTTCACGCGGGTGCCGATGGGAAGCCCCATCCGGGCGTCTTCCTTGGGCACCCCGGCGTCCACGAGGTCGTTGTAAAACGATCGCGCCTGTTCGACGAGCTTCCAGTACCGGTCAATCCGCTCCTGCTCGGACATGTCGATCTCCTTCTTCCCCTCCCGGCTCTTCACTTCCGTTTTCCGGTAGGAGGGAGGCACGTAAAACCGGTCCCGATCCAGGTCGGAGAAATCCACGTACCGCTGGCTCTGGATGTCAAACGAGATCAACCGGTGACGCGTGATCTGCGCCATGCAGGCCCGGCTCATGCCTTTCACCCCGAACGTCATGGAAACGTGCTCGAGAATACCGAAGTGCCCCCGCTGAATGCACTTCTTCAGAAGGTACGCTTCCTTTTCCTCGAGATCCATCGTTTCGCCGGTTCGCTTCTCCCGCCGCTGCCCGGCCTCCTCCATCACCTCCTCGTACGGTTCCTCGTACACGTACCCTTTATAATAATCCCCCCGAGCGGCGAGACAGGCCGTCTTCACGGGATCGGGCGTGTGCCGGATCAGATCCACCCGGGGAAGCTCGGGATGGTCCCCTTCCCAGTCAAAAATCCATTCGTCGGTTATATCTGTCATCGTCTCCCCGTTAACTGACAACGTTCAGGTTCAATCTCTATTCTTTAGAGACGCCACCCGTTTTCAACCATGCGTAACGAAACCCCACCTTTTCACATGGGCCCGAATTCTTGACAGCACCCCACCCGTACCTTAAAATAAGAATGATGGATTGCGTTTCAGATGACACCTCTTTTCGACAATCATACCGAGGGGATTTCTTAACCGTGCCGGCGTTCTTACAATGCGACTGCGGCAATTCCTACGAGATCGAGGGCGAGCTCGTCAAAGCAATCAGGCAGGGACACCAGGGCCAGTGCAAATGCGGGGCGCTCCTGGGCAAAGAAGCCCTTCAGTACCCGGAGACCGACGGTGACGCTCCGGAACAGGACGAAACTGAAGACGGCGATCCGAACGTCGAACCTCTCCCCGGAGACGAGGACTCATTCCCCCGGAATGAATCGCCGTTCGCGGGTTTCCCGGAAACCGGCCTCCGGCTCCTCCTCACCATGCACTGTGACTCCTGTGACCGGCAATTCCCGGTCTCATCCCTTCCCGATGAAGAACCTGTTGAATGTGATTCATGCGGGGCCGAGGTGCATCCCCCGGATGAATTACGGGAGATACAGATGGTTCTGGACGGGGAATGGAGCGGCCAGAACGAGGAACTGGAGTCGTGCAGCGGCGAACAGCAGGACCGCATCGAGGAACTGAATCAGGAACTCTCCTCCGAACGAAACCGTCGCGCCGACCTCGAACAGCAGGTTGAGACACTTCGCCGGGAGAAGGAGGAACTCCAATCGGAACGGGAGGAACGATCCAGCCGCATCACCCGGATGGAAGGAGAAATGGAACAGCTCCAGCAGCAGCTCGACGAAATGAAAGACCGGATCTCAACCCTCCGTGACGAGAAACAGACGCTGCAGGAGCAGAAACAGGAGGAGCGGATGAACCGGCAACGCGTGGAGTCCGAACGAGATTCACTCCGGGAAGAATCCGAGGAGCTCCAGGAACGAAACCAGGCGTTGTCCGGGGACATCGACCGCCTGAAACGGGAGAAGAACGAATTCAAAATGGAACTGGAGAAGCTGAAAACGAAAAAGGAGACCCTCGAAAACACGACCGGGGAACTGCAGGATCAGATCTGCCATCTGCAGCAGATGACGGAACGGCTCGATCGAGAGATGAACCAGCGGGAACACCCGGCCGTGGATCTCAGCCAGCTGAAACGGGAACGGCAGAAGCTGCAGGAGGAAAAAGAGAAACTTCAGAACCGGCTCACCCACAAACAGAAAACAACCGACGAGCTCAAGCAGAAGCTGGACCGAAAAGATCGCCTGCTCAGCCAGAAACGGGAAAAATGCCAAGAGCTGTATCAGCGGTTGCGGGAGATCGAAGAAAGCATCAAAAACGTCGAGTCCGTGACGGATCTGTCGGGGGACACCGAAGTCATCAAGCTTGATGAGTTCAAGAAACACCTGAACACCTCGCACGACGAACCGGACGAACCAGACGGGGAGACCATCGGCGAACGCTTCGAGTCGGAAGGCGCCTGACCCGTCACGCCCCGTCCGGAGGAGGCGTATTCATGTTCTTCCTCGGGTGATACGCCTCGTGTCGCCGCTTCAGTTCGGTGATATCCAGGTGCGTGTAAATTTCGGTCGTGGAGATGTTCGCGTGCCCGAGCAGCGTCTGAACTTCCCGCAGGTTGGCCCCGTTTTCCAGCAGATGGGTCGCGAAGGAATGACGCAGAACGTGCGGATGGGCCGCCTCCTCCGGAAG
>CAYUWI010000211.1:0-2906 GCA_964448275.1 uncultured Gammaproteobacteria bacterium | reverse complement strand
GAGCGACACTCTTGTCGCTTTCGAGAGATTCAAGAACAACCTGAAACTTGATTTTAGGCTGGTACTTCTTCGGCATGACAACCTCCTCAGTTGATGACGAAATGAATACTCATGGTAACCCCTGAGAAGGCACAATATCACATACCCCCCTGGTTCAGGTTTTCGGGTCCTCTTCCGGTTGCTACCATTGTAATTGGTGAGTAATTAAAATTTCCTCCTTCATATTCTCTTTCCCATAGTTTATTTCCTCTGGAATTTATTTTCATCAGAAAGATATTGCCTCCAATTGTTTCTTTTGTCTCCTTACCGGTAGAACCAGAAATAAAAAACGTACCATTATCTATACCTGCAATTGACTCTGATTTTGCTCTACGATACTTCATTTTAAAATGTCTGAGTGTTTTTACATTCCCCTCTTGATCCATTACCAGAAGGAACGGTTTTAATCCTGCACTCCGCCGATTACCGATGATAAAATATTTATCATCATTTATAGCAATGCCGGAAGCCCCCATGTTGACCTTTTTTTCACCAAAAGTTTTTCCATCAAACAAAAAAATATTATAACAGATGAAAACGAGTGCCAGAATAAGACATGCCACAAAAACATGGAACAAACGGTTGGTTAACAAATCATACAGAAAACTGTTTTTTAAAGGATAACGTGTGTACTTGTAATCCATTGACTACCCTTTTGACTGTCGTATAGTGAAAATTCCCTTTTGTTACTTGTGTTTCATAGCTCGACCGGATCTGAAAGGGTGGGAACGAGAAATAAAAAAAGTTGAAGGACATCTACCGATGATGGGATAATGTCCTTCAGCCACCTTTTATCATCCCTTTCAAGGGAGGATTCATGGTACAGGAAACACCTGTAAAATCAAATCCTTTTCTCGACACATTCCGCTATGCGGGCATGCCCGGAAAAGATTTTGCCGACTTTAGGACTGAAACCAGCCAATTTATCCCCTCCATCTGATCCGGTCTCATCAAGGCCCACAACCTCGTGCGGATGGAACAGGTGAGGAGAAAGGACAGGGAGAAAGGTGAAGACAAGAGACCGGATGTTGCCTGATAGACCCCAGAAAAAGACGAAGAAAGGTGGCGCCTGCAAAGGGAAACGTCTATCAGAAATCTCGAAAACTCAGAGGGCTCACGACCGAAACAAGATCCCGGAAGAAAAAAGAGGCATTCCCTCCTCAAAAAACGCTGAAACGGAGGGGAAGCACCGCTATGATAGAGTTAAAATTTTGTCAGTTGAGTTGTTAACCTCCTTTTCAGAGCCGGTCAAGCTAACGTTAATCTTCAGTATTTCTGAAGATATAGTCTTTTATAATGAGTGTTTGTCCTGTCAAATAAATTAAAAACCAAAACAACACATAATAAAATATCTTACCGGTCAAATCCTGATATAAATTGTGCAATCCGGAATCCTTTAACAAAATGATTATTCCAATAACGCTTCCTGCATAATGCATTAATATCAATACAATAAAGAAATATTCTAATCTACCAATATGTGTTCTGCTTAACGTGATTGTTATTAGAGGCCAAAAGAAAACAGAACATATAATTGCCTCAATATCTATTAAATTTATTGGTGGTAATGAGAACACAGATAAAGGTGATGAAGAAATCATCAATGGAAATGGATTTCCATGTCCACCCCCATGAATAACCGTACCAAAAAAAATAATAAATGAACCATATAACAATCCCAAAAAACCATATATTATAGTTTTTTTCATAAAATCCTGCTCCTCAAGGTGCTTGCACTTGATCGGCACTTTCCAAAAATGGTTCAGCCCAAGGATCTGTTTCCCCTTCAGAACCAAATCTAACCGCAGTGCCAAATCTCGTGTTAATGTCTCTTTGCCATTGATTTGACCTGGTTTGCGCATTATCATTTCTATATGAAAAGTTTCTTCGTAATTCTTCACTTACAGATCCAAATGCAGGAGCATTAGGAACAGGACAACAACAATTCGTAGCATATGATCGGATCATCTGATAAGTCACATTTGCCATATTCATTGCTCTTTCAACGTCTCTGAAAGGTTGATCAGGTTCGCTAGTCCAATGTCCACCTATAGGTCCATATCCTTCATGAGAAAAAGAATCTTGTAAGGCATGTAACCCTATACCAAATAGCATTGGATCACAATTATTGATGCCAGCAATTGCTGGGGCTCTTGCCTGTGGCGAGTTTGCAACAACCTCATCATAGCCCCAAGGTGTCGGAGACGTTCGAAAATGAAATCGCGCTCTAGTCTCGTATCCAGTATATACAGGTTCTGTATCGGGATGAACGTCAACAAATTGATCAGCCCAAGCAATCACAAATGGAAGAGAACGAACAGCTCCACCACGTTGACGTCCACCATGACATTGACACTGATCCAAATTTGCTAACCTACCAAGGTAATAAGTCATATAAAAATGAACATCAATCTGATAAAGACCAGATGGATCGAATTTTTGTATTGGGTTATCTGAAAATGCTTTATATGCATTGCCATTAGCTTCTTTATCATACCAAATCCCCATCAGATCACGGGAGATAAACCGGCCCAGACGGGAATTATAATATCGATTACGGTAGTAGTACATCTCCGTCTCACGATCGAACCTCCGTCCTTGAAACATATATGGATTCTCTACAGAACTGTTTCCATCCACCTCCAGCACATCATCATCGGTGAACCACTCCCCGTCTGATCCGGGATCAGTTATAACGGTCTGTCGGCCATACGCGTCGTACTGATATCCTTCCACGATGCTTCCCACCTCATCCGTCAGTGCAAACGTGGAGTACTGGGTGTTGCAGTAGTAAAACTGTCGGTCACTTCCCGAACCGTCATTCAGGTCGGCCACAGTCTGACCGCCGCTCCGGTCGTCCCTCGTGA
>CAYUWI010000210.1:0-2911 GCA_964448275.1 uncultured Gammaproteobacteria bacterium | reverse complement strand
GCCTAGGGAGCAGCCAGCGCAATGCACAACCGCTCAACCCAGATCCGGCGCTCTCGGTGCTCAATGCAATGGTGCTAACGGCGCTGGCCATCTTCCTCTATGCCATCACACGACGTGGACGCAGTACCACGAGCTAAACGGCGATCGGTGCCCGCGCTCCTCGAACCAACCGCTACGAGCGCAAGCCGACAAGAAGCGCCACGACTGCTCAATTCCACCCGCACACCCTAACGGGGTCAGCTTTTGGTAGGGTGGCAAAATTAACCCACAAGGAGTGAATAATGCCTGATGAGGCGAGTGCAAGCCCACAGAGAGTCGCCGCCGATATCCTTATCTCGGCCATGACGAACGGATACATCAATATGCCAATGGGGGCCGAACCCCCCGAACAAAAGGCGAAGCGGATAGGGGAATGCTATAAGATCATCACCCAGGGGGTGAAAGACGCCATGGAGATCCAAGCCAGCGAGTAGGGGGCCATGGGGGTCCATTGGCTTAGGTAGGCAGGCCGGGCTGTAAGGTAAGGACCCGGTCTGCCCAGCAGCAAACCGCAAAGGGCTATTTATCACGCAGATCAAGGAAAAAGCGTTAGGCCGCAAGAGAATAAGAAAATGATGGTGTCAGTATACGAAATACCAACGTCCTCTCAATTAGGGCAACTCCAGACCAATCCAGAGCTGGGACAGGCTTGTACTAGGGAGGGGTCGATTGTGCCATCGAACCGGGTTATGTGGCTTGACAGACGCCGCAGGGCTCGAGCCAAGCTGGCCCACGAAGGAGCCTGACATAGGGTCGCAGTCAAACCGATGCCGCCGGGCTTCGCTCTGACCCAGGCAAGCCGGGCTACTGCTCTGCTCGCCGGTGCGGTCCTCTGGATGCAGAAACTTACCCTGCGCTCCCTCCACAATGTCGATCTCGCCTCCGGACCGACCCTTTGACAGGGACCCTCAATCGCTCCGGGGTCGAACGCGCCAGGAGCCGACTGCTCCGGGTCAACCATGAATTGGTGGTCTTATTCATCGACATCGATCACTTCAAGTCCCTCAATGACACCTACGGCCACGCGTGTGGGGACCAAATCCTCCGACACCTCGGCTATCTACTCATGTACCACAGTTGCGGTGACGACATCGTAGGCCGAATGGGCGGGGATGAGTTCGTCCTGATCGCGCCCCATACCGGCTTGAACGGGGCCCAAAAACTGGCCGATCGGATCCGAGAGGCCTTTCAGAAGAACCCACCGCAGTGCAACAACGGCGAGCCACCTCGAATAACCCTCTCTATCGGGATTGCCAAGGGCCACAAAGGCGAAGGATACAAACAAACTACCGACCGGGCCGACAAGGCCTTACGCTCAGCCAAGGAATCGGGTCGGGATCGGGTTGAGGTAATCCTTTGAAGGAACACCAATCGCCTTCAAGGCCAACAGACGAAATAGTCATTCTGGATATCATGCTCGAGCTCGTGGAGCTCAACCCGGTTGAATCCAGCGCGTTTCATGTAGTCGGTGACCCGTTCCCGTCCCCACATGGTACCGAGGCCTTCGCCTCCCTGAGCCAGTGATACGGTCATGCAATGCATGGTCGAGAGAGCATAGAGGAACGCGCCTAGGGGATGGTCGCGGTCGCTGTGATGATGGCTGCTGGAGCGGATATCCTGTGCCAGATAAACGCCGTCGGATTTTAGGCTCTTACGCAGGCCCTTGAGCAACCCCAGTGGGTTCGCTTGGTCATGCACAGCGTCGAAGGTAGTCACCAGGTCGAAGGCTTCCGGCTCAGCGGTTTGGTCGAAGTCGCTGAGATCGCGCTGCTCGAAGCGTAAGTTGGTGAGACCTGCTTCCTGCGTGCGGGCCCGGGCCCATTCAACGCCCTCGGCCGACAGGTCGTAGCCAACGAACTCACTGTTTGGGAACCGGGCCGCCATCATCATCAGTGCCTTGCCACGGCCACAGCCAGCGTCCAGAACCCGAATGCCGCCCTCCAGGCGCTCGATGAGACCCGGCACCAGCGGCAAGATTTGGTCGAATAGTGCAGGGAGTACAGTCTGGCCACTATCTTCGGCCATGACCTCATGGAAGCGGTGAAAGCGCTCGTAGGGCACGCCACTGCCGTTTTTGAAGCATGCCACCACGTCGTCTTCGACACCTCCGAGCAACGGCACGAACTGGGCATATACCCCCAGGTTGACCTCACCGCGGTCGGTAAGCCGGGCAGCATGCTCGGCCGGCAGCCAATAGGTGCCCTCCGTCGGGTCCATCTCAATGATACCGCCAGCAACCATTGCGCCCAACCATTCGCGTACGTAGCGCTCCTGGAGGCCCATCTGCTCGGCCAACGATCGACTGGTCTGCGGCGGGGTATCCGCCAATGTATTAAAGAGACCGATGCGATGGCCGATCGAGGTCATCAAAAGCATGCCTGCCTCGTTTAGAGCGTGAATAAGGCGATCCTCGAAGGATTGCATACGGTCGTCGTCCAAGCAGATCTCCTTGTGGGTTTGTAGAGTTATAGTCAAGGTTAGTGTACAGCCGGGTTAATTAGGCAGCGTTCCGGCTGTTTCCTTCCTCTTCCATGACCTCTTCACCATCCTTGAACAGGGTGCCTTGGTAGACTTTCGGAAGCATGCGAAAGCCCCGTAGGCGCTTCCAGCGTTTTTGGGCACTCTGACCAAGCTTGATTTCGTATATGGACTCCTCCGTCAAGGGCTCGATGAGCCGTTAGTTGAAGGGGGCAGAAAAGGATCGGTTGCTTTCGTATATACGAGCTCTGGGTGGGATTCGGGGAACCCCGGCTCTTGATGGATTCCGCGCACCGGCTGCCCCTCGCTCGCCCGGCCTTGTTCCGGCCTTGAAAGCGGTCGGCTTGCACCGGTGCCGGTCGGCCCTCATCTGCCATCATCTTGGCTCATCGCC
>CAYUWI010000209.1:1734-2916 GCA_964448275.1 uncultured Gammaproteobacteria bacterium | reverse complement strand
TACAGTGATGCGCATAGGCTTAGGGCACAGGGCACAGGGCACAGGGCACAGGGCAGAGAGCAAAGGGCTTAGGGCGTAGAGCCTGGAGCCATAAACCGGTGGTCAGTAGGCAGTAGTCGGCACGTCAGCTATGGCACAGCGAAGAGCCGAAGACGGATAGCGGTTAGCAGTTTGTGAGCAAAGAATCCCGCTTAAGGGAGTTCTTGGGAGAATGTCGCTAAATCGGAAACGACCACCGCCTTGCGGTGAAGCTCCTTTAGGCGCGATTCGTCCTCCGTCGACTCGATCTTGTGTCGCACCTCATCACTGACTACCCCGAAGCGCGCCTCCAAGTTGTCGAGAATATCTTCCCGAAGGGTCACAACCCGGCCTTCCTGTCGGCCCTCGTCCCTTCCCATCCGCTCGATACTGCTGATATACGGTGTTCCCATGCTCTCTTCAAACTCGCGTATTTCCTGCCAAAATGCAACCGCCAGCTCCCGGGGCAGAGTCATGATTCCATCGATAAATCGAAGTAAGGCGATGATGTCGTCTCGCCCATACCCTCGCTGGTAGAGCCCTTTGCAAATCCGAACCCTTACCTCTTTGCGTTGATCTGGTGCCCGTTTCGTTTCCTGACTCTTGAGATGTGCCAGAATCACTACCGCGATCGGGTTACTGCTCTGCTCCAGCTCACCCCATCGATCGTACCAATCGAGGAGCTTACAGATCGGGAATTCAAACCGAACCCGACACCCCCACAGAGCCTGCTCGTAATGGCCGGGGCGCCAGCCTGGTCGCTCATCTGCCAAGACCACCAAAGTCGCTGTTTTCACCCCGTAGCGGTCCTCGATACGATGGTGATACTGATAAACCCGTTTTGGAAGCCCGTAGTCCGCTTGGCTTTGGATCTCAATGTGGATGAGAACCCATTCCTCCTCGCCGTTTAACCGGTAGACCCGAACAAGCTTGTCGACCCACTGCTTGCCCACGGCTGCATCCCGGACGACTTCTTCGAGCTCTTTGTCGAGGAAGTCTATCGACTTTGTCCAGTCGATGTCTGCAGCTATTTCAGGGAAACAAAGTTCGAGAAAAGAGCGAAAGTAAAGCTCCAGGGCCTCCTTCCACGGGCTGTCGTAAGAAGCTTGGTTTTCAGGCACAATAGGGCTAAGGGCGGAGGACACAGAGCTGAGAGCGTAGAGC
>CAYUWI010000209.1:0-1634 GCA_964448275.1 uncultured Gammaproteobacteria bacterium | reverse complement strand
AGCTTAGGGCGGAGGGCCGAAGGCCAAGAGCGCAGAGCGTAGAGCTAAGGGCAACCTCGTTCATTCGAACCAATTTTCGAGCCGCAAGCCATCAATCCGTTCGAAATGTCGTGTGTTTCGGCTGACCAGGACGAATCCGTGATACAGCGCCGTGCTTGCAATCATGCTGTCATCCAATGAAATAGGGCGTCCCTTTAACTGGAGTTTAGCCTGGAGTACTCCTGCCGACAGGGCGGTCGCAGCGTCAAAATCGAGAATCCAAACTTGACCCAATAGCTCACGCTCGATCTTTGCCTACAATGCTTCTCCGCTGGGGTGCAAGCCGGCACCGCGTTTCAACTCCATTAACGTCACGACGCTAATGAAACGGTCATCGATTCTTGCTGCGGAAAGCCGTGCCTGAACTTTTGAGTCAGGCCTTCGTTTCAGTCGCTCACTCAAAATGTTTGTATCAAGCAGATACACGCTTTAACTAGCTAGGCAATTGAGCACCGGCGAAGTAATGGCCAGATTGCTAAGCTCTTGCGCCAAGACGTTACGTAATTCCCGGTGGTTGGGGACTTATTCGTTCATGGCGTTCCTTCTCGATCTTCTCCAAAATGCTGAATAAGGGATCATCCGATTCCAATCCTTCTTCCCTCCCCGGGCTCGACTCCCCGATTCTCCGTTCCAGCGCCTCTTGGCAAAGCTGGGACAAGTCTCTGCCGCTGCCTTTCGCGACCGACTCGGCGCGGCGCAACAACCCCTCGTCAAGCTCTATCGTCACTTTCATGTCGGAAGATCGCTCTCGTCTGCCCACTTCGGAAACGCGCGCCGCCATGGGTTCCTCGTATCCCAACAGGAAAAATTCAGCAGAACCCCCAGCCGTCTGTCCTCTGCTCTCGCTTAGCCACCTTTCGGCCTCTGGCCTCTCTGCTCTTCGCTCTCAGCCCTTCGCCCTACGCTCTAAGCCCTCCGCTATATTATTTGAGACACTGAGCCCCGCGCCTCGAACCTGCTCCGCAAAGCGATAAAGTCGTTTCGCCTCTAACTCGTCTGCAATATCGAAAAGCTTATCACCTAGCTCAATCGCTTCTTTCCAAATCTCGAGACTTTGAAATCGGAACAAATTCGACGTCTCTTTCCCCATTTTTTCCTCCTTTCCTCTTCGCTCTCCGCTCTACGCTCTGGGCCCTCAGCCCCTCGCTCGCTCCCTGCCCACCGACTACGGACCACCGGTCGAACTTACTCTTCAGGCCAGTCGTCGCAACCAGCCTCCTGGAGGCGCTGTTTTATCACCTTGCTCATTTTCTTACCCCCACGCGAGCGGATAAACTGCTCGATTTCCTCAGCCTCCCTACGTCGCGAGCCCTTTTTTCTTGAAGGGACTGACGGAAGTCTTTCGCCACCCTTAATTCTCTTCGAAGATTTCACGATAACGCTCATAATTGTTCTTAAAGTCGTCGATAGCGATCTCCAGCGCCTCCTTTAAATCGATACCCTCGAGCCAATCTTTCCGCAAGAGCCCCTTTCTGCACCCTAAGACATCGCGATGCGGGTAGTTGTGGGCCGTATCATACCGAGCTATATTCTTGTCTGGATCACCTTCCAGCATCAGCCGAACGGCAAAACCAAGAATTTGGCCATTCAGAATC
>CAYUWI010000208.1:0-2944 GCA_964448275.1 uncultured Gammaproteobacteria bacterium | reverse complement strand
AGGTGGCGCAGCGGCCGCAGCAGGTCGCCACCTTCAGGTTTTCCTGGAGGTCATGGAGGCTCTGGGCCCCCTCTTGGGCGGCCTGCCAGATCTGCTCATCGGTTACAGCATTGCAGATGCACACATACATTGTGGGCCTCGCGCGGTCGAGGTGGAGCAGGCTATTCAGAAACTACTCCCTTCCTTACCATAAATAGAAATGATTCGCAAGAATATTTTTGGTGAGGTCCACAACAGGGCCCTACCGCAGGCCAGAAGTGCATGCCATTCGGAGGGTGGATACGGTACAATCGCTAGTAAAGAAAGACCCAGTGGGTTCCCTTAGAATGAGGAGCGAGGATACTCTGGAGAAGAGTGCGGTAAAAACATGGGATTGATTGTCCAGAAGTTTGGCGGTAGCTCGGTCGCCGATATAGCACGGATGCGCCAGGCAGCCGAACACATTATTGCTGAACGTGAGTGTGGCAACCAGGTTGTGGTGGTGATCTCTGCCATGGGAGGCCAGACCGATCGCCTCGAGGAGATGGCCCGGGAGCTGCACCCCAACCCTCCTCCGCGGGAGCTGGCCCAGCTCTTGGCCACCGGTGAGCAGATGACGAGCAGCTTGATGGCAATCACTCTGTCAAGCCGGCAGTACCGAGCACGCTCCTTTACCGGTTCCCAGGTAGCCATCCATACTGATTTCCGTCACACAGACGCTCGCATCGTGCGTATCGAGCGTACGGCGCTTCAGAGGGAGCTCGCCAGCGGCGGGATCCCTGTCGTGGCAGGCTTCCAAGGCCTTGGGGCCGATGGGGATACAACCACCCTTGGCCGAGGCGGTTCGGATACCACTGCGGTGGCCTTGGCGGAGGCCCTTGGTGCTGAGGAGTGCCATATCTATACGGATGTCGCTGGGGTCTATACGGCTGACCCCCGAATCATCGCCGAGGCCCGGCGCCTCGATCGGGTGACCTATGAGGAGATGCTCGAGCTGGCTAGCCTCGGTGCCAAGGTCTTGCAGATTCGTGCGGTTGCATTCGCCAGCAAGTACAATGTCGCTGTGCGGGTACGCTCGACCTTCGATACCAGTGAGGGGACCCTGATCACTAGCGAGGAGGGGGACATGGAACAGGCCTTGGTCTCTGGCATCGCCCATAATGAAGATGAGGCCAAGATCACCATAGTCGGGGTGCCCGACCGGCCTGGGATTGCCCATGCTGTGCTCGGACCGGTCGCCAAGGCCCATATCAATGTGGATATGATCATTCAGAATCAGGGTGAACACGGGAAGACCGACTTTACCTTTACGGTACCGCGGTCGCAGTATTGCCAAGTCATGGAGATCCTCGAACCGATCTGCGAGGAGATCGAGGCTGAGACCTTCAGTGGGAGTGAGCGAATCGCCAAGATCTCGGTGGTCGGGGTCGGGATGCGGAACCACGCCGGAGTCGCAGATCGGATGTTTGAGGCCTTGGCACGCGAGGGGATCAACATCCAGATGATTTCAACCTCCGAGATCAAGATCTCGGTAGTGGTCCATCAAAAGTATGCGGAGTTGGCTGTGCGCACCCTCCATGAGGCCTTTGAACTGGACAAACCCGTCGATGAGCGAACTTCCATCCATTGAGGATCTTCTAATTGGTAAAGCCGAGTCAGTCGGGGAATCGGAGCTCCAGTATATACCTCGAGATCTTTGATACCACCCTGCGCGACGGTGGGCAGTCAGAGGCGGTTAGCTTCTCCGTTGAGGATAAGTTGCTCCTCACCGAGGCACTCGACCATTTGGGGGTGGACTTCATCGAGGGAGGTTGGCCTGGGGCCAACCCCAAAGACGATGCCTTCTTCGAGGCGGCACAGGGACTCTCCCTCTCCAATGCGCGCCTGCTGGCCTTCGGCTCGACCTTGCGGCCCGGTAACCGGGCCAAGGAGGATCGAGGACTGGCCCAATTGATCCGGGCCGCCCCAGACGGCATTGTCATCTTCGGTAAGAGTTGGGATCTACACGTCCACTCGGCACTCGATATCTTGCTCGAGACGAATCTCGAGAACATTCGTGAGAGCGTGGCGTATCTCAAGCGCCAGGTCAGCATCGTGGTCTTCGACGCCGAGCACTTCTTCGATGGTTACAAGGCTGACCCTCACTACGCCCTGCAAGTCCTCGAAGCGGCGGCAGCAGGGGGTGCAGACCGACTTGTGCTCTGTGATACCAATGGCGGCTCCCTCCCGAGGGAGGTCGGCGGGATCGTGGCCCAGGTGACGGGCCACTTCCCGAACCTTGCCATCGGGATTCACTGCCACAATGACAGTGGATTGGCGGTTGCCAACACCCTGGTCGCGGTGGAGAACGGGGCCCGCCATATCCAAGGTACCCTAAATGGTCTCGGGGAGCGCTGCGGGAACGCTGACTTGAGCGCGGTGCTACCCAATCTGATCCTCAAGATGGGCTACCGGGGAGCCTCGATGGGGCCGCGGGAGCTGGAGCACCTGACTAGCACCTCCCACCTTGTGGATGAGCTCGCCAACCGGAATCCCCACAACAACCAGCCCTTTGTCGGGATGTCGGCCTTCGCCCATAAGGGGGGGGTCCATGTCTCCGCGGTGCGCAAGGATCCGACCACCTACGAGCATATCGCGCCTGAGGCGGTGGGGAACGCCCGGCGGGTGCTGGTCTCGGACCAGTCGGGGCGCAGCAACATCCTGCATAAGCTCCATGAGCTTGGGCTACTAGCAGACCTGGACCCAAATTCTGAGGTGGTCACCCGGGTCGTGGAACGTGTTAAGGAGCTTGAGCACCAAGGCTATCAGTTTGAGGGTGCGGATGCCTCATTCGAGCTGGTGGTGCGGTGCTGTTTGGGTGAGCTCCCCGAGTACTTTAAGTTGATCGGCTTCCGGGTTCTAGATTCGAGACGGAGCGCCGATGAAGCCCCCGAGGGCGAGGCGACGGTCCGACTCGAGGTCGGAG
>CAYUWI010000207.1:0-2947 GCA_964448275.1 uncultured Gammaproteobacteria bacterium | reverse complement strand
TTGGGGTCGTCGGGTTGAGGGGGCTCCAAGACAACCTCAGTTACTGGGGCCAGCCTCGCCGGAGGCCTCTGGCGTAGGAGGCGCCTGAGGCGTTGATTGGCATTATTCAAGCTATTGCGAGCTCGGATCAATTGGGTCTGGGCCTCATCTAGACGGGCTTCCGCTTCACGCACCCCGGTAACATCGCCAGTGCCCACCTCGAGCCGGGCCCTGGCCTGTTCAAGGCGTTCCCTGACCCGCTTACGCTCGCGTACTGCCAAGTCAACTTCTTTTTGGCCATTGAGCACCCCAAAGTAGGCCTCTGCAACCTCCACAGCCAGATCAGCTCGCTCGGCGGCAAAGGCTGCTTTGGCGCGGCTCTGGGCCCGATCCGCAATCCGCAGATTAACCCAACTCCGACCGCCCGAGTACAGCGGTTGTTCCAGAGTGGCTTGGAAGGTCTTAGTATTGATAAATGTGACCCCGGCCAGCTGGGGAAAGGCGGCATTTTGCTGACTCGAGCGTCGACGCCGAAAACTAGCCTGACCGGTCAGATTGGGGAGGAGGCCGGCTAAGGCCTGATCGGCCTGGTGACGGGTGATCTGGATCTCGCGGCGGGCCTGGGCTAGACCCGGGTCGACTGTCGCCACTTCTTGGTAAACTTCCATGAGATCGGCGGCATCCGCACCCGGGACCAGTAGGAGCAATCCCATCAAGAAGACCGAGACCCGCATTATTCATTCCATCCTGTCAAGCCTTAATAAAGCTCGTCCATGGCAGTGACCCCTCCCGTTCCACTCGCGTGACAAGCTCGAGTAGCTAGTGTGCTGACCGATCGGTCGGTATGTCAAGTACCCAAGCAAAGAGGATTGACATACCAGTGTGGAGCAAGCACACTGACTTAACTGACCGATCGGTCGGTTAATGGATAAGGGCACGGAACTGGCCAAACTTAAGGGAAGAGGGTGATCGCAACCTCAGAAGAAGGCCCGGCAGGTGCACAACGGATCGCCCAAGTAGCGGCGCGGCTATTCGCTCAACACGGCTTCCAAGGGGTCTCTATGGCTAGACTTGCCCACGAGGCCGGTGTCAGCAAGGCAACCATCTTCCACCATTACACCAGCAAAGATGCGCTTTACAATGTGGTGCTCCGCGGGGCCTGCCAAGAGATGTCGGCCTGGCTACAAGAGCGCTTTGCTCAGGGCACAGCCGAGGCTGCTATCCGGGACTTTGCTCACTACTATATCCAGCACCTTTTCGAACACGCCGACGTGGCCCGATTGGTCTTGCGTGAGCTCTTTGAAGGTGACCCCGAGCGTATCCAGACACTTGTCCAGGGGGTGTACGGGGAGAACTTCACCCAGCTCCTTGAGTTAATCCAGAATGGCCAAACAGAGGTCCTGTTCACCCGGGAGATCGATCCAGCCATAGTGGCTGTGGTCTTGATCGGAGCGCAGCTTTTCTTCTTTCAGGCAACAAAAGCCCTGGAGCACACCCCAGGAGTCGAGTTCGCCGATCAACCCCACCGCTACGTGGACGGCTTGCTCAGGCTAATACTCGATGGCCTACGGTCCCAGTAGAGCGCATCTCTGGTATGATCCAACGGCGCCCTGAATATGGGACCAGCCTAAGGAGACCAAATATGGAAGAGCAAGAGGACTCCCCCTCTCCGCCTCATCGCACCGAGTCATTGGCGAACGGGTGGTACTGGCTCGTAGCTTGGCTAGCTTGGATCGCTGCAATTGCAGCATCGAGCCATTTCCCGAGCTCTGCCTATCCGCCTTCTCCGTGGGCCGAGGCCGACAAGGTAGTCCACGCCGGGGGCTATTTTGTGATGGGTGTGCTTGGGGTCGGTGCCCTCGCCCGACTCCGACCAAACTGGCCACGTCCACTCTGGGGGACCGCTACCCTTTTGGTCGGCGCGCTGTTTGGGGCCCTCGATGAGTACCATCAGAGCTTCATTCCAGGGCGTTCCATGGCCCTGGATGATTGGGCGACCGATCTCCTCGGATTAGCAATAGCAGTGATCCTTGCCCGGCTAGTCCAGGGACGCCTTGCGCGCATCTGGATGCAATTTCCGCCGTCGCATCGATCCCCTAGACCACGATAGGGCTGCGACCCGTGCTAATGTATCCCGACATCGATCCAGTGGCCATCCGTATTGGGCCGATCGCCCTCCACTGGTACGGCTTGATGTATGCACTCGCCTTCCTCCTCGGCTGGTGGCTTCTATATAGGCGTCGCCACCAGCTCGGGCTGGAACCGGCTACGGTGGGTGATCTTGCCTTTGCCTGTCTCCTTGGTGTCGTTCTGGGGGGGCGGCTCGGTTACGTGCTCTTCTATAAGCCGTTCTTCTTCTTGAGCCACCCCTGGAAGATCCCAGCCCTTTGGGAAGGTGGGATGTCCTTCCATGGCGGGCTCGTTGGGGTCGTGGCAGCGGCGATCTGGTTTGCCCACCGCTACGCCAAGCCGATCCTCGCCACAGGGGACTACCTGATCCCCGCTGTCCCCTTGGGACTCGGCCTCGGGCGATTGGGCAATTTTATCAATGGCGAGCTTTGGGGCCGTCCCACCGAGGTCCCGTGGGGTATGGTCTTCCCTCATGTAGATGCCGTACCACGCCATCCCTCCCAGCTCTATGAGGCCTTTCTGGAGGGATTGGTACTGTTCGCGGTAGTAAGCTGGTATGCACGCTACCCCCGTCGCCCCGGAAGGGTACTCGGTCTCTTTCTCGTGGGTTACGGGGTAGCCCGATTCTTTGTGGAGTTCTTCCGCGCCCCCGATCCCCATTTGGGAATCCTGGCCCTCGGGATGACCATGGGGCAATGGCTCACCCTCCCCATGTTGGCGGTGGGGGGGTGGCTTCTGGTCCGCCTCAGGGATTGATTCGCCCCTCGACAGCGGCCTGTTCCACGAGCCGCTCGAACTCGACGCGCGTCAGCAGTCCATAGGCCTCGACCAACTCGGC
>CAYUWI010000206.1:0-2959 GCA_964448275.1 uncultured Gammaproteobacteria bacterium | reverse complement strand
CTAGTTGGGTTCCAAAAACCCATTCTGAGCCTTGACCGCATATCTGTATGGTTACCGAAGTTGCAGCGCAGCGCCAAACGCATGTTACCTGCCCAGTTCACCCAAAGGAAACCGATTGTCCCGAGAGTATTCAGATCCACCTCTATCGGCAGTCCTATATTGTAGAGGGTCCCATCCGAGCAATGTGTGACGTCACACATTGCTCGGATGGTATTAGTCAAGGTAAACGGGCTCCTAAAAACCGGAGCCACGCCACCATAAAAGGAGCAAACAGCGACATTCCAACTAGGGCCTGTCTGCAAAGTTTCTATTCGCTGTGTTTCATCAGTCGATTGACCGTCACAACCCGCATTTTTCCGTAATCTCGGACCGTACCAAACGGGCCCAAATCCAGATAACTCCAGGTTTGCAGACAGGCCCTAGCGTGAGTGAAAGGTGGCAAGGTAAGACTCGAAATCCCGCTCTTCGGGGGTTTCGGCTAATTGCTCGAACAGAAAGGTCTTATAGATAGCGTGGATACGCCGGGTCTGCAGGTCACCGTGGTTCTCGACTTCCTGGCGAGCTTTATCGCTGTCCTCCGGAGACCGGAGGTCTTCAGCCACGTAATCTAGGAAACGGTTCCATAATATCTCTTGGTCCTTGCGCTCCAATGCCTCGAAGCGGAGCCAGACCTGGTCATCGCGGTAGGCCTGCCACTCAGCTTCCAAAGCCTTCTGTTTCTTCCGGTCTTCCTTGAACTGGAAGGCAGTCTGAGCCGAAGGACTCGATTGTGCCGGTGGCATCCAGCCCCAAGAGTCATTTTCCACCGCTTTCACTAGATAGGATGTATCGATTACCTGGCTGGGTGATTTCTCGCCGCGCTTAATCTTCCTATTTCGCTCCCCTTGCCGCTTGTGGAAGTACTGGATTGCCCGCTGAACTTGCTCAAAGGTTCGTTCACGGGAGAGCTGACCCGCCCGCTCTGGTGTAATACCTTCCGCCACTAAAGCCCGAACTGATTTTTCCCGCTCTTCCGGTGAGGACGTAGGCTCCTCGGAGTCTGTAACCTTGACCGCCTCTACCTGAAAAACACCCGGGTCCTGAGAATTTTTCTCAGCATGACAGTCAAGAAGTGCTTTTCGAGACTCCAGCTTCTTCTGCTGGATATAAAAATCCAAGGCAACAACCTTGTTGTACTTCTCACGGACTTTACTGTAATCAACCAGAATATCGGATTCCCTATTGATCTCCTGAATAGAAGGCTTTAGCACCTTTTTATTAAGTACTCCAAAGGAGCTGTAATATTCGGTTGTGCTCCGACCGTCTTTATTCGGACGAAGCAATCTCCCGAGGTCCTCTATCGGCATTTGCTCGATAACCACCTCATCCCGATTCTTGATGCAGAGCTCATTCTTGAAGAACTCGTACAAGGGGAGGCTGGCCTTTTGCGAGAAGCATGTCTGAATGCGGAGGTAGAAATCCGCGTAGAGCCTTGGTCGATGAATGACCTCCAAGGGAAGGTGGGGGTTTAAAGCATATGCAAGCTCTCCCCCGCCGATCTCACCGAAGATAAGGAAGTTGGCAGTCCGCCGCCGCTCTCCGTCTTTGCTGCGCCCCTTCTTCTTGTTGGCTGAGGCCCTGGACCAGTCTGCTGTGTTATCGGTGCCGAATACATTCCATTCAATAGCCAGATCGCGAAGACTCCGCACATAGCGCCACATGATGGTCTGATTGCGCGGGACATTGAATCCCATTGGCTCACTGAGAGATTCGAGGGGAACCCGGTAGATACCACCCTCTTCAGGAGAATTATTCTGGAAGTCATAAATGAGAGTATTCATCAATTTGCGGCTACCGTTGGAGAACTCAGGTGGAACCGAAATTTGCACCCCACCTGTGGATTTGTAGACACGTGGAACATCTTCCCTACGACCCTCCTGACCGATCGCTGCAACCATGGATGCCCCCTTTTCGGCATGATTGGCGGTGATGACCGAATACCCAATAAATCATCTCGCGCGTGCACCGGCAATCAGTGGCCCAAATTCATTCAATTCCACATCCTATTCCGCTCTAAATCCTCATGAAATGGAACTCAACCGAGAAATGGAGTGCAGGGGGGAGCTATCGGAGTGAGCTGTTGAATAAAAATAGGCCAAACTATGTGCGATACAAACACCGGGTAAGGTATGGCCCGATTTCATTCAACCTGAGTCTACTCTGGACTTTGCTTTTGGGACTGTGGAGGAGCTATCTATCCATGGTGAAGCGGGCCCCAAACAATCAGGGGATAACCCTCGCTGCCCGAGGATAAGCAGGGCTGGCTACCTGCTGAATAGGAATAGGCCAAATTTATAGCCTATACCACCTTAGGGTAAGGTCCCGGGAAAAGACTCACCGGTTTCAGTATGGGGATAGTTTGCTAAATGATGATGGGCCAGCCCATTGCGGCTATCGCACCCGGGATCACTGGTTTGGCCCCTTGAATGAAATTGGGCCAAGCAAGTCGACAGACTGCAATGAAAGAGTGCAATGGAAAATGCCACAGCAGGGCACAAGCGGTTGATCAATGGCTCCCAGCGATCGCTATCAGCTTGAATAAAGACGGGCCATCCCTCTCAATCCGACCCGGATAGAATGGCCCAATTTTATTCAGTGAGTCCTCCAGGCGTGAATGAGTTTGGGCCAAACGAGGAGCTATGGAGTGGGAAAGGTCCTGAATATATTTAGGCCGAATGGCCCATTGTTATTCACCAAGCGTCTGAAATCCGCCGACTCACCGAGCATTGGAGAGGAAAGAAGAGAAAAGGCCTGAATACATTTGGGCCATGAGAAGGCCCTGTGTTGCTGGGAAAATCAAATGGCCCAAATGTATTCAGGTCTTTCGCGTGAATGAATCTGGACCAAACTATTGGCGATAAGTCACTGAGGGAGAAGGAAAAATTTAGGTCCCTTAAATAAATATTATTAAATATTAAGA
>CAYUWI010000205.1:0-2965 GCA_964448275.1 uncultured Gammaproteobacteria bacterium | reverse complement strand
ATCAGGTTCCTCGCCAGCGAAATCATGTGCGCCGGCAACGATCCAAACGCCGGTGTCGGCATTGTGGGGCGCGGGGCTATAAGCTCCGCCTGACCCGGCCCGACGAGCGCCGCTTCCACGCCTCTCCTGTCGGCCGGCACCGCCAGATGGTCATCGGCCACGGCGACCGCCAGCAGTGCCGCCACTGCGGCCGATGCGCCCGCGAACCAGTCCCCTGTGCGCCCGGACAGGCGCCTTACACGCGCACCTTCGCCCATTTCGGGCTCAACCTGTGCCTGATTACGACCGTCAAGGCAGTCGCTGGCTGGTTGGTGTGGGGTGGGATCGAGTTAAGGCCATCCATACCGAGGCGCTCAAGAGTTGCCTGTACTGGATCCTGCAACGGCACGGCTATCGGACGCCGGAGCAGGCGCGGAAGACGGCCTTGACTCAGCCAGCGGCTGCAGCCTGATCCAATAGTGCAAGCTTGTGTCCAGGAATTAGAGGGCGGTCAGTTATCTTCTAGCTCTTGATGCCACCGTAGACGATTATAAACAACAGGTGGGTCCGGGACCTCAATGTTGGCTAGATGGTGATTCCGAGATGGATCTCGACCACAAATCTTGTCGAGCACACCTACTCTCTTTGAGGTATTAGTCTGTGGCCAAACGGATCGCCATTATCCAAGGTCATCCTGATCCTAAGGGCACCCACTTCGGGCACGAGCTTGGGCACGCCTACAGGGAAGGGGCGCAGGAGGCAGGACACGAGGTCGAGTGCATCGAGATCGCCAAGCTAGACTTCCCACTGTTGCGAAGCAAGGAAGATTTCGAGGATGGTGTGCCGCCTGAGCCGATTCGGCAGGCACAGGAAACGATTAGCTGGTCCGACCACTTGGTGATTTTCTATCCCTTGTGGCTGGGGACGATGCCAGCGCTCTTACTAAAGAGTTCAGAACTAAAGTCATAGGAAACAACCCGTGGCGAAGGAAAATCGGCTGGGAAAATGCCCGAAGAGCGAGGTCCTCCGGAGCGATTCCTGCTACCTGGGTGAGGTGTACTGACAAGACTTTTGTTCTC
The DNA here is from genome assembly GCA_964448275.1 of uncultured Gammaproteobacteria bacterium. GTDB lineage: Bacteria > Pseudomonadota > Gammaproteobacteria > Thiohalorhabdales > CAYUWI01 > CAYUWI01. Next base: position 1,907 of record CAYUWI010000205.1, on the reverse strand, counting down.
CTTAGTAAAGGGGTTTCTGGAACAAACCTTTCGACCAGGTTTTGCAACCAGTAAGGTAGAGAAGGGCAGAACATGGCAAAGATTACTGAAAGGGAAGTCGGCTCGGATCGTGGTGACTATGGGCATGCCGGCTTTCTTTTACCGCTGGTTCTTCCGTGCTCATAGCCTTAAAAGCCTTGAGCGCAATATCCTCTGGTTTTCCGGCATCAGCCCTATCCGGGAAACCCTGATCGGCATGGTTGAGACCGGTGATGACGCCGGGCGCAAGAAATGGCTCGCGAAGATGCGGGACTTGGGAGGTAAGGGCCAGTAGCTTTTTATCCGGTCACCGGCACCCGATTAGCCGGGCATGCAACCACATTAGCCGGGCATGCAACCACAGCACGAAGGCAATGTAGAGACCCAGCCCGCCCACGACCACGATGATGTCGTTCGCCACCGACCTCGGTAGTTGCGGGACCTCCCTCGGAGCGCGGTATTTCAGCGAGAGGCGGTCGGCTCCTGCCCAGACCAAGAAACCGCCGAAGAGCAGGACATCGGCTAGCATGCCGTTGACCAGCAAGTGTGCCAGCGCCCAGCTCTTCACCGCAACCAGCATAGGATGTCTAAAGGTGCGCTGGATGCGGCCCGGGAGATAGGCGGCCAGCAGCATGGGGAAAACGAGTAGCAGGAATAGGAAGCTCACATACCGGAGCCAGGCGGGCGGCATGTAAAGGACAGTGGGATCCAAGCGGGCCACGTCGTACGGCCCCTTCGCGATCAGGGTAGGTCGATCGCGGCAGGCCTATCCCCGCATACGCGGGGGAAACCAGAAACGCCAGAGCGTAATGCGACTTGTGTAAGGCCTATCCCCGCATACGCGGGGGAAACTCTGGGATGAGGAGTTCTCGCAGGCCTGGACAAGGCCTATCCCCGCATACGCGGGGGAAACAAGGAAGAAATCGGCAAAGCGATAGCCGACAGAGGCCTATCCCCGCATACGCGGGGGAAACTCGCACCTCTTGCGCTTCCTCGTGCTCATCTGAGGCCTATCCCCGCATACGCGGGGGAAACTTATATTAGGCATGATTATTCCCCTTGTTCACCGGCCTATCCCCGCATACGCGGGGGAAACTCAAGCTGCTCGTCCATAATCTCATCTGCTTCCGGCCTATCCCCGCATACGCGGGGGAAACTGAGATTTCGCGGCCTTCTCGGTCTCTTCTGTGGGCCTATCCCCGCATACGCGGGGGAAACGAGCCGATGGCCGATATATGGCCGCCGGTGAACGGCCTATCCCCGCATACGCGGGGGAAACCGCACTCGCCCGAGGGCGAGCGGTTTAGGTGTAGGCCTATCCCCGCATACGCGGGGGAAACGAGGCCTCCCGCGTCGCCCAGATCCGGGGGCAAGGCCTATCCCCGCATACGCGGGGGAAACTTTTCGGTGGTTATCAAGATCGGCCTGGCACGAGGCCTATCCCCGCATACGCGGGGGAAACCCTAAATCGAGATGCGTGCATGACTGAACTGTTCACCTATCCCCGCATACGCGGGGGAAACTATTCCGATGGATTCTGCCTGCGCAATACTGCGGGCCTATCCCCGCATACGCGGGGGAAACCTCATTCCCCGGTTCAAATGTAAACTTAACCACGGCCTATCCCCGCATACGCGGGGGAAACGGGCGATTAGCGGAGCTATGGCGGTGATCCAGCGGCCTATCCCCGCATACGCGGGGGAAACAGCTTGGTCATTTTCGCTGCTCAGTAACGTGGAGGCCTATCCCCGCATACGCGGGGGAAACATGGCCCGGATCTCTTCGAACGTCTTTGCCTGCGGCCTATCCCCGCATACGCGGGGGAAACCCGCCGAGGTGGATGGCGAGTACCCGATCGATGGGCCTATCCCCGCATACGCGGGGGAAAC
>CAYUWI010000204.1:0-2965 GCA_964448275.1 uncultured Gammaproteobacteria bacterium | reverse complement strand
ATTCACCAACGTATTGCGCAATGGCATCTCGTGGCTCAGATTCATCAGCCAGAATGACTAGTGGATACAGGCGTTCATAGGTATCCTGTATGTGTTCGACTAGGTTTTCGAATGACTGAGAAAGGACATCAGCCGCGGAGAGGATCACAGCGAATCGCAACTTCTCTTGAGACGGCGATTCAAACCACTCTCTCACACTGATGCTGTCACGATCCAGTTCGACACCTTGACCGATGAAATCATCCCGCTCTCCGTAGACACGGATTGGTTCTGCAATAAGGTCAGAAAGCCTGTTCTCAAAGAGCTGCTTGTTCGATTGAGCATTCTTGAGAAACCGCTGCCTTTTCTCTTGCCCGTAGTCGCCAATATAGAATCCAAATTCCAGACGATTACGGTTGATCCACGCGAACAACTGCGCATCTTGAATTCTTTTCCCACCCTTCGGATAGAACGCACCCCAATAGAAGTCCCAGGCGCCACCACGTCCAAAATCATTCTTAGGAATGCGAGCAAAGACGCCTTTCTGCGTTTCCATGCGCTGAGTGATCTCGTCCGGCAAGCGGTTAGCAACGGCGTTTAGCACTTCTTGGAGCGGCTTTTCAACATGCTGCTGCATTGCTTCCTTGTTGTTCTGGTAGTACTCCTTGCTCTGGTACTCATGGAGTTCTGTAAGGAGTCGAAAGGTGTCTTCGGAAAAGGCACTGTCTGGATCCTGACTGTCTGAGAAGTCAAATCCCGTCTCAAAAACTTGTTCCCGGGCCTCTTTATCAAAAACCACGTGCGCTAGTTCAGGGACATTGCTCCCTCGATATGGCGTCCGTGAATAGTGCTGCAATCGTTGCTTCACAAAATCTAGGGTATTATCGAAGGCGTTCCTCACGTCCTCATCTTGTCGAGATACTGTTTCAATCGACATTCCACAAATGACGACTTCTGGCTCATCCTCTTTCGTTGAGAAGCGACTATCGATGCTGAATTGATTGTCCGGGAGCTGATCTTCAAGTAGTGTCATACACACCCGTGGTCTGCGGTTGTCAGGGCCACGGAGTCCAAATATAAGCCAGTTTCCATAATTCAAGTGTAGCTCAGGACGGCCGCGGACGTTAGTCAAGGAAATACTGAATCTGGGGTCATCTTCACTCTGAATACCAAGCTTGTTGGCTGCATGATTAATTAGATCAAATACCTGATGAGCCTCTGCCTTGTTTAAAAATACAGAATCAAGCGGAGAAGCAACAGAAACGCTCTCTGTCTTGGAGAATGCTTGTGAGTTGAAGAATTGCTTTTTTGCCACCAACCAGTGGGCAAAGGTATCAAAGAGATCAATCGCCAGCATGTCAGGTGCCTCAACTGACTGACGTAGTCGCTCAATTTCTTCAATAAATGATTGTATCGCAGCATTCAGTTTTGGGTAATTAACCAGCGATGTATTATAATTTCCATTGGTGAAGTAATTCACAACGTCCTTGACTTTGCCATTGACTATCGCAAAGTCTTCAGGACTGAGTGCGTTCAGGATTGGTGTCAAATAGGCAGCCTGAGCACCTTTCGAGTATGGTGATTCTGCAAATGTGTGACAGTGATCTGCTAGTCCTTCTGGGTCTTCTACGCACTGTTTGACAAAATCGAGAATCGCAGCAGCTGCACGCGGCCGCTCGTCCTCTGAATAGTGTTGATAATAGAGAGCCTTTGGATCCCCAGTAGCAGGAGCCACATGCACCCAACCAGATTGGGAGGCAAAACGTTGATCGTGTGGGAAAAATTTTCGGGGGACTAGTTCAGTGATATCCTCTCCGGCATTGTAAAGTTCGAGCAGGTTCTGATAATTAGCTTTTGCCTCTTCCCGTGCTTCCCCATACCTTTTTTGATGGAATTGTCCTTCTTCGCTATCCAGATATGGAGATTGTAAGAACTCCTCGAAATGTTTGCGGAACTCATCCCTTCGATAAATCGATGTGTCCCCTTTATCGAGGTTTTCCTGTTGGTTGTATGCCACCCAGAGAAATCCCTGTATATCAATTATGTCACGGGGATCGTACGCTGAAAGCTGTTCTTCCAAATCATGCACGAGCTCTTTGATGGAGGTATAGACGGAAGCTTTAGGAGTAGATTCTAGGTTGATATCGGCCTCGACAAACTTTAAGAACCATTTAATCAGGCGCGGCTTGATCAGTATCTCTGTCTCCGGATAACGAAGAAAGAGGAAGTATGTTGGAAAGGTCCATTTACTCGGTAACCCATAATTATCGACAAAGTCGATGTAACGCGCAAATCTCTCCTCTATAGAGCCATTACCATACAAAAGATCGTAGAATGTGTGGCAGAAAGCTGCTTTATCAAAGTTTTCTGAAAAGAGTATATTATGATCGCCACCCGAATAACTAGCAACGTATAGAAGGTTATTATCATTTATAAGTGTATCAATACGTTCAATTATCTCATCGTATTGCTCATTGTCAAGTAGTTGCTCTAACGTATCCTGGCCAAGTCGTTCTCGAAGCTTCTGACTGGTCGCATGTTTGTAGGTTACTTCGTCTTGTTCAAACTCAGTGTCACGGAAACTCTTCCATGAGGGATATCGATTACGAAAGAGATCTATTAGCGCGCTGACTTTGCCTTGCTCAATTTTCATGCTCTTTCACCTCAGTATGCCTACGCGCTCTGCGGCTATACGTTACCAGTGAGTCGGATTTCATGGTACTGATCTGGTTATTATTTTTAAATGGGTGTTGTAATCCAGCCTGAAACATCCCCTAAAGACTGATCGATTCGGCACGACGTGTTCCCGATACATAACGTAACAAGGCTGTCGCGAAGGCAACAATAGAGATTTGACGCTACGCAACAGTATATCTTATGATTTACAAGGAGAAAGGTTATGAGTCATTGAGGACGAGCAACTCGTTAACGACAAGGAGGAATGCATGTCCATGAGCCTGCTCAACGTCGGCCTCGACAACATGGT
>CAYUWI010000203.1:0-2973 GCA_964448275.1 uncultured Gammaproteobacteria bacterium | reverse complement strand
GGGCAACTACGCCAGTCCCTATGCGGGAGTCTCGGCAACCGGCCAGGGCGAGCTCATGATGCGGTTTGTGACAGCCAAAACCGTTACAGATAAGATCACCCAGGGCTGTACTGCCCAAGCGGCGATTGATGAGGTCCTTGCTCAGATGGGCAACTCGGTCGGCCAAGAGGTAGGGATCATCGCCCTTGATCGCGAAGGCCGCCCTGGGATAGGGCATCGGACTCCGACTATGCCATACGCTTTCGCCTGTCAGGGCCAGTCAGCCGTAACAGCCGGGATTCATAAACCAGGCTGGTGAGAGGGCAAACACATCATAGCAGGTAACGGCATATTGATCCTTCGGCCCAAATTCACAGCCATCCTAGATGAGGAATTGAGACGAATCGTTGGGGAGGGGACCGAAGAAGGCATCCCAAACATAGATACTCGCTATTGGCCTCTTGACAGGAGTGGGGTAACGCAAGTATTGGAATGCGCCGATCCTCGGATCAGGAAGCTTCAATCACAGGAGTGGGTGCGACCAACAAAGAGAAGAGAGATGCCTCTCCAAAGCAGTGGGCAGGTACTGGTAAGGGGATTCCCTACGGCCATCAAAGAGATAAAGTAATGAACAACATCAGACTCGATCCATCCATAAGGATTTCACCTTCCAAATCATTGACTTCCATTCTCCTGGCAACCCTGATGGTGCTGGTACTGGGCACCCCGACCCCGGCGGATGTCTCCCGTCCTGCCTACTCTGCCCTACCTTATACAGAAGACTGGTCTGTACTCGCACAGAAAGGGCAACTTAAAACGACTGACCTCTTTGATCCCATCAAGTATATCCCTTTAAATGAGGGCGGCTCGATTTGGCTCAGATTGGGCGGTGAAGAGCGGGTCCGAGTAGAGAGCTGGCACGATTTCCAATTCGGCTCAGTTGATCCCAATGATGACACCTTTGTCCTCAACCGGGTGCGAATGCATGCCGACTGGCACCTCGGCCCCTATGTCCGGCTCTATGTTAGTGGGAAGAGTGGAATCACAGGCGCCCAAGGCCTACCGAAGACGGTCGGCCCGCGAACCGAGGATAAGATCGCCCTGCAAAATGCCTTTACCGACCTGACCTTGCCTCTCTCGGGGGCGTTGGGGGGCAACAGCCAGCTCACCCTTCGGGTCGGTCGTCAGGCAATGATGCGTGGCAATATGCGCTTCATCGGCCATCGCAATTTTTCCCAAGTTCTCCAGGCCTTTGATGGGGTGAACGCTATCCTCTCTACAGGCGATTGGAGGATTTCGGCCTTTGGGCTGCGCCTCGTCGAGGTCAGGCCCAACTCCTTTAATCCCTTTGAGTTTCCCGATAGCGATACGGGATTCTTCGGGATCTATAGTGAGGGCCATGTCCCTCGGTTCCTCAGCAATGGGATCGGTTTTGGGCCGATTGGCCTTGACCTGTATGCGCTGAGACGGGACGAAGGTGTCGCCTTCAACAGAACGACGGGGGCTGAGGACCGGTATGCAGTGGGCGGACGCCTCTACGGCCGATTCCCGAACCCGGCGTTTCACTATGAGATCGAAGGCGCTTATCAGTTCGGTCGGATTAATCAAAAGGCGCAGCCGGACGCTTCGATCAACGCCAGCATGTTCACGCTCAACCTGGCATATCAGCCACGGCAAGCCACAGCCCCAACAATCGGCCCTGTTAGTTTCAAGGAGACCGAGATTGGGTTCGACTATGCCAGCGGCGATAACAGCACTGGAGGCAATGTTCAAACCTTCGACCCCATGTTTCCCAACCGCTACGACTTTCTCGGCTTCCAGGATGTAGTGGGCCGCTTCAATATCATGGACATGCACCCCCGGATCGATTTCCGCCTCGGCAAGACGGATCGCGCTAGCTTCAGCCTTGCACAGCACACCTTCTGGCGTCCTGAAAGACAGGACGCCCTCTATGGCCACACTCCAGGGGGCAGTGCAGTAGTTGCCGAAGGGGGGAAGGGGACAGATAGGTTCGTGGGCACGGAAACAGACGTGACTCTCAAGTACCAGGTGGATCGCCACCTTGCCATTCAGACAGGGTACAGTCACTTCTTCACCGGCGCCTTCCTGAACAATTCCGGCCTTGATCAGGACATGGATTGGTTCTACTGGGCGATGACCTATACCCTATAAGGGATCAATCTTGTTGGGCAATTGTCATCGGTCCCAGTCCTCCACCACCCGAAGTACTCCCTCCGGTTTGTGCCTAAAAGGTCACATCCCATTGGAACCTAATCCGCTGTTCGGTCATATCCTCAGCCAACGGCCGCAATCGAGCCGGTACAGACGGCGCATTCCCCCCGAGGGTCAGGTGGGAGAAATCAAGGGTTAGCTTGTTGTTGTGGCCGGCAAAGAACCAGTTGAGCGCCCCTGTGAACTCCTGCCGCCCGTCATTGCTACGGGAGGTATTCTCGTCCACGAATGCATACCGAAAGGCGACCTCCAAGGGCTTGGGGACCACTGGAACCGAGTAATGGGGGAAGTAACCGATATGGGAGTAGCTCCCCCTCATGTCCCTCTCAGTATCATTTTCCCTATCTTCGATTTGCTTCCAGTGGAATTCGTGCTGGATCGACAGGCCTTGATACTTGAAGGCGAACTCCTCGACCCACTGGTCGATGCGAAACTGACTGGGGTTCCCTAGAGGGAATCCGTTTAAACTACCGCACCCGCTGGATGACCAGCGCGTACAGGGGCCAATGTTCGTGGAGATCGCACCGGCAATACTCCCTGCTGGCTTCTCATGAAAGCTGACATCACTCTGGGAGAAAGCGAGGTCACGGCCCAAGAAGTTCCATTGAAGCCGTCCCGAGAACATCATGTTGTCGTCATCATTGACTTCCACCCCGCGCCCCAAGCCCGTATACACACCAGCCCAGTAGCGCATATCGGCAAGAGTTCCTGGAAACAGATGGCCGTAGAGCTGGGCACCGGCCTGGCGGTCGATGGTAAAGA
>CAYUWI010000202.1:1809-2996 GCA_964448275.1 uncultured Gammaproteobacteria bacterium | reverse complement strand
TCGTCGAGTTTCATCGTGGTGCTATGCCTCCGCGCGAGCCGTTATCCGGGGAGGGTTCAATCTATAAATATTCGACCCACTCACCGGGTCTTTCCGGACCTCACTACAATTCGCTTCGGATTTTGTGATTGTGTGGGCGAGGTAGTGCCGGCTGTGAATCCTGACTGGGATTCTATTCTTCGATTCGCGGTGCCAAGGTGTATTCTAGTTTGAATTGGTCTCGGTCAACCTCAAATCGTAGTGGGAAATCGTTCCCGAATCTGAGTTTGACTCTTTCCACCGTGTTCTTCAGTTTCGTGATGTGCTTGAGATAGTTGGTAGAGTACATCGAGGTGACGGGCCCGTTTTCCAGTTGGATGGCGTGGATGTGGTCGCCTCCCTCAAGGAATTCGACGTTTGCCGTGCCGGTTTCCGTCTCGCTTTGAACGGTCAATCGGTCACTTTGAAGGGAGAGCTCGGCGGAGTCTCCCATGCGCTGAATGGCATCCTTCAATTTATCCAATGACACTACAGTACTCCCTGCGAATTCTAGGTCATCCGTTTCGGGCGTCTCATCTTCATCCAGTGAGTGCGATTGGATGGTGAAGTTGGATTTGACTCCCGTTTCGTCTACCGTTACGTGAAGCCGGTGCTCTGAACCTCCTTGACCGGGGTTTTCAGTGACTGCCAGTTCAATGGTGTCTCCTTTGCGTGCCTCGCATACCCGGGATTTCAGTTCGTAGACGTCGATTCCGAACTGGGCATTTCCGTTGTGAGGTGGGGTGTACCGGTGGAAGAAACGGGGTTTGAGTTTGAGGTCGATCAGGGCGACCATTGATGCGTCGGCCGCGCGGAATTGGATTCCATCTTCTCTGATGGTGACGGGCGCGTCCGTGACTACGTTGTCGAGAGTTCGGATTAGGCGTTTGAGGTCTACGGTTTTCCGTGTTTCAGCTTTCAGTAATTCGGTTGTGGTTGTGGCTGTTGGAATTGGTATCACCCTTTGAGTGGGGCGGTGGGCGGGTTAGCCCGGCCGCACCAGGTCGCGGGTCTGCAATGTCCATGTCTGTCGGTACTCGGCGTCGCAGTCCTCACACCGGATTGCCCCGGTCATTGTATCGCCGTCGTACTCGGGCTGTTCGTGGAATAGCTGGGTGCTGCCGCAGATTTCGCACTTGGTCATATCTGCCGGCATCAATGGTTCACCT
>CAYUWI010000202.1:0-1709 GCA_964448275.1 uncultured Gammaproteobacteria bacterium | reverse complement strand
GGTGCTGCCGCAGATTTCGCACTTGGTCATATCTGCCGGCATCAATGGTTCACCTCGTGGGGCATGATGCCGTGGCAGTCGTGGCAGCCGGTGTCGCCGTCGCTCTGGGTGTAGGTGAATGGGCTTCCGCAGTGGACGCATCGGGGTTGGTCGTCGTCGATTGTTTCGTTGATGTCTCGTAGGATGTTGCCGAGGCCGGCCCGGATTTCGTCCAGATTGTTGATGACGGTGCGGGGGTCGAGCCCGTCTTCGTCTTGCAGGTAGGCGATTTTGGTGTCGTTGGCGATTCCCTTTAGTCGTTTCAGGCGTTCCTCCACGGTCAGTTCTTCCGTCATTTTTCCACCTCTTGGAGTCTGATGACCTCGACCGAGCCGTTCACCCGAATAAGGTCTCTGACGGCGTAGGCAGCTTCCTTCTCGTGGTATTCTTCCACGAGCCGATTGTAATCCTCGTAGGTAGCGTCCGTGTGAACGGTTTTGTCCTGCCAGTCGGAGAGGTAGACGGTCACCGGGCCTTCACCTCGACCGTGCCCATCTCATTTTCAACCAGTTTCAGCGCCGCTATCTTTCCGTTCACCGAGTGCCGGGTTTCACCGTTCACCTTGACCTTGTAGACCGATCGGCCGCCCCGGAAATTCTTCTTGGAGAATTCCACCGTGTCACCTGATGCTTCGTGTTCCAGGACCAACCGGCGGAGCGGGCGGTGGTCGCTCCACGGTGAGGCCGGCGATTCCTTGGATTTGGTTTCTACGGTCCACCCGGGTCTGTCCTCGAGTTTGGCCGGGTTCACTGGGCGGCCACCTCTGTCTCGGCGGCCCGGATGTAGCCCTGTTTCCGCAGATTCTTGTCCCACCGTTTGACGAAGTCGGTTACTGATTTGCCGAGACCGTGCGGGTCGTACTGCTCGATGTGTGGGTGCTGGACGTATCGGACCGGCACCCACTTATCGGCGTGGTCAACGTCGAATACGATTTCGGGGTCGGCCATTAGGTCGCCCATCTGGGTGTAGTAGTGGGCCACTGAGAGCCGGGTGCCGTGTTCGTCCTCCCGGATTTTCTCGATGACCAACGGCATCTGAGCTCCGGTGTCCGGTTTGATTTCGATGTGGTCGCCGACCCTCATGTCGTGGGGGTCGCTGATTCCGTGGGCCTCCAGAATTTCCAGGACTGATTTCATCACTTCCCACCTCCATTGTGAAACGGGTGGTATTCGTGGGGGCACTCTTTGGAGGGGTCTATCACGTCGCCACAATTTTTGCAAATTGAGTAGTTCTCCAATGCGGTTCGGCCCTTGTCGGTGGTGTAATAGCCGACGTAGTGGTTCCGATTTGGGCCCTCTGCTTCGGTCAGGGTGTATTCTAACAAGCCGTCCTTGTGCAGGGCGTCGACGTCGCGGCCGACGGTCTGGACGCTTACCTCGAATTCTTCAGCTGCTTTCTTTTTCCAGAGTGTTTGATTTGTGAGGGTTTTTAGGATTTCAAGGCGGCGTTTCTGCATTTCTTGGCTGCCGTTCAAGCTTGGGTGTGTACCTGACAATTTCCATCACCTATCTTATATATAGTCTTTAACTTTTATAAATACTTTGATAATAAGTAAGAAAACAGGGGCGTTGGTTTCAACCACCCAAATATCCCCCGGAACAGTCCACAAAATCACCCGGCAGCCTACGGAATCAGCCTACATTCAGTCTCCAAAAGAAATGCGAGGGGTA
>CAYUWI010000201.1:0-3000 GCA_964448275.1 uncultured Gammaproteobacteria bacterium | reverse complement strand
CAGCACCATGCTCCTCCTGTTGCTCCCGAGCAAGGGGGAGGAGAGCCTCACATTCGGAGGTGGCTTGTTGCTCGGGGGACTCGGAGGCCTACTCCTGTTCACAGCTGTGTTTCGTCTCCGAACCTAGGCAGCCCGACCTGGGCTCACGCCCTGGCCACTGCCCTTCTGCCCCCTTACGGGTCTCGAGTGGAACGGCTCACAGATTCCCCCCATCTTCGTTGTCCCTTGCCTGAAGCCGAGCAGTGATCACCTCCCGGACCGGGACAATCCGATGGCCATGCTCTGCGGCCCAGGGGAGGAGATCCCGGAGCACCCGCACGGTCTCGGGGTAGGGGTGGCCAATCCCAATGGCCGTCCCCTGCCTTTGAGCCGTCTGCAACAGCCGTTGGAAATGGTGGCGGATCACCGCCTCACCCCGCTCATGGTCGAGGAAGACATCGCGCTCAGCAGCCGGAATCCCTACTCGGCGAGCGGTTGCCAAACCCTGTGTGGCGGCTGTGGTGCGGCTATCGATAAAGAAAAGGCCCTTTCGCTTTAGGATCTCCATGACCCAACGCATCGGTTCCTGGTAGCTCGTCAGGAAACTCCCCATATGGTTGTTGACCCCGACGATATAGGGGATACCCTGGAGCTCCCTCTCTAGTGTGCGTCGGAAGAGGGGGTAGGCCATATCACGGCGCAGGAAATCGTCGGTAAGAGCGATATTCGGGTTGCGCGGCTCCATTGGGATGTGTGCCAGGACCTCTTTCCCGTGGCGGAAGGCCCGGCGAGCGACCTCTTGGGCGTATGGGGCATCGGGGAGCACAGCACAGGCGATCGGGAAAGGGAGCCCACTGATCACCTTGGCCTGTTTCCGACCATACCCAAGATCATCGATGATCAGGGCCAGCCGGGGGAGAGGATCATTAGCCTTCGGCTCCCGTCCCGAAGGTTGCTCTATGGCATCATGCCCAACTCGGCGCGCCTCCTGTGGTGGCCGGGATGGCCGGAAGAGGCTACTCACCTCACCCTCTAAGCGGAATGCGCCCCCGCCGAGACCATCGGCTCCCACTAATATCAGACCGACCAACCCCCCTAGAGCAAATAGGACGGCGGCACCAAGCCATTTCGCCCGCGAGGGCGGGAGGCCGGCCAAACCAGTCCCCTCAGGAGCCGTAGGGGCGCATCAGCTGGTAGCCTTGCAGCAGGGTCACTGCCTGGCTCAACTGGTAATCCTCGGGAACGGGGAGCTTGGCCAGATCGGGCTTGGAATCCGGAGCGGCCATCTCCGGGTTGGATAGATGCCCCTCCAGATCCTTCTCTTTTAAGGCCTCGCGCTTCTCCTCCGGACGCTCGACTTGCAACTGTGCGACCCGGATATCCGGCTCGATGCCTTGGGCCTGGATAGAACGACCATTGGGGGTAAAGTAGTGCGCCGTGGTGAGCTTCAGCCCCGAGCCATCTCGGACCTCAAGGATACTCTGCACCGAGCCCTTCCCGAAGGTCGGGGTCCCCATGACGATGGCACGCCGATGGTCCTGCAGGGCCCCGGCCACGATCTCTGATGCCGAGGCTGAACCGCCATTGACCAGGACGACCATCGGTAGCTCTTCGAGGATATCGTCTGGATCGGCCTTCAAGGTCATCTGGTTCTCCTCAGTCCGACCCTCGGTATAGACCAACTTCCCCGAGGCCACGAAGGCGTCAGCGACCCCTACAGCTGAAGAGAGCACCCCACCCGGGTTATTTCGTAGGTCGAGGACCAGTCCCTTCAGGCCCCCTTCGGTGGAGTCTTGGAGCGCGGCCACCCGTTCCCGGACCTTGTCAGCGGTGTCCTCCTGGAACTGGGTAACCCGGAGATAGCCGATCCCCGAGCTCAAGATCCGGGTCTTGACACTCTTGATATGGATCACTGCGCGGGTGATCTTGAACTGCCGAGGTTTGTCAAAGCCCTCCCGAACCACGGTCAAGACGATCTCGGTCCCGGGCTCGCCCCGCATCCGCTTGACCGCCTCCATGAGGCTTATATCCTTGGTTGCGGTATCGCCAAGGCGAACGATCAGGTCCCCAGCCTGCAACCCGACCTCGGCTGCTGGGGTCCCTTCGATCGGCGAGACCACCTTGATAAAGCCATCCTCTGTGGTCACCTCAATCCCAATCCCACCGAACTCCCCCTGGGTCTCGACCTGCATCTCTCGGAGCATATCCCGGGTCAGATAGGCCGAGTGGGGATCGAGGGCATCGACCATGCCCTGAATCGCCCCTTCGATCAACTTGTGATCGGGGACCTCCTTGACATATTTATTCTTGATCTGGGTAAAGACCTCTGTGAAGAGGCGGATCTCCTCCATCGGGATCGGCTGGTCCAGGTTTCGCTCAGCCTGTGAGACCCGCTCGATGGTCAATCCAATCCCAATGACCACTCCCAACAGCAGGACGAAGAGCGTCCTAAAACGACTCCAAAGCGGCATCGAAGGCTCCATATCAGTCAATCCAAGACACCTGCCTAGCACAACCGCATGTTGTCCCACAATGGGGAAGCAACTGCCGATCATACCCACTATATGGTTCCGCGAGCACTAGCCAACCCATTCTAAGCCGCCACGCGATCCGCCACAAACCTAACCCCTTGATTCCTTAGCTGGATCCAGAGAGCGTGCACCAATGCAAGGGGTCCACCGGTTGGCCATTACGCCGAATCGCAAAGTAGCTCCCGGGGCGGGAGTGCCCGCCGGTGGAGCCCACTGCAGCGATCACCTCACCGGCCTCGACCCAATCCCCGACCGACTTAAAAAGGGCCCGGTTATGGCCATAGAGGCTTAGCAGCCCCTCACCGTGGTCGATAATCGTCAGTAGCCCGTACCCCCGAAGGGGACCTGCATAGACGACTCGCCCCCTGTAGATGGCCTTGACCTTCGTCCCCGGAGGGGCCCCGAGGACCACCCCATGCCACTTGAGCCCTTGTTGATGGCGGGAGGCGCCAAAACGGGCCAGGAGGTGCGACGACTCGACAGGAGGGGG
>CAYUWI010000200.1:1786-3008 GCA_964448275.1 uncultured Gammaproteobacteria bacterium | reverse complement strand
GGATTACCAGTTTCCCAAAGAGGCCTTTCAAAACATCGAGGGAGAGGCTGGTCGGACTGAGTAGGTTGATCGGGGACTCACCGCCCAAACGTGACCGTTGACAACAGCAGAGGAGCTGAGGGGCAGGGGAACAGAAACAACAGCAGAGGAGCTGGGGAGAGGGGGAGCAAACGGCAGCATGGGAGGTTGGGAGAGGAGGAGAAGCAGACAGCACAGGAGCTCGGGGGCCGATGGGCAAGGGGGCCAGGGAGCAGGGGAGAAAGGGTGCATGGGTGCGGGGGAGAACACGGTCCTGCGGACCATCGATTAAGATATCGTTCATGATCAGGATCAAGAGAAAACAGCCGCCGGGATCCTTCCTGATATTCAGATTCTGTCAAGAAAGTCACGCACCAGTGCTCTCCCCCGAACTTCGTCAATTTCGGTTCGTTCCCGCGCATGGATCAAAGGATCTCGGTCCTGAAGGAAATAATTTTCCACTTTCTGTTTTGCTTCTTTGATCCAGGATGCGTGTTCTCCACTTCGTTGTTTCGCCTCCATCACCTCTTGTTCCAACCGGTATAATTCATCACTGAACAGGTGGATGAGATCGATTATGTAAGCAACGTCCTTTTTCTTTTTTTCACCGGTTCTCTTTTCAACGGCCAGGGCACGGTGAGCGATAAAGACGCCCGGTTTCGGTCGCTGAAATTTCACTTCATGATTCCCAATATCGAGCTCGATCATCTCCGCATTCTCATACAGCAGGTCGATATACCGCAATTTTTCGGCGATGATATCCGGCTGGAGGACCGTGTTCCGTTCCTGTACAGAACCTTTCAGGGGAACCAGAAATTCGACCTCGAACACACGTCCCGCCCCGGTTTCCAGTTCAAACACCGTTTTCCGGGTTCCCAGCCAAAAATGTTGGACGTGAATCCAAGTCGAGCAAGACAGTCCCGGATACTTTGATCCTTCTCTTCAATTCTTTTGCCCTCACTCGATAAATCCAGATCGGTGGTAAATAGCTGTTCGGAGATTGTTCCCTGTTTCTCGCGGTGGTAGATTGAGGTGCAGATTCCACCCACAACCACCAGGTCATGACGGTACGGACGGAGGGCTTTCAGAATTTCGCCAACTTTTTGTTCAATGTCCTGCTGCATACTTACATTGAGTTATTTCTCAGGAATTTCTCTTTTACCTTTTCCGCCTGCTCCAGGCCGCGGTCTTTCAGGTGGTAACA
>CAYUWI010000200.1:0-1776 GCA_964448275.1 uncultured Gammaproteobacteria bacterium | reverse complement strand
AGGTACATCTGGATCGGGTCGACGACCGGAATTCCGTCCTTTTCCTGTCCGCCTCGAAAGACGGCCTCCTCATGTTTGGGCCGGTAACTAACCAGGTCGTGTGGTTTTGATCCGGCCGGAACGAGGTTGAGGTCTTCTTCCAGATCCTCCACGTGCCCCTCCCGTCGAAACAACTGAAGACTGCTGGCGGATGTGATGGAACATCCGTATACCCGGGACGCGGGATGGCCCGTTAGCAAGTAGCGAGCTTTTTTCTCCTCCGGCAAATTCCTGAGTTTCTTCGTGAGTTTTCTCCAGGGATGTTCCGTTTTCCGTACGAAATTCCGGTAGACGCGGTTGTAATTGTCCTGGATTCGATATTTGCCGGCCCAGAGATTCAGGTAGTCCTGGGTTTTTTGCAACAGAAGTGATTCGCGTTTTACACGATCAAGAAACCCTTCTTCTTCCATCGAGTTCAACCAGTCATAGACCGTGGGCAACGAAACGTCCGCGTGTTCGGCAAGCTGGTTTCCGTTATGAATTTTGGCCTCCGTTTTCTTCCAATTATATTGTGGGCGATGGTGATTGTAGAACAGGCACTTGAACATCCACAGGTTTAAGTCACTGAACGAGAGAGTGCCGGGGGTATCGTTCTGTTCGGCCACGCGAACGAGTCCGCTGGAAGGGGCGGATTCCGCCCGGACGGATTCACTGAGTTTGGTATTTCCCGCTGAGTCCGACGGTACGTATTTCTCCGACTTGAGCCGATAAACTGGAGGACCATCCGGACGATCACAGATCCAGGCTACATCGGGCCCATAAAGCTGAAGGCGGTCGTTCAACTTTTTCTGATTTGCTCCCAGGCTTTCGTTGAGCAAAAGAACAATCAGGGGATACCAGCCTTCCCGCTCGCAAGCAGCACGAACCTGGGTAATGGCCCGGAATAAGGAGGTTTTTAAGAACGACTGTAAGCTGGAGGATGATTTCACCTCGACACCGTATCTCTCCCCCTCTTTCTCGGCAAGGAAGTCCAGTCGAATTTTTCCCGCCTGATCGAGGCTTTCAGGGTTCTTCTTATTTATGCGAAAACCCCTTTCCTCCAGCACCTGTTTCGCCCGTCTTTGAAGCCTGTTTTTCATCGATTATCGATTTCGCAAATAAAAAATAGGTGTCACTCTATATTATATGTGACACCTTATAGTATAGGTGTCACAATCTAATGTTGCAAGCTCTTCTGTTATTGGTTCAGGTACACCCGGCAACCTCTCTTATTTCGGGCTCCGTTCCTTTTGTCCTGACCGGGCTCGAACGGTCCATTCGATCCTCAAAATCGAAACTGGAACCGGAGTAACAGGAGACTGTGTGGGATTTGTTGTAAACACAGCTCGGTAAGCTCGTTGCGGGACAATCCGTGGTGTTAAACGTGGACGGGTACCAGAAATCTAAGGAACTGTTCGAAAAACATTTTATGAACGACGACGATTCTGACCCGGAGGAATAACGTGGTCCGGGACAATCTCCTGGCTCTGGAAAACGTCGAAGAAGCGTTACGCACGCTGAGTGACGAGTGGTGAACGGGGGGCCAAAATAGCCACGGAACGTGAAGCAAGAAAGTTCATTACAACACCATCGTCCTCCACATCATTTGCTGGGTTACCGCCGCCATCGTCGCCGGCCTTGTTCCGATTCTCTTCAAAATATTCTTTTTCAAATGCATTTTTAATTTCCAGAAAAAAATCTTTTAAAACTTGGGGAGGATTTGCTCCAGTAAGTATTATCTTTACATCAATCGAACCA
>CAYUWI010000199.1:0-3019 GCA_964448275.1 uncultured Gammaproteobacteria bacterium | reverse complement strand
GGTTCATTTTACTGCCCCAACGATTCATGCTGGTTTTACTGGCCCGATCACATTGGAAATCATCAATCTGGGACTCTTGGATTTCCTCCTTTTCCCAAAAATGTGGATTTGTCAGTTGATCATCGAAGAAGTCAAAGGGTCGCCGCTTGATGCTCCGAACCAGTTCAAGGAACAGACCACACCGTCAGGACTTACTAACTAACAACCTTCAGTTGGCCCGTGACCGAACGGTCCCTTTGGTGCCCCTACCCTGCCGTCCCGGTCCTTTTGCTGGCCCGCCCGGCAGGGAGTCCTTCGACACTCGAACGCTGATATCGGCGGCTTCGAACAGTTTGGCACGAAGCGCTCCGACCTCCTCCCCGAAATCCCTGACTCTTTTCTCCCACTGCCCTCGCTCGCGCTCCCACTTGAAGCCAAACCGTTTCGCGACAGCCCGCGCCTGAAGATCTTTCCACGAAAACCGGGGTCCAAGAAAGTGGCAAGAGCTTCCAGCTCTTGGGTTTCCCTGTTCACAGGCGGGAGCCGGCTCAATCCGGATCTCTGAGAGAAGCTCGCCTCGGCGTGTTGTAGCGCTCTCCTTGCCCGAACAGCGGAAAGCGAGTAACTTTCTGGCATGGGTGCGAGTCTTAGCATTGAAATCCCCCGTGACGCTTTGGAATCCGCCCGCATGACAGTCGCCGACGCTAAATTGGAACTGGCCATCGCGCTGTTCGCTGCCAACCGACTTTCGCTGGGCAAGGCTGCGGAAGTGGCGGGGCTTCCCGTGGGTGAATTCCAGATGCATCTCGGGACCCGCCATTTGGGGCCCCACTACGGTGTAGATGACGCGCGAGAAGACCAGGAAACACTTGCGTCTTTGCGCAATGCATGATTGTGGTGGCCGATGCGTCCCCGCTTATCGCGCTGGCTCGAATCGGGCGGCTGGAGTTACTGCAAACGATGTTCCTGAAGTTGCTCTTGCCCGAAGCGGTTTGGCGCGAGGTGGTAGCTGCCGGCCTGGACAGGCCAGGCGCCGGTACGATCATACAGGCGGACTGGATTGAGCACCGCAAGGTTGCCGATGTCGGTTTAGCAGAGCTGCTTCGCCGGGATCTGGGTGGAGGTGAGTCCGAGGCGATCGTGCTGGCACGAGAGATTGGTGCCGACTTGGTGCTGATCGATGAAAGCGCCGGTCGGACAGCGGCGAAACGTTTGGGGCTGCAAGTCGCTGGCTTGGTGGGTGTCCTCATCGAGGCGCGGCAGCGTCGTCTGCTGACGGATCCGGTAGCGATCGTGGACGATTTGCATCGAAAGGCGGGCTTCTGGCTCTCAGAGGAGTTGCGGCAGATGGTTAAAGGAGTGAGGTGACGCTGGGCAAAGGGTCTTATTATTGACGACTCCTTTGTCGTCGCGGCAAAATTTCACCCAAAGCGTTCCTTATTTGCATTTACCAAAGGCTTAGGTAAACGCTATTGGGCCGGTCTTCGGGGGCATGTCCTGGTTTCTGGCTCCGAGTCTTTCGAAACCCGAACGGTAATATGGGCGGCCTTGGAGAGCTTGGCTCGAAGCGCCTCGATCTCCTCCCCGAAATCCCTCATCCTTTTCTCCCACTGCGCTTGCTCCCGGTCCCACTTAAAGCCGAACTGCTTCGCCACGGCGCGTGCCTGAAGGTCCTTCTTCGGAAATCGAGCGACCAGGGTGACCTCGGAAGCCTTCCAGTAGGCCTATCAAGCTCCCGATAGCGCCGAAGCTCGATGCGGACCGTGGGGTGCCACCGGCCTTGGCCATACCCATAGCCGATGGAGTAGCCGGCGAACTTGATTGGCTCGTCCCGGACGTCCTTGATGACCGGCTCCTTCTCGAAAAACTCGTTCCGCCCCGCCGTCGCCACGAGGATGAAGAAGTGCCCGTGGCGGAGGTATTGGAGATTGGCCAGCCCCGATTGCTTCCGCCGGGCACGGGCCCACTTGGAGAGCACGACGCCGTATTGCTCGATGATCTTCCGGTCCGTCCGGGCCGGGTCCTTCTTGGCCGGAATCTCGCCCATGACGTAATACCAGTAGCCGTGTCCGATATAGGCGACGGCCAGTTGCTGGATGAAGCCGGCCACCGACGTGGCCTCGCAGCGATACTCCATGGGTCGATTCCTCCAGGGAATCGTTATGGGAGGAAAAGTGAGGGTGGTTGACACTGACCAGCAAGGGCTTTCTGTCCCTTTCATGGTCGAACTTTTCACCGTGGGCTTTTTCTATCGGCCCATCGCCGGAAGTGGCTCCTTCCGGTCCTGACAGTCACCTGCCAGAAGCTCCCCACGCTGGCTAACGTTCCGCGACCCCATATTCCCCAGACCGCGGGATAGGATCCAGTTTGTTGCGTCGATTTTGGCTTGTGGCGAGGCGCGAGGAGGGGAGTATAGCCGCAGCACTCTATGACCCGACGAGCAACAACGCCACAAGCCAAAGGCGGCGGAACCCTTTGGGCCAAGGCCATTTTGCCTGCCCAGGGGCGTTGCTGCTCGATCCGTCGAGTATCTCCGGAGACACATTCTTTCGCTCGCGCCTGCCCCCTGGAAAAGACTTGTCTTGGCAAACTGGATCCTATCCCGTGGTCTGGGGAGTAACAAGGCCTTTCACCCCGGTCGGCTCATTCGAGCTTTTGGTCCTCGTCCCGCTGGGGGATTTGAAGAGACTCAACTCGCGATACCTCCGTCTCCTCGCACCGCCTTCCTTCATGACGGCTTCCGGATCCCGGCCCGGATTGGTCCAGGAGCGGAAGTCTTTCTCGGTCGTCCGGTTTGCACCGTGGCAATGAGCTAGAACGACGGGATTGCTCCTGACTGGAAATCAGGCATTACTCCGCCGAGCCGCTCTTAGAGCCGGACAAGCCACTCTCATGGCGATCCGGCTCGAAGGGTCACTGACCAAAGAGGCTGGTTAGACCTCCACCCTTAGGCGGTTGGTGGCCGCTTTACCGGGCGTCAGTGCCCATCCAACGTCGTCGGCGTAAACGATTGGCTTGCGCTCCAACGACAACAGGCCTT
>CAYUWI010000198.1:0-3034 GCA_964448275.1 uncultured Gammaproteobacteria bacterium | reverse complement strand
CCGAACCCACGCAACCCCACCTATCGGCTCCGGGACTGGTCGAACAACGGCCTACCCTCAGCCGCCTTTGATGTGGTGCTCGCCCTCGAGAGCACCGAGCATATGGTCGATAAGCGGCACTGCTTCGCCGAGGCAGCTCGGGTTCTAAAACCCGGGGGCAGGGTGGTGATCTGTGCCTGGCTCGCCCAGGCCGCACTGCCTCCCTGGAAGGTCCGCTATCTCCTGAGACCGATCTGCCGTGAGGGCCAGATCCCGAGCCTGGGGACGGCAACGGAGGACAATCGACTCCTGCACGGGGCCGGTCTTGCCGTGGAGACCTTTGAGGACCTCAGCCCCTACGTGGCCCGGACCTGGTCGGTCTGTATCGCCCGGACCTTGCAGGCATTGGGTCACCGGCCCTACTACTGGCGGTATCTCCTCGACCCCCGTAACCGAAACCGGGGATTCGCATGGACACTCGCCCGGATCCGGGTAGCCTATGCAACAGATGCCCTACGCTATGGGCTGTTTGTTGCACGTCACATCTAGCCTTGCGAGACAAGCTTAAGTAGCATCTAGAAAGGTAGGCTAATCGCTGCGTGGCGGATCGAGTCTTGGTCGAAGCCTAAAAACTCGATGGTAGCAGCACCAGGCGCCTAACGGGAGATCGGCCCGCCCGATCGTATTGGTGTCGGTACCGAACCAGATCACATCCCATTCGGGGCCGTAGTGCATGTTACGGACCGTTCCCCCTCCGCTGGGGATCGAAGCGCTTCCCAACCACTTCTCCGTTACGGCGTCGAAGCCAACCAAGGCGTTGGGCGAGATCCCTGTCTCCGCAAACCAGATCCGGTCCTGATCGTCCATGGCCAGCCCGTAAGGTCGGGCCTCACCCTTGATGGGCTCCGCCACTCCTCGAATGTCCCGTTGGCGGGATCGTACGCCCCCAAGTAGCCCTGAGCATAGTCTACGTACCAGAAGCGGCCGTCCGAGGTGCGCCCGATGCGTCGGGGTCGGGCGTCAAGGCGGGGGAGCTCGATCTCCTGGTACTCGAAGGTCTCGGGATCCACGGTGCCGATCTTGTTGGTGCCGAGTTGGGCGATCCAGGGCCGACCTGCGGGGTCTACAACGATCCCGTAGGGCCGCGCACTGGGGGTGAGGACATCTACGAGACGGACCTCTTCGGTCTCCGTATCCAGGTACCCCACCATGTTAGCGCCCTGGAGGGTGAACCAGATAGCGCCGTGTCCATCGAAGACCAGGGTGTGAGGGTCTCTGGCCTCGGGATCGGGCATCGGGATCTTGTGTATCTCGCCGGTCTCCGGGTCGAGCTTGCCGATGTGGGCGGCCCGATTGCTGGCGTACCAAACCGTCCCGTTGTGGTCCACAATCAGGTTGTGGGGCCCAGTGCCTACATTGAGCTCATAGCGCTGGAAGTCCCCGCTGGAGGGATCCAGTACTCCAATGTAATTACCCCGTTGCCCCACAAACCAGACCCGACCGTCGGGGGCAGTGTATGGATCACGGGGATGGGTCGCCTCCCAGGGAACCTCCCGCTCCCGGATCTCGGGCGCTGAGAAACCGACGGGTTTTCCTGCGGCTGGGCGGCGAAAAAGGTGAAGGCGAAGGCAAGTGTAGTGAGATCAACCATGGGACTCCTCACCGCAGGGCGGACTCCATGATCATTCCTTTTGGTGACCGTTGGATGGGGTCTGTCCTGGATGGGGCGATCTGGTGTAATTTTCTCAAAACTCTAGACCTCTTTGTAATGATGGCCGAGCCTTCGATCCAGGCGATTCCTTGCATGATGCCACCGTCGTACCGGCCCTAGGTTTGGGAGGCAAACCAGAATGCCGCTGTTCCTGTCTCAACGGGATCTGGACACCCAAGAATACATAGACGACCCCGACTGCGATCCTCGTACCCTCTACAATACCTACCGCCAATTCCGGATCATCAACGCCCTGCTCGCGCGCATGAAGCCGATATACAGGAACTGGATCAAACCCGCTATGGCCGAGGGTCGGCCCTATTCGCTCCTGGATATCGGCTTTGGGGGCGGTGATATCCCACTAAAGCTCGCTGCATGGGCCCGCCAAGAGGGCCACCGGCTCAACGTGACCGCAATCGAGATCGACCAGCGCGCCTTCGACTACGTCCAGAAGCATGTGAGCTGGCCATCCGAGGTTGCCTTCAAACTGACCGACACCCGGACCCTGGTTGACGAAGGGGCCCGATTCGATTTCGTGCTCTCCAATCACTTACTCCATCACCTCGATCTCCAAGCCTCGGAGTTCTATACCATGCTGAGCGATGCGGTCCGGCTTAGCCGCAAGCGTGCCCTGTTCATCGATGTAGAACGGAGCGACCTCGCCTATCTCCTGTTCGCCCTCGCTGCCAAACCGTTCTTCAGGCACTCCTTCATCTATCGAGATGGCTTGGTATCGATCAAACGCAGCTACACCCTCCAGGAGCTCAGCAGCGTGGTCCCAGCCGGCTGGCAGATCAATCGGATGTTCCCATTCCGGCTCATCCTGAGTTACACTCACAATCCAGCCTCTGAATGACGCCCCCGCCGGAGTCCACCTGCACCCAAGATTAGCCGCCACGCCCAAGTAGGACCCCTCCAACCGTGAGCAGCACCACCCCAAAGACCTGCTTCAGGACCCGAGTGGGCAAGAGGTGGGCAAGGTGCGCGCCCAAGGGGGCGGTCAACACACTTACGGCGACAATCCCGGCCAGGGCCGGGAGGTAGATATAACCGATGGAACCGCTCGGGATCAGAGGCAGACCCCAACCGGTCAGCACGAAGCCTGTTGTACCTGCTAACGCAATCGGGAGGCCGGTCGCTGCCGCAGTGGCCACGGCCTCGCGCATCGGCACATTGCACCACATCAGGAACGGCACCGTGAGGCTCCCCCCGCCGATCCCGATGATCGCCGAGATGGTGCCGATGGCCATCCCGACACCGAGGAGCGATAGAGACCCTGGTAGGCCCCGGGACGGGTCGATCTGGCGCGCGAAGATCAACCGTAGGGCGACCACCACCGCAAAG
>CAYUWI010000197.1:0-3034 GCA_964448275.1 uncultured Gammaproteobacteria bacterium | reverse complement strand
CGGACTCACGACCGCTCCCTTCCCTTCGCGCCGTCCCCGCTGGCGCTCTGGTCCGCACAGTTTGGCTCGCTACGGGAGTCGGGGGTCTGTTTCTCGAATACGGCTTCCAGACTCGAAGCGAGGCCTCGATTGCTGAGCCCTATATGCCTGTTCATATCGAGCTGCTATCAAACCCGGGTCGAAGACCGAACGGAACGGTGTCTTTAGGCAGTCTGATTCTTAAAGAGGATCCCTGATTTGAGGATCTCAGGCAAGGTCGTGTTTGCTTCCCAGATTGCTCGATGGGTCTAATTCAGGCCATCGATAGTCCGTCGCAGCTGAAAGCGATGGTGGATAGGTACATTGCACTCCAACTGGCATGGGCGCAGCTCCGTCACCCGGAAACGTCGCCGGTATGGGGGCTCTTTCCCCAAGGAAGCGGACGCGGCTTCCAGCGGGAGGGTGGTTGGCCCCAGATCAACTGGCCCAAAGTCCACCGGACCGTGTGGAGACTGCAAGTGCGGATCGTGAAGGCGGCGCGGGAAAGCTATGAAGCTTTCCCGCCCGCGGCTAATCTGACAGGAGCTGCGCCGATGCCTCGGGTGGTCGCATGAATGGAGAAGGGGTAGGAAGTGGTCCAAAGGCAGGATAATAAAAGAGATTAGCTGAGTCCGGGAAGGCTACTAAAAGTGTGGGTTCCATCCTGGCTCCTTCGCCAGGCAATTAGAGTGCAATTCTGGATGGTGTATTGGCGCAGAAGCCGTTCTGCCTCAGCTGCCAAGCCTTCCGGAACCGCTAGGGCCCAGGATTCGAAAACGGAATCGTAATCCTGCCATTGAGAGCGAGCTTCGTTATCGGTAACGGAGTCGCTTGTCTCAATCTCAGTGACCCAGGCCTTGTCGGGTTGCAGATTGGGAGCCGCTATAACGTCGATATAGCGACCGTTCCAATCCTGGTTCCGTTCGTCTCCGAGGTTGATTACGACATGCCAGCCGTGATCTCGGTAGATCTCGCCGGCGGCGTAAACGGCGGCATCGTGTTCCGATTGCCGTTGCTTGTCCCGGGTGGCCATGCTCCCCTCCTGTTGGTGGGTTGTGCCACCCTCGAATTCTTGGACACCAGTTCATACTATTTCAAGTGGCTGTAGCTCCCCAGGAGCCGATTGAGGTAATCCTGCCTTTATAGGACAGGCACTAACTTGAGTGATTGATGATCTACCTCTTCCGCCATTGCTGGACTATTGCCTGATCGACGTTCACGATACCGGCCATTGCCCGAATCCTCCAACTCAGTCCAGCGGGGTCTAACTCATCGATCAAGTGGAGGCCTTATTATGCCCTACATAGATCGTGCCGCACGCGAAAGACTAGAGAGCGGTGAACCACCTGTGGAGCCGGGAGAACTCAACTACATGATTTCCCGGCTCGTGGACCAATACCTAATATCGAAGGAGGGGCTTAGCTACTCGAACGTCAATGAAATCGTCGGTGTACTCGAATGCACCAAGCTTGAGCTGTACCGAAGGATCGCTGCGCCGTACGAAGATAAAAAGCGTGACGAATCAGGTGACGTTTACGATGTGTTGAAGTAGCGCCGAATAAGTGCATGGACTCCGACGTCTGATCCGGGTCTTCCGCAGACCGAGGAGGTGTCAGTACTGTCCTGGGGTTCTCCCCCCAGGGCCATGCCCCATTTATCGGTGCGGGGATACAACTGGCCGGGCTGACCGCTGACAACTTGGCCTTACCTGTCTGCGCTAGAATGCAAGCAGAAGGCTGGAATAGAGCACCGCACCTGCGAGGAAGGCATAAAAAGTGCCGGGGTGCTGTATCGAAAACTCTTCTTGAAGGACAATCAAGACAATTCCTCCCGCTACGAAGCCCATCAGCAGCGCGGCAATCGCTGGCGATATCTCGATCGTCCACCCGAGACCCCAACCGAGAAGGATCGCTGTGGAGAGGATCCAGCGACCGATATGGCTGTAGATGCTTTCATGGATCTTGAGCAGACGGAAGTCAACAACGAGGAAGTGCATCCCCATCGCGACGGTGAAGAGCAGGATCCCGACGATGTCGCTCATCTGGATGAGGAAATATCCGATCAACCCCTTGTATAGTGAAAAGGATGCGATATGTATCCGGACTCGTAACCTGGCTAGAGGCTCCGTTACCCGCTGCCGAGGCGATAACGAAGGCTCCTCCACCAATCTCGCCAATCCATAGAAGACCATCAACCCCACAAGCAAGGGAACAAACGGGTAATCACGCGCACCTACGGACTCCCGCAGCTGTTCGAAGCCGTGGACGATCTTCGGAAGTAACGCGAGGAAGACATAGCTAATCGAGATCCCGTCTGCAAAGGACAACCAGTCTGGGCGTTGGCCCTTGGCTACTCGGTACCACCTGCTGACCAGAAGGGGTAGGAGTGAAAGGAGGAGTGCCGAGCCGATTGTTTCCATAGGCGCTATATCGCTCATTAGCGCGATACCAATGATTGATCACGGAGTCTTTCCGAAACGTGCCTATTCGTTTTAGTTCGGGTCACTGCCGCTCTATGCGGAAGCGGTTGGTGTGAGCTTTATTCGATTTGGGTATTTGAGCACGGCTAGCGCTGGTTTCACTGGGTATTCCGGAGCCAAACGGATAGGCGCATTCATGAAATGAACCAACTTAAGACCGGGTCCGCATACGCGGCCCTGCCGAGGCCCCCTTTGCGCCGACGTCCGGTGCCTGGCGCTGTGTCCGCGAGCTACAGTCTATCAGCAAGTAATCCGTCAGGGCTCATCGACCTAGACCATTGAGCGGCCCACACCACTGGGTATCCATCGCCGAATGGGATAGCTCGATCCAATCTGGGCACTTCCTACCTAATCTATCGACCCGACCGTGCTTTTGCTGAAGCCCCACAATGAGCCTTTATCGCCTGCTCTCTCCAAACCGACTACCTCATGATTGCGCTACGGGTTCAGACTGCGAGAAAACGGTTGCAGAACAACGTCCGGGGCGACTCGATTTGATTCAGGTCATAGGCAGTCCAGACCATCCGCCTCATGGTT
>CAYUWI010000196.1:0-3038 GCA_964448275.1 uncultured Gammaproteobacteria bacterium | reverse complement strand
GTGCTCACGGCTCAAGCCTCCGGCTTGACCCGTTGCGCGTGGGGTGCCGCTCAGCTCCCGACCCGATAGGCGCCTTGACCCAGGCCCGATGGTATTAGATCCTTAGGAATAGAAGCCCTTGCCCCTGATGAGGCTGGGGGTTGGCCTACACTGGAGGTCGAGGATGCATGTGCGTGTGCAGTCGCAAGACTTCGATATAGGGGCCGAATTGGCCGCCCACCACCCGACTGGGGCCGGTTCCGGGGGGCAAGTCCATTTCGTGGGCACAGTGCGGGACTATAACGACGGCAAGCCGGTCACCGCGATGCGGCTCGAACACTATCCGGGGATGACTGAACGCGAGCTGGAACGCGTGGTTCACCAGGCTGCCGAGCGCTGGCAGATCCTGGAGGCATTGGTGATCCACCGCTACGGAGACCTCCAGCCCGGTGACCAGATCGTTCTGGTCGCGGTGTGGTCTGCCCATCGGGCAGACGCCTTCGATGCCTGTCGTTACATCATCGATGTGCTCAAGACCCTCGCTCCGTTCTGGAAGAAGGAGACCCTGCCCGAAGGGGAACAGCGTTGGGTCGAGCCTGCAGTTGCCCAGGAATCGGTTTGGACCCGTGAATCCGAACAAGAGTCTGTGTAAGCCCAATGTAGGAGGAGCTTCCCTTCTCCTACGGCGAGGAGCCGCTGGCAATTGTGGAGACGGAGCGTAGGCCCCGCTCACAGGAACAGGCATTCGATACAGTGGTCATCGGCGGGGGCATCGTCGGTTTGGCCACTGCGGTGGCCCTCGCGGCCCGCCACCACCGCGTTGCCGTAATCGACGCTGGATACACACCTGGAACGAGCTCCTGGGCCGGGGGCGGTATCCTCGCCCCTTTGTACCCCTGGTCACAGCCCGCTGCCATTCACCCCCTGGTCTATCGGAGTCAGGCCCTCTACCCCGAGCTCTGCCAACGGATCTGGGAGCGCACCGAGATCGATCCCGAGCTCCGCAGCCAGGGTATGCTCTATCTCGATCTGCCCCCGGACCGACCGCTGGAGAAGGAGCTTGCGCGCCGTTGGGCGAGAGAGCAGGGAGTCGGGCACCACGAGCTCGCCTCGGATAGGGTGACGGCCTATGAGCCTCTCGTTGACTCGAAGGCCACCGGGGGGCTGTTATTTCCCGATGTCGCTTGGATCCGCACCCCGCGGTTCCTGCGCGGGATGGCCCGTTTGGCCCAGATTCTGGGAGTCGAGCTCTGGGAAAGGCGGACGGCGCTCGGGATCAGCCTCAGTAGGCGGACATTTACCCATTTACAGACTGATGCCGGGCCCGTGGAGGCCAAGAATGCAGTGATCGCGGCAGGGGCCTGGAGCCGGGGCCTATTAGCCCCATTGGGGATCGACCTCCCAGTCGATCCAGTCAAGGGAGAAATGCTCCTACTGCGGGGAAGCCGCCCCGTGATTCATCGGGTCGTGGTAGCAGGCGGCCATTACCTGATCCCGCGCGCTGATGATCGCGTGCTCGTCGGTTCGACCTTGGTGGAGCAGGGTTTCGATCATCGGATCACCCTCGGTTCCGTCTCGACCCTCTCCCGGGCAGCGGTGGAGTTAGCCCCCGAGACAGCTGATCTGGAGTTGGAAGGGTGTTGGGCTGGATTGCGGCCAGGAACTCCAGACGGTTTGCCCTTCATCGGGCCTCTGGCGGGATTCCACGGGTTGTTCGTCAACACCGGCCACTTCCGCAACGGTGTGGTCTTGGCCCCGGCCTCTGCCGAGCTCCTAGCCGATCAGATGCAGGGGGAGCGGCCCAGGCTCGACCCTGAGCCGTTTCAACCGGACCGGACGATCCATAAGGCGGGATGGTGGAGCCGCGTGATCAAGATCTGAGTGGCCCTGAAAGCCGAGGATTGGCGAAGAAAGGGGTAAAATGATATATTGATTAAATAACATACCTCGGTTGAGCTAAGGGCTGCGATGGATACCCAGTATAAGTGGACGATCGTACAGACTCTGCGCGAGTACGGCATCCAACCCACGAGTCAACGCGTGGAGATTGCCCATGTGCTCTTCCAGCATAGGGGCCGCGTTGACATTGAGGGCATCAATCAGCACATGAGTGCCGATGAGGTCCTCGAGCAGGTCAATGCGGATTACCCGCGCGTCTCCAAGGCGACGGTCTACAACACTATCCGCTTATTGGAGGAGACTGGCCTGCTCAAGTCGGTGGTGGTCTCCGCCAGCAAGGTCTTCTATGACCCCAACACCCACCAACACCACCACCTCTATAATGAGAACACCGGTGAGCTCGTGGATATCCCAGCGGAGCAGATCGATATGGACCAGCTTCTACCCCTGCTCCCTGAGGGGACCTCCCAAGAGGATCTTGAGCTGGTGGTGCGTATTCGCGATCGGGGCTGACTTCGCTCTACCTAGACGACCTCAAATCGGAATACAGTTGCCGGCGTAGCTCAGTTGGTAGAGCAACTGATTCGTAATCAGTAGGTCCGTGGTTCGAGTCCGCGCGCCGGCACCAGAGAAATCAAGGGCTTAGGCGATACTGCCTAAGCCCTTTTCTTTTTGGGGCTACGCCGGGGCTACACCCGAACGCGAGTCAAACTCGTGAAGACCGCATTGGGTTCCCCACTCTAGGGGAGTCTCTTGTACCTTTCCTAGTTAATTTGTATATTAACTTTGGATGGCGCACCTCTACATTAGTGGATCCCGTCTTACGATTGAGTGGATTCTTGATTGTAAAGACCCGTCTTCCGATGACGATAACCCCCTTCCAAAGGCATTCAACTCCGTTCCAGGGAATCAACAAGCCTGTATTACCCAGCTTGGCCGAACTCTAGATTACCTAGCCAATCGTGGGGAATTAATGTCAACCTGGCTTATTCACCGAAAAGCGGTTTGAGCTCCGAATTGCCGGGTAACTGGCTCCAGCTGTTTTGATGCAAAGGGTTGCGGCGCTTGAAAAGGCCTGCAACACCTTCTTGCAGAGCGCAGCAAGAGGCTCAAAACCCCGGCAGGGGGTTGCGCGGACGCGGGTGCCCTTGGCGCCTCCA
>CAYUWI010000195.1:0-3086 GCA_964448275.1 uncultured Gammaproteobacteria bacterium | reverse complement strand
ACGGCTTCACACCGCCGATGAGGTGCTGTCGGCCGTGGCCGGCGCCTGGGGCCTCGACCCGGGGGATCTCACCGCCCGCGGCCGGCAGCTTGGCCCGAAGGAGCGCCGGGCCCGCCAGGTGGCGATGCTGGTGTGCCGGGACGAGACCGAGCTGACCCTGGCGGCCATCGGGGCGCGGTTCGGCGGCATTCACTATTCGGCGGTGGCGCAAAACGTCCGGCAGGTGAAGGCTGCTATGAAAAAGGATAAGGATTTGGCCCGGCTTTACCGGAGTGTCAATCAGATGGCTTTGAATGCCCCTTTTAATCGCCGCTGGTTCTCCCAAGAAGCTAGTGGGACTTCGCAGTCCATGGTGAAGATAAATCAGACCACCCTTCGCGGCACTTTGGTCCCCTTGCCACCGTTGGCAGAGCAATACCGGATTATCGAAAAAGTGAGCGAGCTAAGGGCTCTCTGCGACCGCCTTAAGGTCCGTTTAGCTGAGGCCAATGGAATCTGCCAGTACCTAGCCGAAAGCGTTGTAAAGGAAGTAGTGTCCTAAAACATACCAATTATAGCTATCAAGCGGACCTAAGCTTCCGTGGACTATGTAGAGGGCAAGCAGACAAGCAGAACCTGGCCGAGGCCGGCGATAAAGTCGAGGACCTGATCGTAGCCCACGACGCAGACCCGCAGACCCGCAGCTCCGTTACGCCCTGCAGTGCACCCCAAGTGTCGGCGTGAAGTGCTATAGGCTACATCTCGATCTGTGTGATCCCTAATACCCATGGACGAACTGGCTG
Organism: uncultured Gammaproteobacteria bacterium; assembly: GCA_964448275.1. Classification (GTDB taxonomy): domain Bacteria; phylum Pseudomonadota; class Gammaproteobacteria; order Thiohalorhabdales; family CAYUWI01; genus CAYUWI01. The sequence continues at coordinate 2,304 of CAYUWI010000195.1, read as the reverse complement.
ACTATAAGGCACCGAGCAGTTTGACTCCTAAGAATCCTCCTGTTGCCCGATTGCCCCACCGGACCAGTGCTTTACGAGGGGCACACAAGGGGTAGTGGAAGGAGGCAAACACCAGGCCGCATCAAGAGCCGCTCTCCGGGAGAGTGGCAAGAGGGCAACGCAAATATGGGGGGAGTGTGGCCCTCCTGTCACGTCTTAAAGAGAAAGGGAGCAAAACTCGAGTGTGACCTCTTCTGTGGCCCCCGTGAGTGTCCTCCACTGCATGCACACCTTAGATCGTTATCCATAAACAAACAGCCAAGGGCATCAATTTGAGCACTTTCACATCCGATAAACAGTCTCTTTCCGAGATCCTCAAAAGCATCGAACAGGCCAAGCTCCAATTGCCAGACTTTCAACGCGGCTGGGTTTGGGACGATGAACGCATTCAAAGTGTGCTTGCCAGCGTGTCCCGCCAATTTCCGATCGGCGCAGTGATGATGCTCGAGACAGGCGGTGAAGCGCGCTTCCAATCAAAGCCGATCGAGGGCATCGAGCTCGAAGGCATTGAGGCTGACCGTTTACTCTTGGATGGTCAGCAGCGACTGACCTCGCTATACCAGGCCCTCAAACTGAAGCGCCCCATCGCTACGATTGATGCGCGCAACCGCCCGATCCAGCGCCTCTACTACATCCACATTGAAGCGGCACTTGACCCGAATGTGGAGCGTGAAGACGCGATCATTGCAGTGGGTCCTGAGGGTCGGCTGAAAATGCCCTTCGGCCGAGGGTATCGCTATGACTTCTCGACCCGCGAGAAGGAGTATGAGGCCGGTGTGTTCCCGTTGAACCAGGTGTTCGAGGACGACCAATGGATGATGGGCTGGTGGCGACACTGGGCACAAGATCAGACCAAAATGGATCTATTCCTGCGCTTCAAGAACGAGGTCCTTAGCGCCTTTCAAGGCTATGACTTGCCATTGATCCTTCTTCGGAAGGAGATCCCGAAGGAGGCCGTCTGTTTGGTCTTCGAAAAAGTCAATACCGGGGGCGTTGCACTCACCGCGTTCGAACTGGTCACGGCCACCTTTGCCGCTGAGGGGTTCAACCTGCGCGATGACTGGCGGGACACTCACCACCGTCAGGGCCGATATTACGACATCATCGAGAGCCAGAACGGCCACTTGCTCACTGAGGTTGGCCCGACGGAGTTTTTGCAGGCTGTCACCCTTCTACACAGTTACACCCGTCACTGCGAGGAGGCGAGCAAAGGTCACACGCCCCCACCGGTAAGCTGCACGCGCCCGGCTCTGCTGCGGTTGCCTTTGGATGGCTATCGGAGGCAAGCGCCGATTGCGACTGAGGGGTTCAGGGCGGTTCCACGCTTTCTTTACAGCGAAAAGGTCTTCTCACGTGGGGATATTCCCTACGACACCCAGTTAGTTCCACTTGCCGCCATTCTCGGCGCTCTTGGCGAGCGCTGGCTGGACAATGATGTGCGCGCCAAGCTCCGCCGGTGGTTCTGATGCGGTGTGTTAGGCGAAGTCTACGGCTCCACGGTCGAAACGCGCTTCGCCCGTGACCTGCCACAGGTCCTCGCCTGGATCGATGGCGGGCCAGAGCCCGAAACGGTCCAGATCGCGCACTTCTACGCAGACCGCTTGTACGGCCTCAAGACACGCCGCAGTGCGGCCTATAAGGGTATCCACGCCCTTTTGATGCGCCACGAGGCGCGAGACTTCGTTCGGGGTGAGAAGATCGATGAATCGATCTACTTCGATGAAGCCCTCGAGATCCATCACATCTTTCCGCGTGCATGGTGCCAGAACCACGGCAAGGAGGAGCGGAAGTCGGAATCGATCCTCAACAAAACCCCGATTTCCCGCCGGGCCAACCGAGCGATTGGCGGCGACGCCCCTTCGCACTATCTGCCGCGTCTAGAAGAGCGTTTCCAGTTCTCGCGCGAGCACATGGATGCTGTTCTATCCAGTCACTTGATCGATCCACAAGAGATCCGTAGCGACAACTTCGAGAACTTTATCGAGAGCCGGCGCCAATTGCTCCTGGAGGCCATCGGTCAGGCCAGGGGCAAGGACGTCGTCGGCGGCACTGACGCGGAGGGCGGCCAGGAAGTAGTCATCGATGAGGTTGGAATAGCGGAGTAGGTGAACACCATCCCGCAATCCTTTCTTCCTTGGAGACCTTGGAGAGGGTGGAAGGACCTTGTTTACCAGGCCATGGCTGGAGCGGGCGGATGAGATGACAGGAGGGCCACACGTGAACGGGGCCTGTGTGGCCCTCTTGCTACGTCTTGAAGAGAAAGCC
>CAYUWI010000194.1:0-3089 GCA_964448275.1 uncultured Gammaproteobacteria bacterium | reverse complement strand
GCCGGCCAGCCCCCTAAGCGCCAGATCGCGCTAGCCTGGCGGGAGAGCTTTCCCCGGCGGCAGGCGTTGCAGGTGGTGAGCCAGGCGGTGTGTGATTGCCCCCTGGACTGTGTCAGACTATTTAATAGCGATTACCTATCGAATTTATAAGAACAATTCATTTAACTAATCGTTTGGGTTTCCCTTAAGATATCCTCCGATTTCAAGACGATTCCTAAGGATCAGGATCGACAAGTGAAGCGGAGGAGCTATCCTATGTTGGAAAATCGCGAAGGCCAGCGCGTGCCTGAGGTGGTCTTCAAGACCCGTCTAGGTGGGGAGTGGGTAGATGTCTCGACTCAAGAGGTCTTCGGCGGCAAGACTGTAGTCGTTTTCGCCCTGCCGGGTGCCTTTACCCCAACCTGCTCGGGCTCGCATGTACCCAGGTTCAATGAGCTTGCCCCGGCCTTTTGGGCGAACGGGGTGGACGAGATCATCTGCCTCTCGGTGAACGATACCTTTGTTATGAACGCCTGGAAGGAGGATCAGGGGGCCGACAATATCACCTTCCTGCCCGACGGGAATGGGGAATTCTCCAAGGCCATGGGCATGCTCGTTGATAAGAACGAGCTCGGTTTCAGCTACCGCTCCTGGCGCTACGCCATGGTGGTTCGGGATAAGGTAATCGAGAAGATGTTCATCGAACCGGAGGTCCCAGGCGACCCGTATGAAATCTCCGATGCTGATACCGTGCTCGACTACCTCAACCCTGGCGCTGTGCGTCCTGCCGCGGTGACCCTGTTCACTCGGGTAGACTGCCCCTATTGTCAGCGGGCGAAGAAACTTCTACGAGAGACCGGGATCTCCTTCGAGGAGATCCAGCTCGGTAAGGGGGTAACCACCCGCTCACTGCGTGCGGTTGCTAGCGCTGAAACGGTTCCCCAGGTCTTCGTCGATGGCGAGTGGATCGGCGGCGTTGCGGCCCTTGAGGAGTGGCTGGAGAAGCGCCAAGCGGCTTAACTTAAACAGAGTAGACAGTCCTTCCTACACACCTACTCATTCGAGGTGCACATAGTCGGGTGGGATGAAGGCACTGAGCCATATCCCGGGTGCGGCGTAGTAAAAGGTCGTGCCTTTGGAATGCGCTTGGACGGCATTGACCTTAAAAACGACGGGCTTGCCGTGGCGTTGGCCTGTGATCCAGGCGGTTTCAGGGTCTTCGCTGAGATGCACGAAGCGGCGGCCCCGCGCCTGCAGGCCGTGGATGCGGATCGATTCAATCTGGTGGGAAGCACTGCCATGGTGGAGGTTGGGTGGCGGCTTGACGGGCTCGAGCTGGAGATCGATATCGATACTATGGCCGTAGTTGGCCCGGATGCGGCTGCCATCAGGGCTGAACGCGAAACGAGGCTTGGGCTGGCTCTGGATCAGCTCGTGCAATCGCGACCGATCAAGGACGACACCGATCGCTCGAGCGGCACGGATAAGGTCATCGACTTTTACCCAGCCGCCGGGCTCGAGGGCCAGTCCCCAGCGCTCAGGCTGATGGCGTAGGATCTTGCTAAGCTGTTTGGAAAGCTTGACGAGTTCACCGCGCATAAGGAAAGGATTGTCTAGTGAGGGGAAAGGCCTCCATTTTTTAGATTCTCCTGATAGGCCTTGATCCTAGCTTTGATCGAGAAGGATGCGGGCTCATAAGGCTTGAATGGTAAAGTGCAGGGAGAGCCCATTGGCCTGGGTGAACACAAGCTGGTCTGCCGCAGCGCAGTGGTTTAGGCAACCTACCATGAATAATGATATCCGTGACCTGAATCGCAAGACAGGGCTTTTCCAGAGGAACCGGATCATCCCCTCTATACCAGTCCTCCTTGCTACACTGCTTTTGATTATAGCCAATCAGGGTGCCTTGGCTGCCTCCCTCATCGAGGTAGCCGATTTTGGTTCCAATCCGGGCAACCTGCGGATGTTTAAATATATTCCAGAAAATAGCCAGCCCCCTTCTCCTCTGGTGGTTGCCCTGCATGGATGCCGCCAGAGTGCTACCGCCTACGATGACGAGACCGGATGGACCCGGCTCGCCGACCAGTGGGGCTTTGCCCTCCTGTTGCCGGAACAGCGCCAGGCCAACAACCGCTCGGCCTGCTTCAATTGGTTTCAATCGGGTGATATCAGCCGGGGGCGGGGGGAAGCACTGTCGATCAAGCAGATGATCAAGACGATGAAGGCCGATTACACCATCGATGCCGAGCGGGTCTACGTGACTGGCCTCTCTGCGGGTGGTGCCATGACCGCGGTGATGCTGGCCACCTATCCGGAATCCTTCGCCGGAGGGGCCATCATCGCTGGTCTTCCCTATCGGTGTGCGACCAGTCTGGGGGATGCGTTTCGCTGCATGTTCCAGGGCAAGGATCTCAGTCCTTCTGAGTGGGGCGATCGAATTCGCAATGCCTCTGACCCTAGGGGGGCCTGGCCCAGGGTCTCCATCTGGCAGGGCACCGCCGATACTACTGTCCGGCCGGTCAACGCCTCCGAGTTGATGGAACAGTGGACCAATGTCCACGGCGTCGATCAGGTCCCCGATAGGGAAGAGACCGTTAAAGGCTATCCCCATCAACTCTATACAGACCCTGACGGTCATGGCTTAGTAGAGACCTACTCTATTACCGACATGCAGCATGGCACCCCGATCGACCCCGGTCCAAGAAAGGATCAATGCGGGACTCCGGCGCCATTTGTCCTCGATGCCGAGATCTGCTCAAGTTACTTTATCGCGAAGTTTTGGGGGCTCCACCTCGCCGCTGGTAAGGCACCTCCGGATGGGTTCGCTTCCTCGGTTGGTGGGGATTAAGTCAGTACTGTTGGGATCAGCTGGGTCGTGTGTGCTGTCTATGCGTTGCCCCTCCATGCTACAAAGGGGGTTATTCTTGTGCCCTGACCTCGGGGTGGGATTCACCAATGTGCTGCGACATTACCGATGATCCACAGGACCGGTATCGGGCACTCGAGGCTCTAAGTGCTCAGGTAACGACGTGCCGCCGTTGCCCGCGCCTGGTGGCCTGGCGAGAGCGTGTCGCCCAGTCGGATGATGAGTGGTTCCTAATCACCGAAGA
>CAYUWI010000193.1:0-3093 GCA_964448275.1 uncultured Gammaproteobacteria bacterium | reverse complement strand
CCGAAACACCGCCATCGATATCGATGGCTAGACTTCGTCCCCGTCGTTTCGCAGGACCTTGTCTCTTTGGCGCGGAAACGCTCGGTTTCGCGGTCGAGTGTAACGGCCATGTCATGGCCACAGCAAATTACCAATAGCGGAGTGCAACGGAGTGCATTCCCTACCTCCGCAGGAAGGGAAAGCCCTGCCCCAAATCCATGGTTAACACGCCCTTACAGGGCTGGATGTCCTTTTTTGCCGGTTTACCTCCAGGGCAGAGCCCTGGGCTACATTGACGCGCCCCGATGGGGCTTGCAATAGCCTTCGGCGCTCGACCCTGAGACCTCGTCTCTCGACTCCGGATCGGCGCTCTTGCCCCCTTCAATTTGCCTTGAACATTTAAAAGAGACCGCCCCCAAAGCGTCAACCCTTTTTCTCGGGACTTTCTTTATTTTGTCCTCGGGGTTCTCCCGTCGGGCCGTCTCCCCCAAGCTTGTGACAGAAATAGGCAATCCTGCCCAGACGAGGCGATTCAGATCGCCTTGTTCAGTCCGTTTCGCATGTATTGTGCCATCGTCGGTGGTCGTTGGTCCAGCCGCCCGAGGGGGCTTTTTTCCTGAGAGGATCACCGTCCTCGGTCAGCCCAAATTTCGGAAATATGGGAACGTTGAGGACAACATCCCTCTCAAGGAGCGAAGGAACGAGTCGAAGGTCGAACGTCCAGGGTCGAGAGTCAAATACTGAAACGCTGAAAACCTGAAATCCCGAAAAGGCGCTGACGCGCTGAACGACGCAGATCGGGCGGTCCATGTTCACTCGCTCTCTTCGTCCGCCTACTGACCACTGACTACTGCCTGCTCCGTCATTCCCCCTAACAACCAATAACCCGGTGACAGCGCGAAGAGCAGGCTCGACAGCCCGCGGCACAGCAGACGAAGCCGTCTGCGCTACTAACAACCAATAACCGATAACGCTTTCTTTCACTGACGCACCGACCACTGTCGGATTGACGTACTGACGCACTCATTGCTTCGTAGCCTCTCGCCCCTTAAGTTCCCACCTTTTGAGACCACGGTTCAATAAGTGCAGCTAATTCTCGGATAGAATCCGGCACTTCACCTCGTCCAACGCTTTTCCACCAGTCAATGACATCGAGGCCAACAACCTTCCCTTCGTAATTGCGGATGACAAATACGCCCTCCTCGGCTTCCTCGCCTGTCACTAGGTCACCACGGTATTCGACTCGCCGAAGATAGAGCACGTCGTTATCTAAGTCGTAATGAAACCAAAGCTCGTCGTCGAGCTTTCCCTCTAATGCGTCTACGTGCACCATTCAATCTGCCCTCCTTCCAACTGACGGACATAATGAGCCGTCTTGACAACACCAAGTTCGACGTCCGCCAGAACGCGCATCCACAAATCAATGTGCGAACATGACCCATGGTATAGGCTTACGTCGGACGACCGGCGGCTAATTCGAATTTCACGAGGGTCAACAACCGCCGATTCGACAAATTCACGTTCTTCCATTAGCTCGGGATGGGCGCGCAATATGTGGCCAAACCGCGTGCGCTCAGCTAGCACCAGTGTTCGTCCAAGCGGATCTTTTAACTCACCCCCCACTTGAGCACGTTAGATATCTCCCAACCGTGAAAATCAAAGCTCCTTTTCGCCCAGCTGTTCGTGAAGGTCTTTCAAATCTTCGTGGGACCACTTACTTCCTCTCTCCATCGCCTCATGTTCGTGGTTCAACCTCATCAGGAAATCGGGATCCTTCCGAAGGCGATCGGCAAACACGAATGACGGGAATTCTATCTGCTCCTTTTCCGTCAATGCGGTGCACGCTTGTTCCGAATCCATTAAGCCCATACGCCACCTATTGTCACCCCATTCGGGAAATTTTCATTTCGTGCTCCGGCGTGGCCCTGCGCGGGTTCAAGGCACCGTAGGCTCCAAATTCCAAGGACCAAATTCCAAACAAGGAATGCTTTTTGGAGTTTGGGATTTCCCCCAAAGGGGGATTTATCTGTCGCCCGTCCGTCCCTTCCCTGAGGGGGGCACACTCCTCGGTGTCCTCGGTGAGGCCATTTATCCAACCCCACGCCCTTCCACACGGAAATATGGGAACGTCGGGGACGACGTCCCTTTCAAGCACCGAGCCACAATCATCAAAATCCAGAGCAAACGGTTCCTTGCTCACTCTGTCTTTTCGAGTAATCGACTCACGTCGACGTCGAAGCCCTGCAACAAAGCTGACCGCACCACGTCACCGACCCTTCCCTTGCTTTGCAACCGATAGGTTCCACGCTCCAAAGATCTGACTTCAACCAACGCTGCCTCTGGATCAACGATCCAGTATTCCGGCACGCCGAATTCTTCGTAAAGTACCAGTTTGTCCATACGATCACGCCGCCAGCTCCCGGCAGAAATAACCTCCACCACCAAATCCGGCACACCACGTATTTGGTCTTGAATGATGGCTTGATTCCCGGTGCTTATGTAGACCACATCGGGCTGGACAACTCGATGCTCCGTAAAGATCACGTCGATCGGGCTCGGCACGACTGAGCCCAACTTGTTCGCTCGAGTGAAATCGTCCAACTGGCGAGCAAGCCGAAAGACAACCTGTTGGTGTCGAAAGAAGGGCGCTGGAGCCATCACCAACTCTCCGTCCCAGAGCTCGCAAGGCAGGTTGGTCTCGCCCATTTCCGCTGCGAGCTCGTCGTAGGTCCAACGTCGCTTATCACTGGCCGCCTCGGTTGCCATACCGTGAATCTCCATCATTCGGGGTTACCATTCAAGCCCCTGATGACCCGGCCAAGCACAAAGCGGGCACAGGTTGTCATCTTATCTCGGCCCGTCGCCCATTAGAGCGGACAGCTTCACCGAATCCTTAGTACTTGGTCCCTCGTTCTTGGTCCGGCCGCCCCGAGGGGCCTTTTCTTTCGGTGAGAGGTTCGCTGTCCTCGGGGAGCCCATTTATCCAATCCCACGCCCTTCCACCCGAGAAATACGGGAACGTCGCCAACCGACCTTCCTGTCGGCCTTCTTCCCGCCCTAATCGTTCGATACTTGTAACGTACGACATACGTTTCTCCCGTTCAAAGTCGATCA
>CAYUWI010000192.1:0-3093 GCA_964448275.1 uncultured Gammaproteobacteria bacterium | reverse complement strand
GCCCTCCAGGAACTCGAGGACCGGGCTCGAATGTTGCGATCCTATACTGGTCTGGATTTCCTGACTTATTTGCGCGGCTTTCGCCAGTCGGCACCACCCACCTGCTTGTACTCCTGGATGGGCTCGGGATCCAAGACGCCCTTACGCTAGGTTGACAGCTCCGCTATCCCGGGTAAGGGGCCGCCTGCTCGGCTAGTTCCTCTGCCTGTACGACCATCGACTCGAGTCGTGACAGCCCTTGGTCCCAAAAATGCGGGTCACTGAGTGTGACACCGAGGCTTGCTAGGAGCTCTTCGGGGGGTGCCGAGCCGCCGGCCCGAAGCAGATCCAGATAGCGAGGCACGAACTCGGGACCTTCTTGGCGATAGCGTTCATAGAGGGCAAGGGTGAGGAGCTCCCCAAAGGCATAGGCATAGACATAACCCGGAACGTGTAAGAAGTGCGGGATGTAACACCACCAGTGCCGGTACTCTTCACGTAGGAGCACTGCATCCTCAAACATCGGGCGCTGGGTCTGCATCCACAGCTCGCTGATGCGCTCTGCAGAGAGCTCCCCCTCACTCCGCCGAGCAGTATGAATGGCCTCCTCAAAACGGTTCATTGCCACCTGCCGGAAGGTGGTAGCGAAGATCTCTTCAAGTTTATTGGTGAGTAAGGCCAAGCGCTTGTAGGCATCGGGCTCGATGTTGAGTAGATGCTCGAAGACGAGCATCTCGCTGAAGACTGAGGCGGTTTCCGCGGTGGTCAATGGAGTTGAGGCATTGATGTGGCCCTGAGAGGCGGCCAGGTACTGGTGGACCCCGTGCCCAAGTTCGTGGGCAAGGGTCATCACATCGGAGACTGTCCCGGTAAAGTTCACCAGTATGTAGGGGTGATGGTCTGGTGTCACTGGATGGGAGAAGGCCCCGCTCTGCTTCCCTTCGACCACGGGGGCATCAATCCAGCCCTGCTCGAAGAATTTGGTTGCAATGGCGTGCATCTCGGAAGAGAAGTCCCCAAAGCTTGTCAGCACGAGTTCCCGCGCAGTCGCCCAATCGACCTCACGTTGTCCTCCTGGGAGCGGGGCGTAACGGTCATAGTCGTAGAGCGGGTCTATCTGGAGGAGCTGGCCCTTGAGTCGGTAGTAGCGTTGCACAAGATCGTAGCGAGCCGTTACCCGCCCGATGAGGGCCGTCACCATCTCATCAGAGGCCTCGTTGGCCAGATTGCGCTCGGTCAACCAGTGTGGGTAGCCTCGCAACCGGTCTTCGATAAACTTATCACTGATCACGGTATTGAAAATATGGGTCAGTAGAGGCAAGTGGGCCTCCAGACCCGTTGTAAACGCCGCAGCCGCCTGCCGGCGGAGTGATCGGTCTTCCGATTTTAAGCGGGTGAGGACCTCCTCTTGACCCAGAGGGACACCGTCTACTTCAAAGCGCGCGCGTGTCAGGGTCTCGTCGAACAGGCGATTCCACGCAGTACGGGCGGTCAATCGCTTCTCGGCCAGTATGCGTTCCTCGGATTCAGAGAGGCGGTACGGGCGGTATTTCCGGATAACTGCCAGGAAGTGGCGATACTGAGCGAGTTCCGGGTCAACTAGGAGACGGTCCACGTGTGCGGTATCGAGGGCAAGCCATTCCAGTTCGAAGAAGAGGAGCTGAGTGTGGATCCGGGTGGCTTGCTCTTGGGTTTGGACAAGGGCGGCCCCAGTTTCGGGATCGGTGCTACGGATTGCATGGAGGAGTTGGGCGTAGGCCTGGGCCCGGGCGACACGCTGCTCGATCGCCTCTAATCCTCGGATCGCCTCCTTGAGATTGGCTGCCTCGAGGCTCGCTATCCGGTCTTTATAGGTCGCTTGAAAGCGTGCGGCCTCCCGCTGTGCCTCCTCGAGCTCGTCACTGAATTGGGGTGAAGCCGGAGAGGGATAGAGCTCAGAGAGATCCCAGCGCGGGAGCTTGTCTCGATGCGGGGGTGAGTTCATGGTCACAGTCATCTCCTCCTCGGACCTCCAGAGTCATGGGCGAGCCGTTGGACGCACTCTAGATAGGCCCCTTCATCCGGCAGTTCCCCTCTTTGCTGAGCCTCCCAGAGGGCCTCCCCAAGGCATTCCATGATCTGGTGTTCGGCCGAGTGGGTGTCCCCGAGGTTAGAGGCGAGCTGTTCATAAGCGGCTCGAATCCCTGGAGGCCGGTCCATGCCCACCTGCTCCGCAATGGTGAGGTGCATACCCATATGCAAGAATGGATTGGTCTGCCCCTTTTCGGGGGTATAGTCCTGGTCGAGGTGGGCATCCGGATTACTCACCACCTCGTGGTATTCGGGATGGCGGTGGATAATGTCAATTAGGAGGGATTCCGTCCCTTCGAGAGATTCCCCCCGATTGAACTTCTCCCAAGTCTGGAAGAAGACTTGGCGTAGCTCGGCACGATCATTTCCGAAAAGCATATCTTATGGCCTTCTTGGTCTAGGGAGCGATGTGTTCGATACCGTAGCTGCTCTAAATTGTCCTCCTTTCTGAGTCCCCATGCCGCTACTCCCCTTCGCCGAAGCGCTCCACAACCAGCTTGGTCACAGCCTGACAGGCCTCTTCCTCGTCAGGGCCGATCACGACAAGGGTCAACTCTGTCCCCTGACTTGCCCCAAGGGTCAAGATATCCAAGATGCTCTTCCCTGAGGCTCGCTTGTGATCCCGAATCAAAGTGACCTCTGCCTCATAGCGGGAGGCGAGGGAGGCGAGTTTGGAAGCGGCTCGGGCATGGAGACCCAACTTATTGACGATCAGGAGAGAGCGCTGGATCATCGTCCCATTTCGATACGAATACCCTTATTCGTAGGCCGAGAGCGCCTCTGCCCAAGGCCTTGGCCCTTCCAACTCGAAGGCTTATGCTGAGTTGGTCGGGGTATCGGTGTACCCCAATGATATCGGCCAAGAGGAGGGCTCCCGCAGTCCGCAATCCAGTTAGGCCAATCTCTTGAGACCTAAGGCGGGGGGGCGATCGCACTGCCCTCGGTGGGGTCGTACTAGTGGGTAAGGGGGTCTTTAGCTCGCCTCACTCCGAGGGCGTGTCCGCGCCTTGTTCGGCGTTGCTCGCCCCGAGATCGCGGTGTCGG
>CAYUWI010000191.1:0-3106 GCA_964448275.1 uncultured Gammaproteobacteria bacterium | reverse complement strand
TCCTCTCCCCTTCGAAAGGGGAGAGGAAGCCGACTGCGACGTGACTGCTCCGGTGACCCGCGGACGAGGGCGTGCTCTCCTTTTGAACATTGTCCGAAACACGGCATCGTTTATGGGCTAACTTAAAGGCAGTGGTGCAGTCTACCAGCTCAGGACGAGACCCTCGAGACCACGGTCCCACTTCTCTCTTGTCTCCCCGTAAAGACAGGACCTCGGGGACGAGGTCCCTATCAGCCCCCCAAACGACTTTTCGCTTTTCAAGGTCGGGTCGCTATGGTAACGGGTGATTAATTCACCAAGGCGAAAGCACCTAGGCGACACGGGTGTGATTTCTTACCAACAACGGCTGGGCTTATCTTCGGGGCCGGCGTTGTTACGCCCTCATGCCGGCGGCGCCGGACCGGTAACTTGGCCGAGTGCGGGATTCTGTCTTGAGGAGCAATGTCAAATTCTTGGGTGTCAGTGGGCGGAGCATGGAAATCTTCGGATCAAATCGACAAGGGACTCCGCGTGGCCGCGCGAGGAATGCATCCGGTATGCTTGCTCGGCTAAAGAGCGTTAAGCGGAAACACTTGAATTACCTTACATGGTCGATCATCGTCGGCTTGGTGGTTTCCGCGATCGTCGCGGCGTTATTATACTATCTCAACCGGTAAAGCGATCACGACTTTGTCCCTATGAACCGGGCTGTCGTGTCAATTCAACCGGCTTAGCGCTTTAAATTCAAGGAAGCCAGAGAACCGAAATATGAAGTGTCCCAAATGTGAGCAAGATTTACTGGAACCGACCACCGTGCATGGCATCGAGCTCGATCGTTGCCGCCATTGCCATGGGCTTTGGCTCGATGAGGAAGAGCTGCCGACATTGCTTGAACGAAGTCCCGGCGACGCCAAGAAGCTTTCGGGAAAACGGGTCGATGAAATCGCCAATGAAAAGCCGGGCTATTGTCCGCGGGACCAATCAAAGCTCTTGCGGGCCTACAGTGCCCGCAATAAAAACATCATTCTTGATACATGCCCGGAATGCAGAGGAATCTGGCTCGACGCCGGGGAGCTGGCCAAGCTGGTCTGAATCGGTGTGGCCACGTTTCGGATTGGCCGCAGTTTTGGAATCGACCGTAATCGGTTCGGAGAATTTTCTCGAATCAAGGGCCCGTTTACGTTATTCATTACAAGACAACGGTTATGGATTTGACTGAGGAACAGAAGCAAAAAGTTACAGAGTGGATCAACGAAGGCCAAGGCTTGTCAGAGATCCAGAAGAACCTCGACAACGAATACGGGATCAAAAAGACTTTCATGGAGGTCCGCTTCTTGGTCGACGATCTTGGGTTGGCCCTGAAGGACAAAGAGCCCGAACGGACCGGGGAAGACGAGCTGGCGCTTGATCAAGCCGGACGGTCCGACGCAGCGGATCAACAACAAGGCGGAACAGGAGGCACCGGCCAGGTTTCGGTGTCAATCGACGATGTCACGCGTCCCGACGCGGTCGTTAGTGGGAAAGTGACATTCAGCGACGGGATGAAAGCCGATTGGTATTTGGACCAGATGGGCCGTCTCGGCTTGCTGCCTCAGAAAGAGGGGTACCAGCCTTCACAGGGCGATGTACAAGCGTTTCAGAGTCAGTTACAAAACGAGCTAAGCAAGCTCGGGTTTTAATACGACTATTCCCAATCTCAAGACATCGCCTCGCTTGAAATGAGGGCTATCGGGGCATGGCAACCACACTCAACTGGAATAGCCGTAACCTCACACAAGGCTGGCAAAAAGGTGTCACCGCTTTCTATTGGGGACTCGGGCTGACGCAGGACGATTTCGGCAAGGCCCAGATCGGCGTCGGTGTCCCCTTGCTGGACGGGAATCTGTGCAATGTCCATGCCTATGAGCTGGCTACCGCAATCAAGGAGGGATGCCAAGAATCGGGGCTGCTCGCTTTTCCGTTCGGCGTGCCGGCGGTCAGTGATAACATAACCCAAGGGCAGGAGGGTGGGAACGCCTCGCTGCCGTCGCGAAACATGATCGCCAATGCCGCCGAGGCAGTGACCAGTGCCCATTGCTACGATGCCTTGGTCGGTCTCCACCATTGCGATAAGAACGGCCCCGGCTTCGCCATGGCACTGGCCCGTTTGGATTATCCGGGACTGGTGATAAGTGGCGGCACGATCATGCCCGGCTGTTATCAAGGCAAGAACGTCACCATTCTCGATGCCTACGATGCCCAAGCCTCCGCGACGATGGGAAAGCTATCGACCGAAGAAGCTGACCGCATTATTCAGTCGGCTTGCCCCGGACCGGGAGGCTGCGGCATTGCAGCATCGTTTAACACCTGGGGGGTCGCGCTTGAAGCCATCGGTTTGATGCTCCCTTTCAGCTCATCCACCCCGGCTGTCGGCGATGAGAAAAAGAAGGAATGCGCCGCCGTTGGCCCGGCGCTTTCCCGGATCCTGAAAGAAGGGATTCGTCCGAGCGATATTTTAACCCGGAAGGCCTTTCATAATGCGGCGACCGCGATTGCCGCAATCGGGGGCTCCACAAACGGGTTATTGCACCTTTTGGCTTTGGCCCAAGAGGCTCAAGTGCCATTTTCCCTGAAAGAAATCCAAGGTGTCCTCCGAAAAACGCCTGTGCTGTGTCATTTCGCGCCTAGGGGCACCGGCACCATGATCGATCTCCATCGCCTCGGTGGCACCCCTGTTCTCTTAAAGCATCTCCTTAGGCACGGACTGCTCTACGGTGACACCCTGACAGTCACTGGAAGGTCGCTGGAAGAGAGCTGTCGCGATGTTCCAGAGGTTCCGGATAATCAGGAGCTGATCGCCCCGGTCGATTCTCCGGTCAAGCCGTATGCCGACATTCAGGTCTGCTTTGGGAATTTGGCCCCGGATGGCGTCGTCTTTAAGGTCTCGAGTATGCAATCGAGCCGATTTGAAGGGTCGGCCCTCTGTTTTACAGATCCCCGCGATATTGTGGAGGCGGTACAATCGGGCAAGGTCCGTCCGGGACATGTCTGCGTGCTTCGCGAGCTTGGGCCGGTTGCCTCCGGAATGCCCGAGGTTTTGGTGGCGACCTCCGCGCTCTCCGTGCCCCAACTGGACGGCCGGGTCGCG
>CAYUWI010000190.1:0-3116 GCA_964448275.1 uncultured Gammaproteobacteria bacterium | reverse complement strand
CAGCGCCCCGAGGGCGACGAGTACGACGACGGCTACTACGTGACGCCCGCGGTCTTCTCCGACGTCGAGCGCGACATGCGGATCTTCCAGGAAGAGGTCTTCGGCCCGGTCCTCGCCGTCACCGAAGTCGAGGACTTCGACGATGCCATCGAGGCTTCCAACGACAGCCAGTTCGGTCTCTCCTCTTCCGTCGTCACGACGGACCTCGAGGAGGCCCACGAGTTCATCGAGCGAACCGAAGCAGGAGTCGCCAAGGTCAACGAGAAGACCACGGGTCTCGAACTCCACGTTCCGTTCGGCGGGGTGAAGGACTCCTCGACCAACACCTACCGCGAGCAAGGTGACGCTGGACTCGACTTCTTCACCGAGATCAAGACCGTCTACCTCAACACGTAATCCGGCCAGCGAAACCCCGGTTTGCGGTCGCTCGGGGTGACTACGTGACATATGGCCCCCGATTTTTTACTCGCCGACCTCGTTTCTCCGATATGGAACAGTTCGTTCCAAATTTAGAACGACCGAACACACAGAGATACCGTTCGAATTGACCGATTCGGCGGTCGATACTGGCTCACGCATCGTTCTGGCATCCAAGCCTATTGTTTTGTTGAATCGAACAATTGTTCAATTAATAACGGCCCTAACAATTGTGTTAGCATCGATGAATGAGGGTTCTTCTTCCGATAAATTGGATAGTTGGTGAAATAACCGTTGTCCGAAAGAGCACAACTTCCGTTCAGATAATCCGGACAGGAATGAGGCCTGTTCATGAGACTGTCTGATTGGTCTTCACAAGTATAATTACGTACCTATGCCTGTAATCGGCTCCGTGAGGCGGTTCGAGTACTGAATCGATTCTGTGACGTGTGTAAATTCACCCAATTCTGAACTCGTCACTTATAGCACCGACGACGGACGTGGTAGTAGGACCACCGGTACTGCTGGCACACTTGTCGGCCCGCGTGAGCTGAAATCCGGACAGAAGAGATAACCCATTGCATGACTGCTGGGCCTCTATGGGCGAGACGAACAACCAACATCGCACTCCGGAGACTACTGTGGTGTCAGGAAGCCCCGATACGGATTAGTTGCGTGGAAACCGAGGCTAAACCGGTCGCCCACTGGAGCGTGGCGACTCAGAAATTCGTTCAGATAGAAGATCAGCGACCAGAGAGTATCGATATTCTGGGGAATCGATGATAGTTCTCACAGAATCATGTGCTGTTCAGTATGGATGAACGAGCAAGAGTGTGGTCCGAGCTGTCTCTGTCTTTCGTGGACCCGATACTCCTCCTCGCGGCCATTCCGATCCCCACGCCACTGGACATACGTCGAGTTGTGGAACTACAGTATCGGCCTGTACCGACATCCAAAGAGAGTAGTGTGGGCCTTGTTTAGACACGTGATTTCACGATCACGAGTGGCTGACGCAACGTTCGGTGTTTCTGACAGCGTATTTCAGGACGGGTTCGCGGAACTGACCGAACTACGTTCGAGCGCGAAAAACGTGGATTCGGCGTTCGACCGCTGATGGCGGATCCTAACATCTCGCAATAACTTGTTGGCGATGCCGTGCCAGCCGAATTCGCGGTGCTTGATCACCGGTTTGACGCCTTGAGGACACGCTATTTACCGAATTAGCCGCCAGTTGTACCCTTTGTCAGCGGTAAGAATGTCCAGTTTGACAAGATTGCGTTTGACCATATGCCAGCCGATCTCGAAATTGTGCGATTATATTATCGAACAATGTATATCAGAATAAAATTATTTATACAGTCGCTCGGGAGAGTCGTTTTCACCGCTTCGAACGTGTAATTCGTCCGTTTGGCGTAGTGTTGACCGGCAGCGATTCGATCCATCCCGGTTGCGTCGATCGCTTGAACGTCGCTGCGATCGTGCAACTCTGCCGACAACCGCAGCAGGACGCGCCAGATACGCATCTATAGACCCTGCTTGCGCGCACACTCGGTCGTGAAATCAGGCAGATCAGCCACCTCCAGGTTGAGTTTCGCGACAATCTCGTGCATCTCGTGGAACACGTCCAGCAACCACCGATACGGGTGATACAGATACTCGAGGAGGCCTTGGATCGCCACTATCACCCAGTCTGCGTAGCCATTTTCTCTTTCTTCGACGGCTGGTTCCGGCTTGCCGGCGACGGCTTTTTACCAAGCCACACAACCGGATCAGTGAGGCGGGCGAGCTTCGAAGGCCAAACGGGCTTTTCCCGCTCCATCCCCTAGTAAGTTCAATATTTATCCGATCCTACTAGATTTTATATATGTATATATCTCACCGGTACCACAATCGGCGGGATGTGCAGGGATACCTACAAGATGGGTGTCGCTAGTTATTCTAACTGTACCGAACCAGTTTTGCTAAGAACGTTCGACAGGAGCCACCGACCCACGGATTGATATAGGTTTGGTTCGTTCTGACTCGCATGGACTCAGTGAGTGTCGACGGCGTCGGGGTGCCAGTACTGGGGTTCGGGACGTGGCGACTGAAGGGCACGGAATGTCAAAGCGCAGTGAAACGGGCGCTCGAACTCGGGTATCGTCACGTCGACACCGCCCAGATGTACGGGAACGAGCGTGCAGTCGGGGAGGCTATCGAGGAGTCTCCGGTCGACCGCGACGAGGTGTTCCTCGTGACGAAAGTCCGCCGCAAGAATCTCGCACCCGACGACCTCCGCCGGACCGTCGAGGCGAGTCTCGACCGGCTGGGAACCGACATCGACCTGCTGTTGATCCACTCCCCCAGCGAGACGGTGCCACTGTCGGATTCGCTCGCCGTCATGAACGAGTTCCAGGACGAGGGCGTCGTTTCACACATCGGCGTCAGCAATTTTTCGGTCGCCCAGACGCAGGCCGCGATAGACGCTTCGGAGACGCCGATCCTGACGAATCAGGTGGAGTACCATCCGTTCAAAGACCAGGACGAACTGCTCTCATTCTGTCGCGAGGAGGGACTCCTGTTGACTGCCTACAGTCCGCTCGCCGACGGGGCGGTCCCGGGGACAGAACTGCTCGAGCAACTCGGCGCCGAGTACGGCAAATCGGCGGCCCAGGTCGCGATACGGTGGTTGATCCAGCAGGAGAACGTGGCCGCCATTC
>CAYUWI010000189.1:0-3173 GCA_964448275.1 uncultured Gammaproteobacteria bacterium | reverse complement strand
CGGTCGCAGCCGTTCGCGCAAGGTTGGGGGCGTTGGGCAAGGCGGGGAACGACTGCCTGGACCAAGGCCCGCGCCCGACCAGCATTCGCTTGGAGGTGCTGAATCACGTCTTCTACCTGGACATGGTCATGGTCTGGATGCCAGCAATCGTAGTCAGTGACCATAGCCACTGTGGCGTAACAGATCTCGGCCTCGCGAGCGAGCTTGGCTTCGGGCATGTTGGTCATCCCTACGACATCACAACCCATCTGGCGGTAGAGCTTCGACTCAGCGAGGCTGGAGAATTGGGGCCCTTCCATCACCAGGTAGGTACCGCCTTGAGCAACCGGTATCCCTAGGTCTCGCCCCGTCTCCCACAAGGCATCAGCCACTGAGCCACAAACCGGGTAGGCCATGGAGACATGGGCGACCAAGCCCACCCCAAAGAAGCTCTTATCACGGGTCGTGGTACGATCAATGAACTGATCAACCAGTAGGAAACTCCCCGGGGGTTGCTCTTCGGTGAGCGAACCGACTGCACTTAGGGACAAGATATCCGTCACACCAACCCGCTTGAGGGCATCGATGTTCGCGCGGTAGTTGATTGCATGGGGGGGAAGACGGTGGCCGCGACCGTGCCGGGGAAGGAAGGCGAGCGGGACCCCGGCAAGTTCCCCTAACAGGAGCTGATCAGAGGGGTCACCAAACGGGGTGGTCACCCTTTCCCAACGCGTCTCCACCAAACCCTCGATCGCATCGACCCCGCTTCCGCCGATCACGCCTATCATCCGATTGTGCGCACAGCCTTCTACCACAGGATACTACTCCTTTCCCTCAATTCATGGGCCAATCCGGACAGGCATGGGTCTTCTCTCGGATCTCCTCTAAGATCTGGGTCAGGCCCTGGACATCCGATCCAGGGGTCGGTCGATCCATTCCCCCCTCTTGCCCGCGGCACAAGGCGATCCCGTCCTCGGCCAGTTGGTCCAGGCGCTTGAGCTGCTTTGGGGTTAGATTTAGTGTGGACACAGTATCTCGACCCTTGACCTGGACCAGTCGGTTGTGAACGATCTCACGAAGCTCTTCCAGTTGAGCCAAATCCTGGACCCGGAAGGCATCCTCGAGCCCTTTCTCTTCCGCTTCCTCAAGACCCTCTTTCTGAGCCACGATTGCCGATTCCAAGAACCACGAGAGGGTGGCCAGCTCCTCTTTGGTCAGTTCCAGTTCGGCCATCGCCATGCTCTCTACGCCTCCGGTTGCTGTATGATGGCCCCGCATTGTACCCCCCTATAATGGACTCATCTACACTGTCCTCTTCCCCCATCGACCTGGATCTCCCATCCCGCTACAATCTAGAGAGCCATTAACCAGCGTGTGGATCATGCCATGGAAGCCAGCGAGACACCCCGAGTAGCCATCATAATGGGAAGCAAGTCCGATTGGGGGACACTCCAGCCTGCTTCTTCCCTCCTTGAACAGTTCGAGGTAGCCCATGAGTGCCGCATCCTTTCGGCCCACCGCACGCCGCAGTTGGCAACCGAGTTTGCCGCCACTGCTGATGAGCGAGGACTCGAGGTGCTCATCGCCGGGGCAGGCGGGGCCGCCCATCTACCCGGGGTAATGGCTGCCCACACCTGCCTACCCGTATTAGGTGTGCCTATACAGAGCAAGGCGCTAAATGGTATAGACTCCCTCCTATCCATCGTCCATATCCCTTCTGGGGTACCAGTGGGCACCTTGGCGATCGGTGAAGGAGGGGCAAAGAATGCTGCACTGTTGGCCATTTCGATCCTGGGCAACTCCCGCCCCGCTTTACGCCATCAGCTCCAGACATGGCGAGAGGAACAGGCAGAGCGTGTGCGTGGGGAATCACTCCCCTAAACGCGGATTGACACGAGCGTGAGTACAAGGGATTGCTCACAACCCCATCCACACGCCTTCTCTAGTGTACGCCTCGGCGCCTCTTGAATGCCCTCCCAGGCTGTGGATACTACCCAAACTCACCTTGATGAGTGTCCCGAAGGACCATCAACGGGAACTTTGGGACACTCCTGCATCCCACCAAGGGAGGAGGCTCCATGCCGCTCTATATATCGCGTCGGCTCAGCTACCTCCTCGCTGGGGTTGTCTGTCTCAGCCTCCTCAGCTATGCCTATGCGATGGAGTACCTAGGTGGACTGGAACCGTGTCCCCTCTGCACCTTTCAACGTGGGGTTTTTATCGTACTCGCCCTCGGCTTCCTGACCGCGGCCTGGCATGATCCAGGCCCCACTGGTGCTCGGGCCTACGGGATCGGGCTCGCCTTGCTAGCCCTCCTTGGCGCAGGGCTAGCAGGTCGCCATGTCTGGTTACAAAGCCAACCACCCTCTCAGGCCTTTGGTTGCGGCCCCGGATTGGATTACATGTTGGAAGTATTGCCGTTCCACGAGACCGTATTGCGGGTCCTCCGTGGCACAGGGGACTGCGCCTCCATCGACTGGAGTTTCCTTGGACTCAGTATGCCTGGCTGGAGCCTGATCTGGTTTCTCCTCCTAGGGCTAGGGGGAATAATAGGATCCTGGCTACCTCACCAGAAACCTCAGCACCGTAAGCAACTCTAAACCTAATTGAACAGGTACGACGGCGGCAAAGTGAGCTATGGAGCCAACCACAAACAGCCTTGTTTTGTACAAGAATCGTCCAGCCCGGGTACTGACGGTGGGTGACAAACTGGATATTGAGCTCGAGGGGAGCAAGACCCAACGGGTGCGCCCCAAGGATGTCACCCTCCTGCACCCTGGCCCCTTCCATAGCCTCTCGGAGCTCGAGGTCAAGAACTTGGGTGAGATCGAGGCCACTTGGGAGCTCCTCGCCGGTGAGACCACAGAGCTTGCAGAGTTAGCCGAGTTGGCCTTCGGTGACTACACCCCGGCCACTACCTGGGCCGCCTGGGAGTTCGTGGCAGAGGGGCTCTACTTTTACGGCACACCAAACGAGATCCAGGCTCGCTCACCGAAGGAGGTAGAAGATGAGCGGGCAACGCGAGCAGCCAAGGCCGCCCGCGCACGGGCCTGGTCGGCCTTTCTGGAACGTCTCCAGGCAAGGGAGGTAGGACCAGAGGATGCGGGGTATCTTAGCGAGGTTGAAGCCATCGCTGAGGGACGAGGGAGCCAGAGCCGAGTCCTTCGGGCGCTAGACCGCTCGCAGACCCCGGA
>CAYUWI010000188.1:227-3184 GCA_964448275.1 uncultured Gammaproteobacteria bacterium | reverse complement strand
CGGCGGGCACCGCTTGGACCTTTTCACCGGCGCGAACGAACCCCTGCCCGACGGTGATCACCCGGACCGTTGTAGGGAGGCCCGCGATCCAGACTCCATCCGTCTTTCCACGGACGATATCGACCGGATGGAAAACGACCTCATTTGCGTCGTTAACGGTCTTGATACCGAGGCGCCCTTCGGTATCCAGGCTGAATAGGGCGGGCGAGACGAAGTGCGCCCGAACGGTGTCGGTGGGGATGTGGACGGTGGTGCTCATACCTGGGCGAAATGTGCGCCCCGCATTGGCCACCTCGACCTCGACGCGGTAGGTACGGGTCTCATTCGCCGCTACGTTTGACAACAGAGTCACTACCCCTTCTGCCGTGTCGCCAGTGATGAAGGTGACCTCGGCCTCACCCCCAACAGTGATCCGGTTGACCTTCTGCTGGGGCACGTGTGCGATGACCCGAAGGGGGTCATCATCCACCACAGTGGCGATCTCGTCGCCTTCGGACATGTACTCGCCAATCTCCACGGGGCGGGTCTCGAGGACACCCGCAAAGGGCGCTTTGATTCGCACGTTGGCGATCTCCTCTTGGACCGCGGCGCGCTTCGCTTTGGCGGCAGCGAGATCTGCCTTGGCTTCTTTGATGCGATTGCGCCCCTGATAGCCTTCTTGGCTTAGCCGTTGCGCGGCAGCGTATTCGCTCTGGCGTTGTTCAACCAGCGCTTTGGCCTCCTCCAATCTCGCCCGCCGGTCGTTCATGGCCAGCTCGGCAATGGGTGCGCCTTCCTTCAAGCGAACCCCTCGCGAGGCCGGGAGTTCTATTACGCGGCCGTTGGTTTCCGCACGCACCGTGGCGATCCGATCGGCCTCGGCATGCCCCTGCAACTCGATGTAACGGGTGACCTCCTCGGCGCGCATCCACCGCACCTGTACCTCGGTCCGTTCTTGTTCTCTGGCAAGCTGGGAGCCGGTGCCCGTTGTATCCGGGGCACCACTGCTACCGATCATGCCACTCGCCATCCACGCTACGAGGATGCACACAATGATCACGGCGATCCATTGCGACTGACTGATCCGCGGCAATCTCATTGGTCATGCTCCCGGCCAATCCCGACCGAGATCGACAATATTATGTTCCCTTTGTTTCGAACGAACTGAATAAAATAGATAAACATCGCTGCCCCTCGGGCGCCGCTCATTCGTGATCAGAGAATCGATCCACAAGATCCTCAAAGTGACTGGCGAGCGCCTCGTAAAAGGCACCAAGTTCATCAAGACGCCGTCGTCGATCCGCGTCCTCAGGCCCGATCTGCGCCTTGGAATCCGCAACGACAGATCGCGCCTTCTTCATGCGATCAGCCGACACTAGGGCCTGTCTGCAAAGTTTCTATTCGCTGTGTTTCATCAGTCGATTGACCGTCACAACCCGCATTTTTCCGTAATCTCGGACCGTACCAAACGGGCCCAAATCCAGATACTAAAGAGTTCAGAACTAAAGTCATAGGAAACAACCCGTGGCGAAGGAAAATCGGCTGGGAAAATGCCCGAAGAGCGAGGTCCTCCGGAGCGATTCCTGCTACCTGGGTGAGGTGTACTGACAAGACTTTTGTTCTCCTTAGTAACTCCAGGTTTGCAGACAGGCCCTAGCCCCATACGCTCGATGAACTCCTCCATCCCCTCCTCGCTTGAGGTTATCTATTAATAAGAAGTCACGGGATTCCTTTGGCGACATTACGCCCTGGGATTAGCAAGGACCGCTCTTGAGTCTCAGAGGCCAAGCCTATATGCTTGCCATTTGAAATGCGGACACAGTCTCGAACTGAAGACAGAAAGATTGACTTGATTCGAGTAAGATCTGGCTCGTCTATAGTCCCCTCCCTCCTCCTAGGGCTTGCAAGGGACAAAAAGGGGTCTCTGCGTGAGAGGACTCACCCGCGCCCGTCTGTGTGAGCTAATCGACCGCACTCCTGAGGTGATACTGGTAGTCGAACAGGCCAGCGGCCGAATTGCCTACGCCAATCAATGGGCCTGCCAAGCCCTCGGCTTCAACCGAGCCCAACTGCAACAGCTCACGTTCTCCGAGATCGACCCGATTGGTCTCGCGCAGGATTGTCTGTCTCAATTCACATCTTGTCAGGCCTGCCTCGGCACCTATCGTCACCGGGACGGGGTGACCATTCCGGCCTGGATCAATGCGGGCCAGGTCCCCACGGCGGAGGGGCCCTTCCTCATGGTTTCCTTGGGGGAATTCTTACAAGGGGATGACCGCATGCTCCTCAAGCAGCTCCCACAGCCGTTTTGCTGTTACCTCCCGGATACCACCCTACTCTACGCCAACCCCGCCTACTCCACCCTGTTCGGCACGACATCAGAGGCCTTAACGGGTTGGCGCTGGCTCGACGGGCTCCCCGAGCCGGAGCACGCAGATGCCTTGGCGGGATTGGCCACTCTGACCCCGGACCAACCCACACAAATCCGTGAGAACACGATCAGCGCCTGGGATGGACCCCGATGGACCCGCTGGCTCAACCGGGCCGTCTTCGAT
Source organism: uncultured Gammaproteobacteria bacterium (assembly GCA_964448275.1). GTDB lineage: Bacteria > Pseudomonadota > Gammaproteobacteria > Thiohalorhabdales > CAYUWI01 > CAYUWI01. The sequence goes on along the minus strand of CAYUWI010000188.1, from coordinate 650 downwards.
ACGGTGGGCTCTATCCGCTATCTCATCGGGATCGGTGAGGACATCACGGCCCAACGGATGGCCGAACAACAGCGGAACCACCTACAAGCCGAGCTGCGTTACCACACAACCCATGACCCTCTGACTGGACTGGCCAATCGCCAGCATTTCGAGGTCCGCCTCGGTCACGCCCTTGGCCACGCACAAGCCGAGGGTGACCAATTGGCGGTGGGCGCCCTCGACCTTGATCAGTTTAGGCAGATCAAGGATGGTCTTGGGCACAGAATCGGGGATGAGGTACTGCAGGCGGCGGCTGGGCGCCTCCAGGCACAGTTGCGGGCAGTGGACTGTCTCGCGCGCGTCAGCGGCGATGAGTTCCTCTTCCTGTTGCTGGGGGGGTCCGCGGCTCAACAAGCCGCCCAGGTGGCCGAACGGTTACTTGCC
>CAYUWI010000188.1:0-217 GCA_964448275.1 uncultured Gammaproteobacteria bacterium | reverse complement strand
CATTTGCTGTTGCAGGCCATTCTCTCCGCCTAAGCGCTTCCCTGGGCCTCAGCCACTACCCTACCGACGGCAGTGAGGGGATGACGCTCATCAACCGAGCTGAGGCCGCGCTTCACCAAGCCAAGGCCCATGGCCGCGGCCGTTATTTCTTCGCCAAGACCGCTCACCCACGCGCTGCCAAGCAATTGCATTTGGAGCAGGCCCTGCGCGAGGTGCT
>CAYUWI010000187.1:0-3192 GCA_964448275.1 uncultured Gammaproteobacteria bacterium | reverse complement strand
GTCCGGTTTGAGCCTGTGGAGTGGGGCATCGGCAACGGTGAGTGTGCGCTCGCCTCCGGGGGTCGCCACGGCCCAACCGTCACTCTTGGTAAGGACCTCCCGTACGCTGGCCGCTAGCAAATCGGCTACCCGCTTGGTGACGGCCTCTTCAGCGGACAATCCGGCACCTCGCTGGACTGCGCCAGTCGGCCACGCCCGATTACGCTGACGCAAGTCGGCCAGTCTCTGGATCGAGAGGATCGCATTGCGGACGGTCTTTCGCTCCCTTTTGGGAGACTGACCGGATTGAGCAGAGTCGCCTTGCTCCCCCCCTGTCGTCTGCCCCCCCTCCTGTGAAACGGGCTCTTTCTCAATAATGGGGGGAATCGCTTCGGGACCGACCAGTGGGTCACTGAGTCGGATGGATGCGGGAATACCCAGACGGGTATCGGGTGCCATGGCTGCAATGTGGCAGGCGTAGAGGATGTAGAGGCCGGTGCGAGCTACCTGTGCCCCACGGGGGCCGATCCACCCAATGACTGGCACGGGGGAGGTTAGAATAGCCTGAATAGTCGTTCGCGTCGATCGGGCCAAACCGCCCGGGGTATTCAGCCTGAGCACCAGGGCCTGTGCGCCAACCTCCTCGGCCTGACGGAGGGAGTGCTTGATCCATTCGGCCTGAGCAGGCCCGAGGCTCCCATCGATTGGGGCCACAAGCACCGGTTGTGCACTCTGTGGAGCGATCGCCCCTTGGGCCGAATCATGATCGATCGTCGGAGGACTAGCGTGCCCCCCGCCCGCCAGGGCAACCAGTGTGACGAAAGCAATCGTGGCCGACCAGTATCGCATCTCGAGACGATTAGAACGGATTCAGGCAGTGTACAGCGCGGCGCCCCCCGCACCATCCAGAGGTCCCCTTCGAGGTTGGCGCCGACTTAGGTAGGGGGAACCTGAATAGGCCTCAACGTCTTCCGGATGATCCCCCTTATAGACTATCCTCGGGTAAGGAGTAAGCTTGAATGCCCAACGCAACCTGGTCCAGCGGGGCCAATCGGGATCTCCCCTCGGGGCAAGGGATCACCACGAGAACAGAGGAGGCAGTTGATGACAAAGGCATGGGAGCAACTGGATGAAAGGCTCAAGAAGGCACTCGGTTTACAATACTCCCCGATTGCCATCACCTTTTCACAAGCGAGACCGGAAGGGGTGGGGCCCTACGAGGCTGAGATGCCGGCTCCAAGCGAAGACGGTCGAACAGGAAAGGTCTCGGCTGGCTGTGTATTCTGGGTCAAATCGACCGACCGTTCCTTTACGACAGCACCGGAGGACCACGATAACTGTAGTATCGGCAGCGTGACTCACGGGCTCAAGGGGTTGAGCGAGGTAAATCAGAATGAAGACGTCAAAAGCCTACTGGAGTGTAAATGGGTCACCTCTGAAGAGGCCTCCCAGCTCCCCACAGTACGTGAGCGCCCCCATTATATTACCTACGCTCCCTTGGCCCAGGTGCCCGTCGAACCCGAGGTGATCTTGATTCGCATCAACGCCTTTCAGGCCATGGTCATCCACGATGCCTTCGACAAGATGCCGATCGCCGGCAAGCCGCAGTGCCATATCATCCCAATCGCCAAAGAACAGGGCCAAGTGGCAATGAGTACCGGCTGCATGCTCAGTCGGGTGCGTACCGGGATGTCACCGGAGGAGATGACATGTGCCATTCCTGCTAGCCGCCTGGAGGAGGTCGTCGATAAGCTCGAAAGCCGGCGGGAAGCGAACGCCGCTGTCGCCTCCTACGCGAACAAGGATGCCCGCCGCTTTGCTAAGGCCTAGCCGTTTGGACACCCGCCACCACCGAGTACCGCAAACTGTCTCTAATACCTTCAACAAAAAGGCCCCACCAAAGCGGGGCCTTCCCAAGGGGGTCCGTTGCTCGGACCGGTTACTTCAGAACGACATTAGCCGCAGCAGGACCCTTAGGTGTTTGCTCGACATCGAATTGCACTACCTGACCCTCTACCAAGGTCCGGAAACCCGACCCCTGAATCGCGGAATAGTGCACAAATACATCCTTGCCGCCCTCCTCGGGCGTGATAAAACCGAAACCCTTGGCCTCATTAAACCACTTGACAGTACCAGTACTCACTCGACTGACCTCTTATAACGAACGTTGACTACTTATATCGACTACAACGCTGCTGCTCCTAGGGGAAGAGCTCGCGGAGGACAGACCTGGTAAAGGGCAGGACAGTCGGGCGAACTAACAGGCAGCGATGCAACTGTTGGAAATGAGTATACAGCACTGGTTCAAGGAATGCCACCACCTGAGTCTCCCTCATCCTACTATTCCCTCAGGCCAATGGAATAAACCGATTTCGTCGGGCTGAGCACACCAGGCACCCAACCACACGGCACGACCTCCTCTGTGCGAGCAGCTAGCTTGGCTCGAGCCCAGCCGGGCTTGCTATACCCTCGATTCAGACCTTCGAGTGAACATCGGCAAGCCAAACGAGTCAAAGGTCATTGTGGGTATGTAGCTTATAAGCAGGTACTATTGTCCAACCGGGAAAGGGCAACGAGCAGGAATGGAGAAAAAATGAGCGACAACCACAACCGTCTTCAAGATCAAGCGCTCACTGCCTGGCAAAAGGGCGCTCACGCCTTTCAGGCAGCGATGCGAATGGCCGAGACCCGCCAGGGAATCAGCCTCCTTTGGGAGGCCACGACCGCACTGGCCCAGGCGAGTACTCTCTATAGCCAAGCGGGTGAGCAAGAGTACGCAGGCATCACCGCAGTCTTCGCTATGCAGGCATTCGATTGGCATTTCGACCGCCTCGATGCCTGGCTCGATACAGAGGGAAACCGCAGCGGGAACGGATACCTCGAGGTCCTCCCCGAGGGGCAGGTGCGCTGGCAGGAGGACCCAAGCACGTAGTGGCGGGTGGATCGTGGCCACCAATGCAGCCCTAGCTTCCGACCAATCTCCCCCACATTCACCTCTCCCTCTCCACACTCCTCAGGTCCAGGTGCATAGGCCCCCAAGTATGGAGGTCGAGGCGCCTTTGGCCTCATAACATCCCCGTGTACTGTGCCAACCTCGCAGGCATACGGCCTCATCTCCGGGGCAGCCCCTCGCGGTAAGGGACTGCCCGTCGCAAGGGGCTTGCTTCAATTCCCCACCCCCTTATGATGGGGGTAGTCTGGATAGTGGCCCAC
>CAYUWI010000186.1:330-3199 GCA_964448275.1 uncultured Gammaproteobacteria bacterium | reverse complement strand
GGTTGTGCAATGATCCTGTTGAACCATCTCCAGTAAGATTTGTTAGGCGCTCTAAGTATAATCCACCCATCGCCCGGGAATTCAACTGAAAGGCCCTCTCCAGCACAACTCCACGACGATGGATCGAATGTTGGCAGGGGCTTCGCCTGCGAGGGGTTGATCGTGCTCAGCCATTTTCAAAAACCCCCTCAACCTTCAAATGGGCGAAGTGCCCACGCCTCGGAAAGGTCAGACTCGCATGTGGAGTTTCATCAAATCCTTCCGAAACGCTTTGCGCGACTGGCGCGAGGGCGTGAACCCACCGGTGTTTCTGGCCGCAGCCTTCTTCACGTGGGGGGTCATTCTCTTTGGCGCCATCTGGACTGAGACAGCAGGAGCGGTATTCGACTTCTTGCTAGATTTTATTGCCATCCATTTTGGATGGTATTACGTGATTACGATGAGCGGCGTGGTGATTTTCGTCTTCTGGCTGCTCCTTGGCCCCTACGGCAAGGTACGGCTGGGCAGCGACAGAACTCGCCCCGATTTCGGTTACACCGCATGGTTCTCGATGCTCTTCGCTGCAGGCATGGGAATGGGGCTAGTGTTCTGGGGCGTCGCTGAGCCACTGTTCCATCTAATCCCACCTAATTCACGAGGGTAAAGCACAAACTTGGCAAATTTTGGCTCTTCTCCCGGGTTGAGCGGATACAACTCCTTGATATGGCGTTCACCCAAATGGGTGAAGAAGGGAGCTCAAGATAGGTGGCGATTTTCCTTTTCCAACAGGAAATTACGCTGCTTCTGGTGCATCCCATGAATTAGGTGGGCTAATGGAACCGCCAACTGCCACACCCCAAAGCGCTGCTGCGGCCAGGGAGGCGATGCGCTTTACATTCTTCCACTGGGGGATTCACCCGTGGGCTGTCTATGTAACCTTTGCGTTGGGCATTGCCTACTTCCACTTTCGTCATGACCTCCCGCTTGCCCCGCGTTCACTGCTCTATCCCCTTCTCGGCAAGCGGTTCCAAGGCTGGCTCGGCGACCTCGCGGATGCCTTTTGTACATTCGGCACGCTACTCGGCGTTTCCACCTCGCTCGGACTCGGTGCGATGCAGATCAATGCAGGCATCGATCGGCTTGGCGGATTCACCTACAAGATTGCCAACCAGGTCTTGATCATCACGGGTGATCACAGTGGTCGCCACGACATCAACGGTCACCGGTGTTTCACGCGGAATCAAATATCTAAGCGTCACCAACATCGCATTGATGACCTTATTACTCCTTTTCGTGGCAGCCACTGGCCCGACGCTGTACCAGATCAAGATCTTCTTGACGACAACCGGCGACTACCTGCAGCACTTCATCGCCACCAGTTTGTGGATGGACTTGCGGACCGACTCGAGCTGGCAGACCAATTGGACGCTGTTTTACTGGGGGTGGTGGATATCCTGGTGTCCGTTTGTGGGCATCTTCATTGCCCGGGTCTTGAAGGGCCGCACGGTTCGGGAATTCATCCTCTGTGTGCTTCTTATCCCGACACTGGTCAACTTTGTCTGGTTTTCGGTGGTAGGCGGCAGCGCAATGCATTTTGAACTCGCCAACGGCGGGCTCGCTACAGAGGCGATGCAGAATGCCGCCATGTCGCTACACCGCTTCCTAGAACACCTGCCGGCGGTGTCCGTCACCCAATGGTTCGCGGTGCTGTTGGCAGTCATCTTCTTTGTGACCTCGTCGGACTCAGGTTCCTTCGTCGATGACATGGTCACGACCGGTGGCAATCCGAATCCCCCCGTCGCCAACCGTATTTTCTGGGGTATATCTGAGGGCGCTGCCGCCGCAGTCCTGCTCGTCGCCGGCGGTCTGAAGGCCCTGCAATCGGCCTCGATTTGCGCAGGCTTGCCGCAGAGCATTCTGGTAATCGCCAGTTGCGTTGGCCTTAGTATCGCGCTGCGGAACGAATGAATAGGTCGAGCGATTGAATGAAAAAGGTTGGAAGATCCATTGAGGTAGTTTTGCGGGAATTAGAGTAAGGGATGACCGGGCTGCGCGTGGGTGCGCTCATAGAGCCCCTGGCAGGCATGGCAGCGCGACGCCGTGGGGTACGCTTTGAGGCGCTCTATACTGATCTCATCGCCACAGTCGATGCATGCGCCATAGGTTCCCAGCGTGATCCGGCGCAGCGCCGCATGGATCGCCCGAAACTCCTCGATATCCCGATGGATCGCCGCGAGGTTGTTATCGACGAGCAGGTCGGCCAGTGCATGATCTTCAAGGTCTCCAACCTGGCCGGCGAGACCTGCGTAGTACGGGTTCTTGTACTGCTCGAGGTGAAACCGGATATCCTTTGCCAGCTCGTTGGCGCGACCTTCCAGCAACTCACGGAATCGGGTCAGCTGCTCCTGGCTCAATGGAGACGCCATTGAATACTCCTTCCTCCTATTCAAGCTCGATCACTCAATGCAGGGACGACAGTAGCCCACTTCAGGAGCCAGACTGGCCTGTGTCCGAACCACCCTCGGTCATGGCATCCCGCATGCTATGCTCCTATATATTTGCAAGATAGCACAGGTGGAATCAAAGGGGGTTTGACGAGTATCAAACCAACCGCTCAGGGCTGGACCGAGGGCCCGTGAGGATCTCCTGGACACACCGTTTTCAATCACCGGTGCCGAGGTATTTCAGGAACCAACCGGAAGCGAGCTGAGCGACTGCCTCGAGTTTGCCCGGCTCCTCAAATAGGTGGGTGGCACCCGGGACGATCTCGGTATGGTGCTCGCAGTGAAGCCGGTGCGCGGCGTCGCGATTCAGGTCGATGACCAGTGCATCGTTTCCACCCACGATGAGCAGGGTGGGCGCTCGCACGAGCTCCAGGGAGCCTCCGGCG
>CAYUWI010000186.1:0-248 GCA_964448275.1 uncultured Gammaproteobacteria bacterium | reverse complement strand
CCGAGCCAGTCCACGGTCTGTACCATCCGGCGGCCCAGCAAATCGATGTCGAAGCGCAAGGCGCGTGTCCGCTCGTCGAGTTCATGCTCGTCGGTCGTGAGCAGGTCGAACAGCAATGTCCCCAGACCGGCCGCGTTCAGGGAGTCGGCGACGAAACGGTTGCGCGAGCTGAAGCGACTACTGCCACTGCCGTGGGCAAACACGACGAGCCCACGTGCCCCCTCAGGGATAACAAGGTTCCCCGGCAG
>CAYUWI010000185.1:0-3215 GCA_964448275.1 uncultured Gammaproteobacteria bacterium | reverse complement strand
GAGCCCGTCTGGCGAGGAGCCCCGTCGTCGCGAGCGCCCCCCTTCCCGTCATCGCGAGGCGCGCAGCGCCGAAGCGATCTCGCAGGGCTGGCACTTTGGAGTAGAACAGGCCCCGTCATCGCGAGGAGCCGATAGGCGACGAAGCGATCTCGTAGGAAGGGCACCACCATCACCTTTTGTCATCGCGAGCGCTAGCGACGCGATCTCGTAGGTAACGGATCACAGCCGAAACGGGCACTTCTGAAGCCGGTAGCGCATCAACGAGATTGCTGCGGGCCCTCGCAATGACAAGAACCTTCAGCACCCAAGACCGACACCCGTTGGACGGCAACGAGCTCGTTAGGGTCGTAATAATGGGGCCAGGAAGGTATCCGAGCTTTCTCGATTGATCGGGAATTCAACCAGAATTCAATAACCTACCCCGTTAATGGGCCCCACCCCGATTTTGTTTATCCCGTACGTGCGCCTTATGGCTGGCATAGGCGATGCCCAATCCGGCCAAGGCCAGGACCCCGGTAAGGCCGAGTAGGAGATAGGCAGCGAAATTCATTGATCCTCCACCTCGTTAAGGGCAACCAGGGCTCCCCATTCAAAGATTGCGCTTCAAGCAGCTTAATCATGCACCCACAGGTCCAATAGTTTCTCGGATGAAACCACGAGAAGGAGCGGCCTATTGTGAAGCGAGCGGGCCTATGGCTCTCGCACCGGTCCTTGGCCTACCAATTTCCGATCGAAGCTGTAGGTGGCCTCGCAACCCGCAGCTTGGTTGCGGTAAGCAATCACGTAGTCGGCGAAATCGGCAGATCCCATGCGATAAGCAGTGAGGGCTTGATAGACGACACTCTCATCCTCGATCGCCAGCTCAGCCGTAATCAAGAGCCCCTCGAGAACCTCCACGATACGGTCCTTATCGACCCTGTAGGCCCCACGAAGCACCCAGACCAGCTCACAGAGAACCACGATCGCGAGGTGGCCTGGGGCATCTCGAGTACAGTGATCCTCGATGAGCCGGTTGGCTCGAGCGGCCTGGTCAGGATCATCCTGGGTCAGGTACCGGACCAGGACATTGGTGTCGAGTCCAATCACGACTCCTGGGAGCCCCGTCGAATGGCCTGCTCCATCGCCTCCTGGGTAACAGGGGTCTCGGGCTTCGGAAGGATCCCCCTCAAGCGCTGGACCGAAGCGTGCTTGACCAGCATCCGCACGCTGCCGTCGGTCTCTAAAACGAACTCCACCCGGTCCCCGGCGCCGATGTGCAGCTTCTCCCGAATCGCCTTAGGGAGGGTAATCTGGCCCTTTGAGGTAACCGTCGAATGCACAGCTTTTCCTTACAAAAGTGAATATCCTTGCAAAAGAGTAAGGGAACTCCCAGTGCCGAGCAACCCCGAGCACTTGCAATGACAGCCTTATTCCCGTCATCGCCAACAGGGCGTGTTATCGCGAGGAGCGAAGCGACGAAGCGATCTCGCAGGGCTGGCACTTTGGAGTAGAACGGGCCCCGCCATCGCGAGGAGCCGATAGGCGACGAAGCGATCTCGTAGGAAACGGATCACAGCCGGAACCGAGCACTTCTGACGCCGGTGGTGTTCCAGCAAGATTGCTTCGGGCCCGGTGGGCCCTCGCAATGACAACAGCGGGCTCTGTCATCGCGAGGGGCGCAGCGTAGCGATTTCGTAGGAAACGGATCACTGATGAATCACTGGCGGAACAGGGCATTGCTGGGGCAGCAGAGCTCCACCGAGGTTGCTTCGCCTACTTCTCACTTGTTGGAGTCCTCACGGACGATCCGCAGCCGTTTACCCTCAAAATACGGACCTAGCCAAGCCGGTCTTTGGATATTGACCCCTCATTGGGCCTAAACTAACCTACGTGCGTAGATATGTACATAGAAAGGTGTATGGGAGCGACTTCAATGCGCACGAATATTGAGCTTGAAGACGAACTGGTCCACGAGGCCTTCCGTTATGCGCCGGTCAAAACAAAGAAGGACCTCATTACTTTGGCCTTGCGGGAATTTATCGAAAACCATCGCCGCAAGGACCTGCGGGAGCTGGAAGGGCAAGGCGGGATTGCCCCCGATTACGATCACCGAGCGTTACGGGAGCGGGGCCCCCCGGAATGATCCTTGTGGATACCTCGGTTTGGATCGACTGGCTTCGAGGCACCAGCACCGCAGAGACCGATGCCCTCAACGATGTGTTGTCGAGGGGGTTCCCATTTGGGATCACTGGTGTGATCTATCAAGAGATCCTTCAGGGTGCGGACTCGTCAGAAAGCTTTCAGCGACTGGCCGACTATTTCGGTACGCAGCGGTTCTATCACCCGAAGGACCCGATCGGAACGCACACCCGGGCAGCGGAGCTCTATCGCCACTGCCGAGAGCGCGGTATCACGATCCGCAGTACGATCGATTGTCTCATCGCCCAGCTCGCCCTGGAGTATGACCTGTTGCTATTGCACAGTGATCGCGATTTCGCGCGCATCCAAGAGGGAGTGCCGACACTCCAGTTCTTCTCGCCACCGGAGTGATCTCCGAAAAAGTGAAGGGGCTGTCACCGCGAGCGCAGCGATCTCGTGGGGAACCCCACCTGTCATCGCGAGCGTAGCGAAGCGATCTCGCAGGAAGGGCACCTCGGGCAGAACGGCCCTTTTGACCCTGGGGCATTGCAACGAGATTGCTTCGCCCTCTCCGAGGGCTCGCAATGACAGCAGTCAACCTCGTCATCGCGAGGAGGTGCAGCCGACGAAGCGATCTCGTAGGAAGCGGATCACAGCTGGAACCAAGCACTTCTGACGCCGGTGGTGTTCCACCGAGATTGCTTCTGGCCCGGTGGGCCCTCGCCATGACAGCGTTATTCAGCCAGATTACTTCGGGCCCTGCGCGTTTCCGTTAGCAGGGCCTATTGCCGATTAATCCCCCACCCAACCCCTCATCGTTCCAATGCCTGCGTGGCCACACCCAGGAACTCCGCCGTGGCGAACAGAGTGTGGTCCAAAGTCAGTAAATGCACCTCGTTGGCCTCGGCACACGCCAAATGCAGGGCATCCAGTGTCCGCAGGTCGGTGCGCCGCGTCAGCAGCCAGTGTGCTGCCCGCTCGTAATTCGCGCGTGTCACTGCGATGACCCGGAAGCGTCCCTCGGAAAGGTCCTCGTAAAAAGCGGATTCCACGCGGTTGGCCTGCGCCTCCGTCAACTCCGCCATGCGGACCCATCG
>CAYUWI010000184.1:0-3220 GCA_964448275.1 uncultured Gammaproteobacteria bacterium | reverse complement strand
TACCGCCTGGGCTGGTGACTCGGGCGCGCAGCTGGGCAGGGGGCTCGTTCTCGGCCTCGGCCAGGCGCGCCGCGCCGTGGGCTGTCTGGACAGCCAAGATACGTGCGGTCTCCCGTTCGAGGCCTTCAGTGACCCCGGCCTCTTCGAGCGCCTCCAGGATCAGGAAGAAGTAGGCCGGACCACTACCCGACAGGGCCGTTACCCCGTCCATCTGTTCCTCCACTGGGACCCAAACAGTCGCCCCGACAGCTTGCATGATCGCTTCAGCCCGAGCACGGTCTTCGAGTCCGACCTCCTCACCGGCGTAGAGGGCAGAGACCCCTGCACCGACGAGGGCCGGTGTATTCGGCATTGCGCGGACCAGTGGGAGCTCCGCACCCAGCGTCTGCCGGATCGAGCTTAGCTTGACCCCTGCAGCAATCGAGATCAACAGGGGGCAGGACCTCGACAAGGCCTGGCTGAGTTCGGCCACGACCACCGAGACCACCTTCGGTTTGACTGCAACCACCACCGTCTTGGCCCCCTTCGTCGCCTCGATGTTATCTGCGACAGCGCACACACCGAATTGGCCTATAAGTTCCTGACGGCGATCGGGCACCGGTTCCGCAACCGAGATGGCGGTAGATTCCCACCCCCCTTCGATCAGCCCACCGATCAGACTGCGGGCCATATTGCCTCCGCCAATAAAGGCAATCGTCTCGCTCTTTTGCTCCATTATCGCCTTCCCTTCGAGTCGTGCGCTGCTCTCGCCCAAGAACTTTCCTTGACTTCCCACTGCCTCCCGGTTTGGGGCCATTCGAGGAGGGTGATCTGCCCCGACCCCTTCCCCACGAGCCACGCCGGGGAATGCCAGCGGGCCAAAGAGGCGAGCGCAAACTTGAGCATGTTGGAAGCGCTGTCAAGGAGGCCTGCTTCAAGAGAGTAGCTGGACCGATCGGGGGGAATCAACAATGGCGTGTCGGCAGGCAACGGTTGCGACCGCGAGAGTCCGACGCCTCACCCCCTGTCGACCGACAGTGGGATAGTGGATTGAAGGGATGCATGCCGGGGCATTTGCTCTCTTGTCGTCCCTACGGGTAGGGGGATTGTTACTCGCGCCTCCCAAACAGGGCGGTGCCGATGCGAACGTGCGTTGCCCCTTCGGTGATGGCTACTTCGAGATCATGGCTCATGCCCATAGAGAGGGTGTCCCAAGGGGCGGAGGGGCCGTGACTCTGAAGGTCGGCTAGCAGGGCCGCAAGTTGCTGGAAGGCGGAGCGGGCCTCCTTTGGATCGCGAGTCGGGGCGGGGAGGGTTAAAAGGCCTCGGAGCCGGAGGTGGGTACACTCCTGAGCCACCGCCTCAGCGAACTCCCGTAACTCCTCAGGGGTGCAACCCGACTTGCTCGGTTCCCCGCTCGTGTTGACCTGGAGGCAGATGTCGAGGGGGCGATCAGGGCCACGGTATCGGTCGAGCGCTCGAGCGACCTTGAGGCGGTCGACCGAGTGGACCCAGTCGCAATATGGGGCAAGGTGCTTCGCCTTATTGGTTTGGATTGGACCGACGAAGTGCCATTCCAGATCGAGATCGTTCAGGGCTTCCATCTTAGTCAGTGCTTCCTGGGCATAGGACTCCGCGAACCGTCTCAGCCCGGCCGCCGCCAAGTCACGGATGGCCGTGGCGGGGAAGGTCTTGGCAACCCCGATCAAGGTGATGCCCTCGGGGTCGCGACCACATCCCCTGGCTGCTGTCTCTATCCGGTTCCGCACAGCCTCAAGCCGGGCCTCTGGGGAGGGTGTCGTGCTGCTTCCAGTCATTAAACCGTTTTCATATAGGTAGTCTCAAGCGAGAGAGGGAGTGGTGATGGATATCACGGACCTATTGACGTTTGCTGTTAAGAACAACGCCTCTGACCTCCATATCTCCGCGGGAGAGCAGCCCATGATCCGGGTCGATGGTGACCTCAAAAGGATCAAGGGGGCCAAACTGGATCCCGATCAGACCCACGAGCTACTCTATGATATTCTGACTGATGACCAGCGCCGGCGTTTCGAGCAGGAGCTCGAGCTCGACTTCTCGATTACGATCCCTCAGGTCTCCCGTTTCCGAGTCAACATCTATAATCAAGACCGTGGGATCGCAGCGGCGTTCCGAGCTATCCCCAATGAGATCCTGACGCTGGAGCAGCTCAAGGCCCCTTCGGTATTCAAGCAGATCGTTGAAAAGCCCCGTGGGCTTATCGTGGTTACGGGCACCACCGGCTCCGGGAAGTCTACCACCTTGGCGGCCATGGTGGATCATATCAACGAGACGCGTCAGGGCCATATCCTGACCATCGAGGACCCTTTGGAGTTTATCCACACGACCAAGGGGTGTCTCGTCAGCCAACGCGAGGTCGGGGCCCATACACACAGTTTCGCGAACGCCTTACGCGGGGCCTTACGTGAGGATCCGGATGTGATCCTGGTTGGAGAGATGCGCGATCAGGAGACCATCCAGTTGGCCTTAACGGCCGCCGAGACCGGTCATCTGGTCCTGGGGACCCTGCATACGAGCTCTGCACCGAAGACAATCGATCGGATCATCGATGTCTTCCCGGCTGCTGAGAAGGAGATGGTGCGGGCCATGCTCTCGGAATCTCTGCAGGCGGTGATCGCCCAGGTCCTTCTCAAGAGGCAGGGTGGGGGACGAGTGGCAGCCCACGAGATCATGCTCGGCGTCCCTGCGATTCGGAATCTGGTCCGAGAGGCCAAGGTGGCACAAATGTACTCAGTGCTCCAGACTGGGCAACAATCCGGGATGCAGACCCTCGATCAGTCACTCCAGGGCTTGGTGAGTAAGCGTTTGGTTAGTGCCAGTGAGGCGATCAAGATGGCCGCCTATCCAGAGGGGATTAAAGCGTCCGAGTGAAGCCCAGAAGCCTCTATTCGTGGAATGGATAGATCGGCTGGCCTGCGACAAGGGTACGGACCACCTGGCCTTGCAGCGTCCAGCCACCAAAGGGGGTATTACGGGAGCGACTGTACATCTCGGCTGGGATAACGGTCCACTCTTGGTCCGGATCGAAGATACACAGATCGGCAGGCTCACCGACCGCCAAACGGCCAGCGGGTAGTCCAAGTATCTCTGCGGGTCCACGAGTGACCCGGTGCAGGGCGGTTGCCAGGTCCATGACCCCTTCCCGCACGAGGGCCAGGGTGGTCCCCAGTAGGGTCTCCAGGCCCGTGACCCCATTGGCACA
>CAYUWI010000183.1:0-3229 GCA_964448275.1 uncultured Gammaproteobacteria bacterium | reverse complement strand
CCCCCTAGGCCGATCGCGCATGTTCGCCAATCCGCACACCAATGGTGGCGAGATCGTGCGGGCGCTGCGTATACCTGACTTCCGTGCCTACAGGGTGGAGGTGCCAGCGCCCGGTGAGCGCTTCGCTGAAGCGACACGCGTTCTGGGCAGCTTTCTACGCGCTGTCATGAAGTGGAACGCGCCCGAGCGCAATTTTCGCCTCGTGTGCCCAGATGAGATGAACTCCAATCGACTGGACGCCCTGTTTGAGGTAACCGACCGCGCCTGGATGGCCGGTCGCCTCGCAACTGACGAGAATCTTGCACCGGACGGCAGGGTGATGGAGATCCTGTCGGAGCACACCTGCCAGGGCTGGTTGGAGGGATACCTCCTCACCGGGCGTCACGGCCTCTTCGCCTGCTACGAGGCCTTCATTCATATCGTCGACTCCATGTTTAATCAGCATGCGAAGTGGTTGAAGGTCACCCGTGATATCCCCTGGCGCCGGCCGTTGCCGTCGCTGAATTACCTGCTAACCTCGCATGTGTGGCGTCAGGATCACAACGGTTTCAGCCACCAGGATCCGGGCTTCATCGACCACGTTGTCAATAAGAAGGCCGACGTCATCCGTGTCTATTTGCCACCCGACGCGAATACGTTGCTCTATATCGCCGACCGCTGCCTACGCAGCCGCCACCTCGTTAACGTCATTGTCGCCGGCAAACAGCCGCAGCCCCAGTTCCTCGATATGGAAGCAGCGGTCAAGCACTGCGAGACCGGTGCAAGCATCTGGCGGTGGGCGAGCAACGATGCCGGGGCTGAGCCGGACGTCGTCATGGCCTGCGCCGGTGACGTACCGACGGTCGAGACGCTTGCGGCCGTTGATTTGTTGCGTCGCTACTTCCCGTATCTCGCGGTGCGGGTGGTCAACGTCGTGGACCTTATGACACTGCAGCCGAAGACCGAGCACCCGCATGGGTTCTCGGACCGCGACTTTGACAGTCTCTTTACCCGGGACCGGCCGATCATTTTCGCCTACCACGGCTACCCGTGGCTTATCCACCGGCTTACCTACCGACGCACCAACCACCCAAACCTGCACGTACGCGGTTATAAGGAGGAAGGGACAACGACCACGCCATTTGACATGTGCGTAATGAACGACCTCGACCGTTATCATCTGGTCATGGACGTCATCGACCGTGCGCCGCAGCTCGGTTCTGCCGTCGCTCACGTTAAGCAGGAGCTGCGCGAGAAGCTGGTTGAGAACAGAGAATACATCCGTGTGTATGGCGAGGATATGCCAGAGATTCGTGGCTGGCGCTGGCCACACTGGGAAGCGTCGCGCTGACGACAGTCAGCCGCCCACGTCGGCTCCAGCGGGCTTAATATACCGGCAAGCGGAAATGGCCAGTAGTGATTTGTCGCCTCTCCATCCGCTCAGAATGGGGATGATCCGTATGACCCGGGTCCTCAGCGCCACCCCAATCATCGAGCCTGCCCCCCAAACGTCTAGCCGCCACGCTTTGGCCATCCCTGTCTCCCTCGGGTTGAGAGGTCATCGGATCGCCCAATGGCCTGCACAAGGCGGGCAGTAAACCACAGCGCTAATAGATAGCCGGCCAAAGCCAGGGCGGGGATGCCGGCCAGGCGTGGCCCAATGCTGTGCTGCATGAGCAGCGAAGCGGCAGTGTAGAGCCCTAGGGTAACAAGCGCCAGGGCCAGACGATTGGTACCCCGGTCGATATGGCGCTCGAGATCCTCCAGGCCGTGATGGGCGACGGGGATGGGGGTATAGTGCATGATGCTGACTGGCGATTCCCAGGAGGTCGCCAAGGCGGTCGCTCGGGAGCCAGGGCTTGACGACTATTTCGCCCAGGTGCTACCTGAGCAGAAGGTGGCCAAGATTCGCGAGGTCAAAAAGCGAGGCCTGCAGGTGGCGATGGTGGGTGATGGGGTCAACGATGCCCCTGCGCTTGTCGAGTCGGATCTCGGCATCGCCATCGGCGCCGGAACGGATGTCGCGGTCGAGTCGGCTGATATCGTGCTAGTACGAAGCGATCCACGGGATGTTGCAGCCATTATGGCGCTCTCCCGGGCCACCTACAGCAAGATGATCCAGAACCTCCTCTGGGCGACCGGCTACAATGTGGTAGCGATCCCCCTTGCGGCTGGGGTGGCCTATGGAGTTGGGCTTGTGCTTTCACCAGCGGCAGGTGCCGCGTTGATGTCGGTCAGTACCGTCATCGTGGCGATCAATGCCAAGCTTCTTGAGCGTGCTCGATTCAAGGTCCCCATGCATGAGGAGGAGGCACTCACACCGGTTAAGGGGCGTGCCTGACCGGTACAACCAGGAGCCAGCCCACCTTGAGGGCTAAGGGTGTGACCTCGATGGACCGAGCCCACCGCAGACGCGTCCTGCTGATCTCCCTACCCCTATTCGCCCTGGAGATAGGGCTCCTAACCGCAACCTGGCTCTACTTGAGCTACTGGTCCCTCATCGTACTACTCCTTGCCCTATTCATCTTGTGGGATCTCCCTCTGACTTGGAGCTTGGGTCGAAGTCCTCGATGCGCTGGTAAGGAGGCCATGGTCGGTCGGGTCGCGACGGTCGTAATGCCCTTTGAGGAGTGTCCAGCGGGGCCTCAGTTCTTTGGTCGAGTCCGGGTTAACGGAGAGCTCTGGTTCGCACGGACCACACCGCTCCTCGAGGCATTGCCTACCCCGGGAAGCACGGTCCGGATATGTGCTGTCGATGGCCTGACTCTGGAGGTAGAGCCTTGGGAAGGTCCTGTGCAGCGGTCCAAAGACAGCGGCCACTCCCGCATGGCTTGGTGGCTCGCGTGTGTTCGCCGGAGTTGAGTGGTTCCTAGGAACTACGGACGATGATCCGTGTTCCTGGGGCTGATCTCGTCTCTAACTGATCGACCGATTTGATTTGGCCTTTTTTGCGATACGGGGAATATTTCCCTACTATGAACCCAGCCAGTTTGTCTGGGTGAAGATGCCATAAAAGGAGATAAACCATGCTATCAACGACGACAGTCACGCACCCCGTTGCCCATGGGGCGGCCACGGTAGGTGAATCCGGTGCGGTGGCGATCACCGACCGCGCCTTCGGCTTCGATTCTGGCGAGATCCAACGCGCTTGGCGTGCTCGCATTACAGCCAGCGGCGAGATCGCCCTGCGCTACGATGGTGGTGCGCCCGATCCGGGCTCCGGCTATTTCGTCCCAGCCAATACGGTGAT
>CAYUWI010000182.1:0-3276 GCA_964448275.1 uncultured Gammaproteobacteria bacterium | reverse complement strand
ACCGTCTACGTCGGCGTTGTCATGGGCCGCCACGCCGGCTTCCTGACCGCCTCGGCGGCGCTGGGCCGGAAGTTCGAGGACGATGGTCCCCACCTGATCTACCTGCCTGAGCGCAGTTTCGACCTCGATGGCTTCCTGCAGGATGTCAAGTCGGTGGTGGAAGAGCACGGGCGCTGCGTGGTAGGGGTCTCCGAGGGCATCCAGGATACCTCCGGTGAGCCTATCATGACCCGCCTCCAGGAGAAGGTAGAGCGCGATGCCCACGGCAATGTCCAGCTCGCCGGCTCTGGCGCCCTGGGCGACCTACTGGTGGACCATATCAAGAAGAAGCTGGGCTACAAGCGGGTGCGTGGAGATACCTTCGGCTACTTGCAGCGCTCCTTCCTGGGCGTAGTCTCCGACGTGGACCAGCGCGAGGCCCGAGAAGTCGGCGAGAAGGCGGTACAGTACGCCAGCTTCTACGACATCAACGGCAGCGTGACCATCGAGCGCACCGGCTTCTACTCCGTGCAGTACAATCTACGGACTTTGGAGGAGATCAGTGGCAAGACTAAGGTGATGGCCGACGAGTTCATCAACGAGCAGGGCAATAATGTGACCCGGGACTTCCTGATGTACTGCCGGCCGCTACTCGGCTCCGGGGTCCCCGACGCCTTCCACCTCCGGAACTACAAGGTCCCTAAGATCCTCAAGGGCTGATCCCGATTTGCCGCTGAGCTCGGGGCCCAGCCCTGGGTCTTGGGCTCAGCTATTGCCCTTTTCCTTCTACTTTTGCCGGACGATTTGGCTAATCCGGGACTCGGGCAATAGGCTAATGGCTTCTTTCCCGGCGTAGCTTCTTGATCGTTCCATCGATTGGATTGCCTCCACGCTGGCGGATGGCATTCGCGATCCCCCGCATGAGTGAGATCCAACCGGTCGATTGCGGAATCTCCCCAGCCCAGCCGACGATCACACTACTGGGCCGCGATACACCCCGTGTGTAGAACTTGGTTGGGTTCGTGGCAACGGCTGAATGCCGTGGGGTTCGAAATCCCACATTGCCGCTAAGGCGCTCAAAGCCGAACTCCCGTGCGCCATATTCCGGATGGGTCCCATACTTCGGTGTCTCGACGGTCTGGAAGATGAAATAGTTTGAGCCGTGGTCGGCAAGCGCCACGCTGCCATTGTCGGGTCTCAGGATATCGATATGGATGATCTCACCGACCTTCGGGCCGCCTGACCGAGTGCGCTTGAAGACATTGATGCGATCAAATGTCGCATTTTTGACCGTCCCATTGAGATCACGCAACATCTTGCTCAGAAAGGCTTCTGCGGTCAGGGACGAGGGCATGGATGCGATGAGCACACTGTATTCGTCATAGACGTAGTTTCCGGCACCCTGTTCAACAGACTGGAACTTCGCGTTGGCCCGCGAGAGTGCCTGCTTAAAGGTATTTTTCCTTTGCCAGCGCTCGGCGCGGAGCCGGAGCCAGGATTCAGCGCGTGACGCCATTGCTGACCTCTTCGAATCTGCGGTCTACACCTCCCCTATGCAAGGCTCCAACCCATCACTGAGGAGAAACCCACCCTCTACGCTCGGGAAAAACGCAGCTCGACCCTGATCTTCCAGCATCTGCGAGCCGACTTGCCCTGATACCGAGCCGGAAAGGTGGGTGGGCCTGGTACAAGAAGGACACTATCCCTCGCCCTCGGCGAAACGGACGCCCTATCGGATGAAGAGCATCTCCCGATAGCGCGGTAGCGGCCAGAGGTTGTCACTGAGTGCACTCTCCAACCGGTCACATGCCTCCCGCACAGCATTCATGGCCGGCAGTACCTGGTCCCGCATCAGGTGGGCATGGTCCAGTGTAGTCGCCGGCGTTTGGTGGTCATTGACCTCGACCAGCCAGTCGGTGGCCTCACAGGCACGATTGGCTAGGGTGCTGATCGTCTCGAGTAGGGACCGAGCACCGGAGGGGTCGATACCGGCCTGCTCGGTCGTCGCGACTGTCTCAGCTAACTGCCGCTGATACTCCAGGGCGGCGGGGATTACATGACCACGCGCCATCGACGCGGTCGTCTCCGCCTCGATGTTGATCGTGTTGACGTACTGCTCCGTGTAGATCTCGAAGCGAGATTGCATCTCCCGCTCGCTGAGCACCCCGTGGCGCGCGAACACCTCGGTATTGTGTTTCTCGAGGAGGGCGGGCATGGCATCGACGGTAGTGATCAGGTTTGGTAGGCCGCGCTTCTGGGTGGCTTCCTCGACCCACTCTTCCGAATAGTTGTCGCCTTCAAACAACACGCGCTCGGCGTTCTCCTCCTTCATCACGGTGTAGATAATCTTGCTCAGCGCGTCTTCGATACTCTGGCCGGCGCCGACGGTCTTCTCCAGCTCATCGGTCAGGTGCTCGATCGAATCGGCAACGATCGTATTGAGTACAACGCTGGGTCCGGCGATCGATTGGTGCGAGCCGACGGCACGGAACTCGAACTTGTTGCCGGTGAAGGCGAAGGGTGAGGTGCGGTTGCGGTCGCCGGTATCTTTGGGCAGCGGTGGCAGTACATTGGTACCCAAGCCCATCAGCCCGCCGGACTTGCTTTCGGTGGGCGGTCCCTTTTCGATCTGGCGGAAGATATCGTGCAATTGCTCACCGAGAAAGATGGAGAGGATCGCCGGCGGGGCCTCGTTGGCGCCTAGGCGATGGTCATTACCCGCAGAGGCCACCGCGGCGCGCAGCATATCACTGTGGCGATATACGGCCCGGATCACCGCCGTGCAGAAGAAGAGAAACTGCATGTTGTCGTGTGGGTTGTCGCCCGGATCGAGCAGGTTCACGCCTGTGTCGGTCGACATCGACCAGTTGTTGTGCTTGCCCGAACCGTTAAGCCCTGCGAACGGCTTTTCGTGAAGCAGTACGCGCAGCCCGTGCTTCGGGGCCAGGCGCTGAAGCATTGTCATGATCAACTGCTGGTGATCGTTGGCGACATTGACGTGCTCGAACAGGGGGGCGATCTCATACTGTCCTGGGGCGACCTCGTTATGGCGTGTCTGCACCGGTACCCCGAGCTTGTACAACTCCAGTTCCAGCTCGAGCATGAAAGAGAGGATCCGATCAGGGATTTGGCCGAAGTAGTGATCTTCCATCTCCTGGCCCTTGGGCGGGGCAGCACCGACAAGGGTCCGGCCTGTAGACAGCAGATCGGGGCGATGGTGGTAGAAGTGGGTATCGACGAGGAAGTATTCCTGCTCGGGGCCAACGGTGGGGAAGACCTGGCCCACGCCTTCGTCGG
>CAYUWI010000181.1:0-3283 GCA_964448275.1 uncultured Gammaproteobacteria bacterium | reverse complement strand
TACCCGTTATCTTGCCATGGCTTCGGACAATATAGGCTAACCCGCTAAAAAGCTTTGTAGACCATTGCAGACATATTGTAAACCGTTTTAGACACTTGGAGGGTACGGAGTGAGGACACGCAAACAGGGTGCTCGGTGGCTGACCGCCGTCAGTTTGATCGGAGGGGTACTAGTCAGTGGCTGGGGTGGGGTCCAGGCAGCAGGCTTCGCTATTCTCGAGCAGAGTCCGCGAGGAATGGGTAACGCCTTCGCTGGGGCCGCGGCGAAGGCCGAGACCCCGGCGACGGTCTTCTTCAATCCAGCGGGGATGGTCCGGCTTGAGGGGACCCAATTCAGCGGTGGCGGAACGCTGCTCGCCCCTTCAGTTGAGTTCGAGGACCAAGGCTCAAACACCACCGGTGGTGATGGGGGGGACGGCGGTGAGACCGTGTTGGTGCCGAATCTCTACGCCACCCAGGAGCTCACTCGGGGCGTGGTCTTCGGGTTGGGGGTCAACGCACCGTTCGGGTTGGCCACCGACTATGATCGCGACTGGAAGGGACGCTTCCATGCGGTCGAATCGAGACTCAAGACGGTCAATGTCAACCCCGCAGTCGCAGTCCGGCTTGGCAAGGGTCTCTCTCTGGGTTTGGGTTTGAATGTTCAGTATGCCGATGCCGAACTCAGCAACGCCCTGACGAGTCAGGCCCTGGGCCTGCCCCCGAAGGCACCGGCCGAGGGCTTTTTGAAGGTCGAAGGGGACAGCGTGGCTGTGGGGGGCAACCTCGGGTTGCTCTATGAGCTCAGTCCGGATACCCGCTTCGGACTGGCCTACCGCTCCCAAGTGGCCCATACCCTCGAGGGGGACGCGGAATTCACCACCCCGCGTGGGACTCAGAAGAAGGGGGTCTCTGCTGGGTTGACATTACCAGAAACAGTGGAGCTTGGCCTCTATCACCGGCTGGCGAACCGGTGGGCCTTGATGGGGAGTGTCACCTGGACACACTGGAGCCGCTTCGAGGAGCTCAAGCTCGAATTCGGCGACGGGACCCAATCGACCACCCCCCAAGACTGGGAGGATAGCTTCCGGTACTCCCTCGGGGTCGACTACACAGCGAATCGCAAGTGGACCCTCCGTGGCGGGATCACCTACGATGAGACCCCGATCCCCAATGCCCGACGGCGGACCCCACGGATCCCCGGTGAGGATCGGGGATGGATTGCCTTTGGCGCCAGCTATGCGCCCACCCGATCCCTCGGAATCGATCTCGGCTACGCCTTTGTCTTCTTCCAAGATCCCCGAATCAATAACACCACCCAAGGCCGGACCCTAAAAGGGGAGTTCGAGTCCAACGTCCATCTCGTGGGCGTCCAGTTTAACTGGACCCCATAAGGCGAGATGACTTTTCCACACCAAGGGCGATGAGGAGCTCGCGATAGATCGAACCTGCGTGCTGGGCGGCAGGGTGGGGAAAGGTGGCCGTCGGGACGAGCTCGACCAGATCGGCCCCGACCAGGTGCCCTGAAAGCCTTTGAAAAACCGCCGCCGCTTCATTGATCCCGATTCCACCCGGTTCCGGATTGGAGACTGCCGGCATGATGCCGGGATCGAGGACATCCAGATCAAAGCTTAGGTAGATCGGTTCATCCGGGCCAACCTGCTCGAGGAACCGGGTTAGCGGTTCAAGGACCTCAAAGGTGTGGACACGCTGTGCCTCCCAAGTCTCTTCCGGCGCCTGGGCGCGAATACCGAAGGAGAGGACTCGGGGTGCACCAAGCAGCTCCTCGACCCGACGTATGACCGTCGCATGGCTCAAGCGATGCCCCTCGTGGGTATCACGGCGGTCAGCGTGGGCATCGAGGTGGAGCAACCAAGGGTGCTGATGGGGCTGGTTAGTAAGCCACCGTAGGACCGCCAGGGTAATTAGGTGGTCGCCGCCGAGGACGAGGAAGGGCTGGTTGGGATCGAGTCGGTCACTGAGCACTGCAGCCATCGCCTCGACGGCGTGCTCAGGGGAGAAATCGAAGAACGGACGGTCGCCATGGTCTTGGAGTGGGGGAAGGGCCTGGTGCTGGAGGAGACTGTAGTACTCTGCACCCTCTAGACCCCACCGGATCAAGGAGGGAGCGGTCGCGGCGCCGGGGACCCGATTATCACACCCTTCGTAGCAGAGTCCGAGGACCTGGACTGATCTCAAGGGAGTAGCGCCTCGATACAGTTTGGGACAAGTTCAGGTCGGGGAAAGAGACCGTTATTGTAGGCCTTGAGCTCGGCTGGGGCAGCCCGGCACGGACTGGCGGGAGACCTTCCCTTCCCCGCCCAGGTCCATGTCCAGAGTGCGCCTGGATAGCTCGGGACGGTGCCCGTATAGATACCAAACCAGTCGTAGATCGTACAGACATTCTGGAGGAGATCACGGATGGTCTGGCTATAGTAGAGCGGGCTTTCACTCTGGGTCACGAATATTCCGCCCGGACGAAGGCACTCGGCGCAGGCAGTGAGGAAACGCGGTTCGAACAGTGCCTTGGCTGGACCGATCGGGTCTGAACCATCGATGATGATCACGTCGAAGAGCTCTTCGGTCGTCTGGATGAAGTGCCCCCCCTCGCTGAAGTAGAGCTCGAGGCGCGGATCGCTCAACCCGTGGCTGAGTGTAGGGAAGAACTCCCGTCCCACATGGACAACCTGGGCATCGAGCTCGGCCATGACGATCCGCTCGATCTGGGGGTAGCGCACGAGTTCGCTGGCTGTTCCCCCATCCCCGCCTCCGATGATCAGCACGTGCTTTGGGTCGGGGTGGGCAGTCAGGGCGGGATGGACGAGTGGTTCGTGGTAGTAAGGGGCATCGAGATCGGTGGTCATTACGAGGCCGTCAAGGAGGAGCACAGTACCGAAATTGGCGTTTTCGAAGACGGTAATGCGCTGGTGTGGGGAGTGCCACTCGTGGACTGGTCCTTCGGTATCGAAGAAGAGCCCGGCGGCACCAGCAGGCCCGTGCGCTTCGACGAGGCGTTGACTCATCAAGAGTAGACCTCAGCGGGCACGAGGGCAGCTCCCGCAAAGACGGCCGTCGGTTCCTCCCCACTGAGCGCCTCGATGGAGGTGCTTACGATCTCCTGAATCGGGTGCTTACGCCGCCCCATGGCCTCAGCCGCCATATCGCGTACGATCCGTTCGGCATCATCGCTGGTCCCCCGGGCATGGTACTCCATGATCACCCCGTGTTGCTCCTGATCCTCAGGGATGGCCACGGCTGCAGCAGCACAGATCCGATCACCCGCTTCATCGGCGACCTCGGCAGCA
>CAYUWI010000180.1:0-3379 GCA_964448275.1 uncultured Gammaproteobacteria bacterium | reverse complement strand
GAGCAACTGACCTGTATCTTCGTGAACAACGGCCTCTTGCGTAAGGGGGAGGCAGAGCGTGTACAGCGGATGTTCCACGAGTGGTACGCGATCCCGCTCCATTACGTGGACGCCAGTGAGCGCTTCCTGGAGCGGCTCGCCGAGGTGGACGACCCTGAACAGAAGCGCAAGATCATCGGTAATACCTTCATCGAGGTCTTTCAGGAGGAGGCCGAGCGGCTCGGTGGGGCCGACTTCCTCGTGCAGGGGACCCTGTACCCGGATGTGATCGAGTCAGTCTCCCCCCGAGGCGGGCCTAGCGCTACCATCAAGTCACACCACAACGTGGGGGGGCTGCCCGAGCAGATGGATCTTCAGCTCGTCGAACCCCTACGGGAACTCTTCAAGGATGAGGTCCGGGCACTGGGCCGGGAGCTCGGGATGCCGGAGGAGGCGTTGAATCGCCAACCATTCCCCGGCCCAGGGCTGGCGATCCGGTGCCTCGGCCCACTAACTCGCGAGCGGCTCGAGACGCTACGCGAGGCGGATGCACTTGTCCTCGAAGAGATTCGAGAGGCAGGGTTGTATGAGCGGATTTGGCAGAGCTTTGCCGTACTGCTTCCAGTCAGGAGTGTTGGGGTGATGGGCGATCAGCGGACCTATGCCTACCCCATCTGCCTGCGTGCGGTGGAGTCCACCGACGGGATGACCGCAGATTGGGCCCAACTCCCGGATGCGTTCCTGGCCCGGCTCTCCAACCGCATCATCAACGAGGTCCCCGGGGTCAATCGGGTCGTCTACGACATCTCCTCGAAGCCACCTGCCACGATCGAGTGGGAGTAGCAAGGGAAGCCCTTTGTGGCTTAGTTCAAGGTCTGTTGGCTTGCGTACTGCCCCCCATCGACCTCTGTGAGGAACAGGGGAAGGGCGGGATGGGTAATGGGCTGCCCGGTCCCATCCTCTTCCAGGTTCTGCTCAGCCACATAGGTCATATGGTCTGTGTCGTCCACTAAGACATGGTACCAAGGCTGCTCCTTATGGGGCCCCGATTGGGCCATCTCCTCGTACGACTCCTCGCTGCCCATATATTGTGGGTCGACGTCGATCACAGCTCCACGATAGTTGTGCTTGCGATGGTGGACCACATGACCGAGGGAGAACTTGGCAACTTGTCCTTCCATCTGATGGACCCTCCGCATTTATTGTATTTCATTTCCCTATATGGGGATTGGATCGGCCTATTTCAAAGGCAGTGCAGTCTACCTATGCTGCTTTCCGAGAGGTAACGGGATTTGGACCCTGCAGATGAAGCGTGGATGGCGCGAGCCCTCGCCGAGGCCCGGCAAGCGGAGGCCCTTGGAGAGGTGCCGATCGGCGCCCTCGTGGTCCGTGGTGGGGAGCTACTTGGGGCCGCGGGCAACAGCCCGATCAGCCACCGCGATCCTGCTGCCCACGCCGAGATCCTGGCCCTGCGGGAAGCAGGCCACAGGCTCGGGAATTACCGTCTCCTGGGGACTACCCTGTACGTTACCCTTGAGCCGTGCCTAATGTGTGTGGGGGCGATGATCCATGGCCGCATCGAGCGACTCGTCTTCGGTGCCTACGATCCCAAGAGCGGGGCTGCAGGGAGTCGCCTCAATGGCTTCACCTTCCCCAATCATAACCACCGAGTCGAGTGTGTGGGAGGGATCCTGGCCGACCAGTGCGGCGCTCAGCTCCAGGCCTTCTTCCGTCGTCGACGGGAACCGGCCTCCTCCTAGGCCCTAGAATCGCAACTGGCTCGCTTCCAGAATCGAGTGCTACAATCGCTTCAGCTTGGCCCCGGTAGCTCAGTCGGATAGAGCGACGGCCTCCTAAGCCGTAGGTCACAGGTTCGAATCCTGTCCGGGGCGCCAGCTACACCAACGACTTACAAACCTCCCATGTCTTCCCCAGAAGGCCTACCGTGAGTAAAACGTGAATCCAAAACAGAGGCGGTCTGCCGGATCTGGTCGGGGGCGAGATGAGCATAGCGCTCGGTCTGGCTGATGCTGCGGTGCCCGAGGAGGTTGTGAACGTTCGCTAAGGGCTCACCGGCCATGACGAGCCATGAGGCACAGGTGTGGCGCATATCGTGGATCCCGAAGTCCCCAATACCCGCCTTCCGGCAAGCTGCAGCAAAGCCCTTCTTCACGTCTTGGATGCGACGGCCGGCCTTGTCGCAGAAAACCCAGGGTGAATCAGGGCAGTGCTTGGACCGGAACCGTGCACGATTAATGAAGGCCTCGTGGGCTTGATTGTTGATCGGCACACTCCGCCTTCTCCTCCCTTTGCTGTGCCTGGCTTCGAGGCAGATCAAGCCCTGGCCAAGATCTACCCAGCGCCACTCCAGCCATAGGATCTCGCCCCGCCGCATCCCTGTATTGAGAGCGATCCGGATGAAGTCCCCCATATGAGGGCTCCGGATAAGACCATCAGCGGCTTCTATGAGCCGCTGTGCCTCCTCGAATGTGATCCACCGGACCCCCAACCCTCCGGCTCAGGAATGCGACAGCCCTGTACCGGATTCTCGATGTTCCAGCCCCAGGTGGATCGGGCATAGTTGATCGCACGGGATAGAAGGCCAATCTCCTTATTCACTGTAGAGGCGCTGGCCCCTTCTTCGAGGCGGCGGGCTGTGTAGCTTCGGATATCAACGGGGGTGATGGTATGGAGAACTCGACCGGTGAAGGCAGGGTGAAGGTGGCGGAGGCTTACTATCTCCCGAGCTTCATCGCGGTCGGTTACATCGAGGAAAGCAGCCAGGAGCTGGTCGAATGTCCGCTCGGGCTGCTGGCCGTGGAAGCGGTACTGGTGGGATTCGTGACGCCATCGCGTCAGGAGCTTTTTGGCTTCTTTCTTCGAGGTGCATTGAGTCGATCGTCTAACCTGGCGACCGCGGCCGTCGGTGAATACGGCCCACCAGTAGCTGGAGTCGGGCCGCCGGTAGAGGCCGTCCTGGTCTCGGGGCATTCGTCTCTCTCGCTCTTTAGCTGACGCTCGATAAACGCTGCAAGCTCTGTGGCGACCACTTTGGGAGAGGACCGCACATAGACCGGAGTCAGGCTACCATCCTCAAACAGAGCATATACGGTCCGCCGGCTGACGTTCCCAAGCCGGTAGGCTGTCTCCTCGATGTTGTAGAACAGAGGCTCGGTTGTGGGTCGATTGTTCCCCATAACTCCCTCGACGCTATATGTAGATATGCCTTGGTTTACCTTGCACTGCCTCGCCTTACCTAGCCTAGCCCAGCAGAGCTTCGCCGAGCCTGGCCCAGCCGCGCCCCGCCAGGCCTCGCTCCGCCCCACATCGCCTCACCATGCAACAGCTCAAGCGGCCTGGGACAGTTCTTGCTGCTGACAATGGGTAACCACAAAACGGC
>CAYUWI010000179.1:0-3386 GCA_964448275.1 uncultured Gammaproteobacteria bacterium | reverse complement strand
CTCCCGAGCTCTTATCTCGCCCACGCATCCCCGCAACCTCCACGCCTATTCGAGCCCTCGCCTAGCCGTCTTCGCGATCTGGGTCATGCACGGGCCGAGCGCTGGCTCGAAGAGCACTTCGCCCAGCTCGGCCGTGAGTCAACGCTCGATTTAACGACTTTTGGGCACTCCCTTACGCACGCGGTGCACATGCCCCTTGATATCCTCCGTACCCTACTCCTTATGCGAATTATGCGTGTTCTCCAGGCTGGAGAAGAAAGGAGTATAGTATATATTGATTAAATCAATTATTATCATTGATATTATCATTGGTTTTATTGTTGCTATTGACATGCTTGTTTCATCTCGCTACTCTTCCATTCGCTTTACTAGGCGGGTTCCGAACGGTTCGGCGGTCGTTCAGGAGACCGCTTAGCAGTATCCAACTCCGAATCCAACACTCGATTATAGCCAAACTGAGACCTTGAGATGTGTGAGGAGGTTAGATATGAGTGATTATTCCCTGTCCGGCTGGCGACCCAACCCCCCACTTCGGAATGATTCGAAGTATCCCCTCAGGGGTTCCTACTTTGATACCTATGCCCAGAACGGCAAGCACGAGAATGCCAGCCAGATCATGGATGGCGCCTTGAAGCTGATTGTCGATGATCCACACGACCGCGCCGAGGTAGTCCCGGTGGTCGAGCGACTCAAGGAGCTTTGGCGCGACGGTGATACGGTCGGAACGCTCCTGACTCGTTACCACCGGACCACATAAGGTCAAAGGTCCTATTAAGGTGCGAGCCTCCTAGGCCCCTTGCCTTAGGGGGCTCTGCACCCGATCCAACTGCTCCTTCCCTGCCGGCCGCGCAACCGGCACAGAATAGTAAGCTGGTGAGGATTGTTCTGCAACCAGTGTCTGCGGCCCAACCTACCTCTTGCACTGCAGCCACCCCCGCCTCGATCGATCCCGAAGATCTCCAATCCAGTCTTGGTCGGTCTATCAGCAACGAGCACATAGCGCGGGAGGCCACCTTGACCTGCAGCGATGTGCTACCATCCAGATCGATGGAAGGCTTCACAAGCGCTCGATACCTCCCGCTACCACTCGTCGAACCACTTGACTGTGCAACGGGAGCCTAAAGCAGAACCCCACTACAAGTCGGGGTTGCAGTATGAACGGGTGTGGCTGGAAGGTACACGCCAGCGGGCCCAAGATCTTGCAGAAGCTGCTGCGCGCTACCGACGGGCCAGCGCACAAGGGCATGTGCTGGCCCAACTTAGGCTGGCCCTTATGTATATGGAGGGTCGGGGCGTTCCCATGGATCCTGGGCAGGCCCAGGAGTGGCTACGTCAGGCTACTCACTCCGCAGCAGCGGAGCACGCCCGTGTATGCCGGAGGCTCGCGATACAAGGCTACACTGAGGCGCAATACGAACTGGGGTTGATGTATGCCTGGGGTTGTGGGGTAGCTACAGAGGATGGAGCAGCGCTCAAGTGGTACCGCCTGGCCGCTGAACAGGGGCACGCCGAATCCCGGCACCGCCTCGGCCAAGTGTATCAGTATCGGGCCCAATGGCCCGAGCTAGCCACCGTTCAGGACAGACCAGAGGCAATGAAGTGGTATCATTGGGCTGCTGAGCAAGGCCATCCCGAAGCCCAGTTCGAACTCGGTCGGATCCATGATCCCCGCCATGAGAGCGGCATCCAGCTCGAGCTCTGGCAAGACGAAGCCACTGCCTGCCAATGGTATCAACGGTCGGCTGAACAAGGGGAGCCCCGGGCGCAATTGATGCTCGGGCTCAAATATGCGAGTCCCAATGACCAGGAGGGGCCCCGAGAGATAGTCCAGGCATACCGGTGGCTCTCTCGACCCCCCACATGGTTCTTCCTGGCATCCTCCGCACAACGCGCTATGAAACGACTGGAGGCGGTAATGACTGAGGAACAACTTGTCGAGGCCAGGAAGCGGCCTCCGGATCTTTCCTAATCCTGCATATTGCGCGGTGCCGAGCCTCGGTGGTAGCTTCACGGCGCGAAGCCGGGCCGGCCAAGGGTAGAAATAAGACAAATGGAGGGAACTGCTATGCCGAGTGTACTCATTCCACTTGCTGAAGGCTTTGAAGAGCTAGAAGCGGTCTCTGTCATCGATATCCTACGCCGTGGCGGCGTCGAGGTGGTAGTTGCGGGGCTCACGCAGGGCCCAATAAAGGGGTCCCGTGACACAGTGCTTGTACCCGACACTACCCTCGATGAGGCCATGGAGCGCGACTACGATATGATCTCACTTCCGGGTGGAGCGCCGGGAGTGGAGCGTCTACAGGCTGACCAGCGAGTCCAGAAGCTCCTCGAGCGTTTCCGTGAACGGGGCGCCTATACCACTGCAATCTGTGCAGCCCCCTCGGTGCTCGCTTCCTATGGATATCTCCAAGGCAAACAGGCCACGAGCAATCCCAAATTCCGTGACCAAGTGGCCATCGAGCAGGTGACCTACTTGGAGGACCCGGTAGTGATCGACGGCTCTGTTGTGACCTCGCGTGGTCCCGGTACGGCGATGGACTTCGCCTTGACCCTGGTCGAGATGCTCCAGGGGAAAGAGACACGCGACAAGGTCGAAAGCGGGCTGGTACGCGTGCACTAACCCGTAGGCTGGTCTATTCCGTCCCCCATTTCCACCGGGTTCTAAGCGTCTCCGACCCAGGGCATCCTGAGGTACGACTCAAGGGGATAGTTACTATGAAGGGCTTGTCGATTTGTCTATTTGCCTCCCTTCTTTTCGTCATCTCGCAAGTACAGGCTGCCCTTGTCTATCCTGGGCATAAGAGCGAGATCGAATGGACCAAGAAGGAAAAAGCAGAGCCGATCGCCAAGAGGCTTCTTAAGGAAGATAAGCGGGCCCGTCATTATGTGATTCGTTTGACTGCCTCCGAGGAACCCCATGTCCATGATCAGGATTTGACTGTCTTTGTGCTCGAGGGGAAGACTGACCTCCATATCGAAGACGAGCTCATTCCCGTCTCCGAAGGCGATGTGGTGCGGATTCCCCAGGGCACGCGGCATTGGGCCGAGGTCTCCCCGGGAAGCGTCGTTGAGGTCTACGCTATCTATGTCACGGGTCCCTAGGGGGTGGGTGGCGCTCGTCCAGGGCTTGAATTGCGCGCTCCGCCGCCGAGCGTCAGGCCTTCCGGGGCGGCTGGTGCGCCCCAAGGCACACTTCCCGCGGGTTGACCTCACAGCCACAGCACCATTCGAGCAGCGTCAATCACTCGATCCCACCGAGTAGGCTTCGATCACGGTTCACAACTCCAGGACCCACTCTCCTTGAAAGCGGCGGTGAAACGCATCAAGAACCGCGCCAGAGGGACACCCCAGCAGCCCTCCGCTCCCAAACCGGAGGCAATGCCCTG
>CAYUWI010000178.1:0-3391 GCA_964448275.1 uncultured Gammaproteobacteria bacterium | reverse complement strand
GGTGGGACCCCCGTGACCCCGCACAGGGAAGCTGGCTGGCGAATCGAGCCACCGGTATCGGTCCCGGTCGCCGCCGGGCACAGTCGAGCCGCTACAGCGGCCGCGGAGCCACCACTTGATCCCCCAGGAACAGACTCGCGATCCCAAGGGTTCTTGACAGACCCGAAGTAACTGGTCTCATTGCTCGAGCCCATGGCGAACTCATCCATATTGGTCTTACCCAGGACCACTGCCCCGGAGTCGGCCAAGCGAGTCACCACCGTTGCATCAAAGGGGGAAAGGTAGTCCGCCAGCATCCGCGAGCCACAGGTAGTCCGGCTAGATCGCATCGCGAATATGTCCTTATGGGCGATCGGGACCCCTTCGAGGGCTCGGGCATCACCGCGGGCCCAGAGCCGATCCGCGGCTGCGGCCTGGTCCAGAGCATCCTCTGAAAACGATTCGAGGAAGCAGTTCAAGTGGGGATCCAGAGAATCGATACGCTCGAGGTAGGCCTGGGTCAATTCGCGGCTGGAAAACGCTTTGTCCCGCAATCCTCGAAGGATCTGACTAAGGCTCAATTCGCGAACCAAGGCACTCCTCGACAATTGGATTTTCACCATATGGGGGTTAGCGGAGGCTAATCATGGGGATAGAACCTGCGAGCCACCCAACCTCCAATGGATAGGAGGTGTTCAAACAGAGAGTCTCTCAAACCAGGAGATAGGCAGGGCTACTCGAACATCTTCGGGACTTGATACATCCCTTCCGCTATCTCGGGAGCGCTAGCTTGTAGGCCCTCGCGCGAAGGGCTAGCAACAACCTCATCCGCCCGCAAAGGTTGCGAGAGCTCCAAGGGATGGGCCAGTGGAGGGGTATCCGTAGTGTCGACCTGTTCGATCTGATCGATCATAGCGACAATCCGAGCGAGATCCTCGGTAATATTGCTCGTCCGCTCTGGATCCCAGCGCAACCGAGCCAGGTGCGCTACCTCTGCAACTGTATCTCGATCCAGCGCCATCTCTCCCTCCACTCTTGGAAGTAGAAAAACGCTACCACACCGCTTGATCCCCTGCAAGG
This sequence comes from uncultured Gammaproteobacteria bacterium, assembly GCA_964448275.1. Classification (GTDB taxonomy): domain Bacteria; phylum Pseudomonadota; class Gammaproteobacteria; order Thiohalorhabdales; family CAYUWI01; genus CAYUWI01. Next base: position 2,332 of record CAYUWI010000178.1, on the reverse strand, counting down.
CTGGATCAATTAGAGAGAGGAGGGAATACTGAGTGGCCGGACTAGGGCCTGTCTGCAAACCTGGAGTTATCTGGATTTGGGCCCGTTTGGTACGGTCCGAGATTACGGAAAAATGCGGGTTGTGACGGTCAATCGACTGATGAAACACAGCGAATAGAAACTTTGCAGACAGGCCCTAGGATATCTCGGCACTCGTCATTGGTCGGTGAATCCACCAGAGAGGGCATGGTACACTTCATAAACTATGAATACCCGATTGGCATTGGCGCAAATTCCCGATCCAAATCCCGGGGAGTCTCTCCTCCCACTCATCAATACCAGGAGAGCTCTGCAGGGAAGCCCTCTTCTACCGAGGGGACTATGGGGGAGTTCGAGGAGAAGATCTCCCAACGTCGGGATCTGGTTTGCCTTAGTAGTCGGGTGCTTGGCGATCAGTGGCTGCTCACACCCCTCCCCCCCGCATATGGGCGACCTACAGGATCAGGCCGGGATGAACGATCCCTATCGAATCAAAGGCAAGTGGTATCACCCCTTGGCCGAGGCCCAAGGCTATCAAGAGCTTGGCCTCGCTTCCTGGTACGGCACCGAATTCCATGGCCAGCAAACCGCTTCCGGGGAGATCTATGATATGTACCGACCCACAGCTGCCCACCGGACCCTACCGTTGCCCAGCCTGGCTCGGATCACCCATTTGGGCAGCGGTCGTTCTATCGTGGTTCGGATCAACGATCGAGGGCCATTCATCGATACCGACGAGCGCATAATCGACCTCTCCTACAAGGCCGCAGAAGAGCTCGGCATCGTTGATACTGGAGTGGCCCCGGTTGAGGTGGTCGGCCTCAAGGGGCCAAAGGTCCTCCAAAGTTCTGAGGCCACCTTGACCTCCTGCAACGGTGGCCAAGCAGTGTCAGACGCAGACCACCTATACCTCCAACTCGGGGCCTTCCACAGGCAGTCCCATGCAATCCGACTCAAGCAACGTCTGTGTGAGCTTGATGTTAGCCGGGTGGTGGTCACAAGGACTCGGCTTAAGGGGGGGCAGTTCTATCAGGTCCGAATGGGGCCTGTGGAGAACCCGATGCAGCTTGACTCCTTGAGCCAACACTTACGTCAGGCTGGATTCCAAGCAGGCTGGGTAGTACGTGAGTAGGCTTCCCGAGCTCGAGGGATAACAGGGTCACCTTACACCTTTTAGCACCTCAAAAGGGGGCATAGAGATCGATGCGTGCAACTCATAGGGCGGTGTTCTCTTGGTCCACCCTTATTCTCACCATACTCCTTAGCAATCCTGGGCGAGCCAGTTCAGTCCCTTCCCCCCCACAGGTGGATGGAGACGCTGCATTTCTCATGGCTGTAGACTCCAAGCAGGTCCTCGCGAGTCGGAATCCTGACCAGGAGTGGCCCCCAGCCAGCCTGGCCAAGATCATGACTGTCTATACTGCATTCCACGCCCTCTCCGAAGGCAGTATATCAATGGACGACCCGGTGCGCATCAGCAAAAAAGCGTGGCGCACCCATGGTTCCCGGATGTTCCTCAAGGTCAGCTCCCAGCCTTCTTTACGGAAGATCTTACGAGGGATCATCATCGCCAGCGGCAACGATGCTAGTGTCGCTCTCGCCGAACACATCGCCGGAACCGAAAAGGCGTTCGCTGAGCTGATGAACAGTCATGCGGAGGAACTCGGTCTCCGGCATACCCACTTCACCAATGCCAGTGGGTTACCCACCCAAGGCATGTATACTTCCGCCCGCGACATCGCTCACCTCGCGACGGCGTTGATCCGGGAATTCCCCCAGAAGTATAGGCTATTTGCTGAACAGAAGATCACCTATAACGGGATTACCCAGCACAACCGTAATACTCTGCTCCAGTGGGACAAGCATGTGGACGGGGTCAAGACCGGCCATACTGAGGGAGCCCAATACAACCTGGTCGCCTCGGCCCGGCGGAATGGGATGCGGCTGGTCGCTGTGGTCCTTGGGGCTAGCAGCGAATCTAGCCGTGCGGAGGCCTGTATGGCCTTGCTGAATTACGGCTTTCGGTTCTACCGCACCTATGAGCTCTATTCCGCTAAGCAGGCCCTCCACAAGGCGCCCGTCTGGCAAGGCGCACGGGATCAGGTGGAGGTCGGGCTCAAAGAGCCCCTCCATATCACTGTGCCGCGTGGGCAACGAGAGCAAATCGATGTTGCCCTCCACTTTGATGATCCCCTGATTGCCCCCATTGATGTCGGCACCCAAATGGGTCAATTGACCGTCAAGCTTGAAGGGGAAACATTGGCCGAGCGGTCACTAATTGCGCTGCAGAGGGTCCCGGAAGGGAGTTGGTTGG
>CAYUWI010000177.1:1424-3403 GCA_964448275.1 uncultured Gammaproteobacteria bacterium | reverse complement strand
CTTGCGTTGCGGGACCTCGACCGGGACGATCTCCTCGGCGAGCCTGTCGGCCGCCGCGACCGCGCTTTGATGGCTGCGCAGGGCCCAGGCATCCTGCTCCTTCCGCGAGATGCCGTACTCTCGGGCGATGTCGTTGCCGAAATTGCCCATATGGACGTGGTTGAAGGGGCAGGTGAGACCGTCATGGATCATCAAGTCCTTAAGCTCGCTGTCGCCCATCTTGAGCCCCCAACGGGCCTTCGCCAGGAAGTAGGGGGCATTGCTCATCGACTCCATCCCACCGGCGACGATGACTCCCTTGTCGCCCCCCCGAATGAGCAGATCGGCGAGTGTGACACTCCGCATCCCCGAGGCGCAGACCTTATTGATGGTCTCGGTCGGGACATCCCAGGGAAGCCCTGCGGCCCGGGCAGCCTGGCGTGAAGGGATCTGCCCCTGTCCCCCTTGGAGGACCGCTCCGAAGATTACCTCCTCCACGTCGGCTGCCTCGAGGGCAGCCTGTTTGATGGCCTCTTCGATCGCAGTCCCTCCGAGTTGTGGGGCAGTGAGCGGACTCAGAGCTCCGCCCAGCTTGCCAAAAGGTGTGCGGACTCCGCTAACGATCACAGTCCTGGGCATTCCTCTCTCGCCCCCTCTCCCCTGTTTTGGGCCGTTCGATCGCCAATGCTACCGGGCCCGGCCATACTCAATTCACATCATCTCACTAGGTCTAGTACTACAGTTGCAGTTAGATTTGGTCAGGCTGAATTAGGGTTCAGTCGTAGGGGGATCATGGGTGTGCAGACGAGAAATCTCCTTGGGAACTGAGGCCGTCATAGTAAGTGCAACTGTAGTACTAGGGCCTGTCTGCAAACCTGGAGTTATCTGGATTTGGGCCCGTTTGGTACGGTCCGAGATTACGGAAAAATGCGGGTTGTGACGGTCAATCGACTGATGAAACACAGCGAATAGAAACTTTGCAGACAGGCCCTGGAATGGGTCCTTCCTGGCGCGAGCCCGCCAAATCCTGAGCTGCCCGTGTTTAGACACCCGCTCGGAGGCCACGTTTGGGCCTATGGGGGACCCCTTCGGAACCTCACAACCGGGCCTGAACCTGACTCTGTACCCATTATAGGGGTATAGAGCCATTTGACCTGGCTCGCTTTGACAAGGGGGCAGACGATGACCACCACTGATACCACGGTCCCCTGGGTAGATGGACTGACCTTAGGGCAGCTCCTGAGGAGGGCAGCACAAAACGGTCAGCGCGAGGCCCTGGTGTTTCCTCAATTCGGTTGGTGACTAGCCTACGCTACCTTCGACCACCAAGTCGATAGGGTGGCCAAGGGGCTACTCAGCCTGGGGTTGGCCCCCGGCGATCACCTCGCCGTGTGGGCACCGAATCGCCCCGAGTGGGTTCTACTCCAGTTCGTTGCTGCCCGAGTGGGGATAGTTCTGGTGACGATTAACCCCGCCTACCAAGCCGAGGAGCTCGCCTACACCTTACGCCAATCGGAGACTCAGGTGCTGGTACTGGTCGACCAGATTCGTGGGAGTGACTGTCTGGCCCTCCTCGAGGCAGCCATACCGGACTGGCGCATGGTGGTGCCGGGGAAGCAACCCAGTGAGAAGGCACCGGCCCTCCGCTGGGTCGTAGGACTAAGTGGGGCCGCCGGGCCGGGGGTGCTGTCTTGGGAGGCGTTGCTCGCACAGGGAGAGGGGATCTCCGACACCACCCTGGTGACTCGGGAGCGCGAGCTCACCGCAGGAGACCCGATCAATATCCAGTATACTTCCGGGACCACCGGCGCTCCCGAAGGGGCGATGCTGCCCCACCGTAACCTGCTGCTAAACGCCTATTATGTCGGGCAGCGTCAGCGGCTCAACGCGGGGGATCGCTTCCAGGTGGTCCGATTCAGCACGGGAGTCGAGGCCCTGCTCGACGGCCTGGTGAGGGCGACCCAGGCCAATCGGAAGGAGGCGAAGGAGGGGATCGGCCG
>CAYUWI010000177.1:0-1414 GCA_964448275.1 uncultured Gammaproteobacteria bacterium | reverse complement strand
TGCATCCCGGTGCCACTGTACCACTGCTTCGGGTGCGTCTTAGGGAGCCTCTGTGCGGTGGTTCACGGGGCGACCATGGTCTTCCCCCACGACTCCTTCGACCCCGGCAAGACACTCGCGGCGGTCGAGCAGGAGCGGTGCACGGTGCTCTACGGCGTGCCAACGATGTTTATCGCCCAGCTCGAGCACGAGGGCTTCCCCGAGCGGGACCTTACCTCCCTGCGCACCGGTATCATGGCCGGATCCCCCTGCCCACGGGCACTTATGGAGCGAGTCACCGAGGTGATGGGCTGCCGGGAGTTGACGATTGCTTACGGCCAGACCGAGGCCTCGCCTGTGATTACCCAGACGGGCTGTGACGACTCCATTGAGATCCGCGTCGGGACCGTGGGGAAGCCTTTATACCGGGGATTGAGGTCAAAATCGTGGATGTGGCGACTGGTCAGGCTGTGCCCACCGGACAGTCGGGTGAGCTCTGTACGCGTGGCCATGGGGTGATGTGTGGCTACTACCATATGCCTGAGCAGACTGCCCGGACGATCGACCCCGAGGGCTGGCTACACACCGGCGACCTGGCATCTGTCGATACCCAAGGCTACTATCGGATTAGAGGACGTCTGAAGGAGCTGGTTATCCGCGGCGGTGAGAATATCTATCCGCGGGAGATCGAGGAGTGCCTCCACCGCCACCCCAGGTCGAACAGGTCCAGGTTGTTGGGGTCCCGGATCCCCGCTACGGTGAACAGCTCTGCGCTTACATCAAGTGCCACCGCAGTGCGACCGTTACCCCCGAGGAGATCCAGGCCACTGCCGGGCGGCCCTGGCCTACTTCAAGATCCCCTACTATATTCGTTTTATCGACGCCTTCCCAATGACCGTGACCGGCAAGGTCCAGAAGTTCAAGCTCCGCGAGCAGGCGATTCACGAGCTGGGACTCGAGGAACTCGCCGAGATCGACACGGGCTGGGGTGGTCACGAACACAATGAGCGATAAACAAACTGGATGGTGAGGTATGACCCTGAAGCTCGATGATCAAATGGAGTTACAGCGCATCAGTGGCGGTCAGTTGCGGATCGATGGCGGGAGCATGTTCGGTGTGGTGCCCAAGGTGCTGTGGCAGCAGAAGTGTGCCCCGGATGAGTCCAACCGGATCCTGATGGAGACCAATTGCCTATTGATTTGCACCCAGGGTAAGACAATCCTTATCGATACCGGCTACGGCTCCAAGGCCTCCGAGCGCGAGCGCGACAACCTCGGGCTCGAGACCGGTCATCCACTGTGTGCCCACCTGAGCCAGGTCGGGGTTCGACCAGAGGAGATCGACCTCGTCATCCTGACCCATCTCCACTTCGACCACGCCGGCGGTAGCACCCTCGTCGAGGAAGGCCAGCTGCAGCCCACCTTCCCCCGGGCA
>CAYUWI010000176.1:0-3405 GCA_964448275.1 uncultured Gammaproteobacteria bacterium | reverse complement strand
CCATGCTCCGTTTCCAACGAGATCGCGTCGTCGCTTCGCTCCTCGCGATGACCGAATTCGCTATTGTTAAATGCCCGCACCACCTTCAAGACTCGGACACTGGACACTGGTTTGGCCCCTTGGGTATATGGCCGGCCTCTACCTCCTCTCCTCCATCCCGGGAACAGCAGAAACCACCCAAGACCAGGGAGGGATCTACAGGCTCTTCCTATGGATTCCGGCCTCACTCCAAAACCTTTTCCATCTGCCCCTCTACGGGGGACTGGCCTGGCTATGGTGCAACACCCTTTCCAACCGGTTCGCCAAGCCTTGGCATTCGGGATGGCTAGCTATCGCTCTAGCAAGCGGGTTCGGTCTCTTCGATGAATGGCACCAGCTGGGCGTGCCGGGCCGTTACGCCTCACTCACGGATCTCGTGCTCAACTGCGTCGGGGCCTTGATCGCAGTGGGTCTTTACAAGCGAATCGCAAGTAGGTAGGGGACATTACCCAGGTATCAATCCAACACCCCTGCCTTCCTCAAGAGCCGACGGGCATACTGGATCGGGATCGCATAGGTAATCCCGCTCGGCTTCTCGAGGATTGCCTCCTTGCTCTCCTTGACAAAGACCTTGTTTACGATACCAACCACTCGGCCGGACTGCGGATAATAGAGGGGACTGCCGCTATTGCCCGGATAGGCGGTAGCATCCAGCTGAAACACCTTGTAGGGCTGCGACAAGCGTTTGATCAATTGGGGATTTAAATCCTTGCTAGATCGCGTAGGTAAGGCGATCGGGGAGATTGCGGAAACGATCCCGCGGTGGGTTGCGGGATAGAGACCGAGCACCATCCCGAGGGGGAAGCCAGTGAACGCGAAGAGCTCCCCAGCCCGCACCCCTCTCGAATCCCCCAACTGCAACGCGGGCAAGGGATGCCCAGCAATACGCAGCAGCGCTAGGTCATGAACCTGATCTGAGGCAACCCTACGGGTGTGTCGGGCCTGCAAATCCTTCCCTCGCCCCAGGAAAACAACCAGCTGCTCCTTCCGTGAAGGGTTGAGCTGCTCGGGGAGCACATGGAGATTCGTGAGGATATAGTGCCCATTCGCCACCGCAAAACCGGTGCCCCGGAATTGTGCCGAGGGTTGTCGGGCCGGCATCCAAGTCCCGACACCCACCACAGAAGGCTTTACGTCGGCGAGTGTCTCGGGCAGATCAGCTGCTTCAACCACCCCAACCCCGAGGACCCAGGACAGCAAGATCCAGGCAAAGAGCGGCCAGATCCTACCCTTCCAATGGTTCCCTAGCGCCATCCAAAAAACCCCTATGGCAGTTCACCTTGCTTGTCGCCCTGCACCCACGGCTTTGGGGAGAGCCCAAGTGCCCACCTTGGCCCCTCGTCATCTCCGACATAGCCTCCCTGATACATGCCTGAACGCAATCGTCCGTCAAAGTCCCGGCTCGCTTCAGGGAAGCGCACCATTAAATGGGCCGTTGCCTTTAGCCGCTGACGGAGCTTGCCTGCTTGGGGATAGAGGTTCAGTTGCCTGGGTTGCGCAAACGGCTTACGGAGGTAATCCGCAGCTTCTTCTTTGGAAGCACGCAAGTTTTCCCGAGCCTTCCCCCCTTTTATAGGGTGGGCGGCAAAGATCGCATTCCCTTGGATCTTCTGCACTTGGGTCTCCGGAGTCGATTTGAAAAGGATCCCTCGATCGCGGGCAACAATCGTATTCTGAAAGATCCAGATCCGGCGTGGATGACCATTGTGCGGCAGGATGGCAAGGGCGTCTCCTGCACGATTGACCAGGAGATTCGAATAGAAGGCGAGATTGCCCTCGCCTTGGAACAGACGCTCACTCGGATTTTGGTAAAAGAGGTTGCCGTAGATGGCATAGAGATCGTGTGATCCGGGGCCTGTAGGCGGCCAGTGTCCTACTAACAGATTGGGCCGGGCCATTTCTCCAGACGAGGCCCCATGGGCCTTGCTGAAGACATTGTGTCGGATAATCGTCGTCTGGGGTTCGTTCGGGAACCCCTCTATATCCGGGCGGCCCACCTGGTGTTTGATCTGGATATTGTAGCCAATCGTATCCTTAACCAAGTTGTGCTCAATCAGACCACCCACAAATGGGGCTCGGCCATTTGGTCGCCCGAGATACATGCCGGTCCCTGCCCCGATGATCACATTGTCCCGCACGACCCAATTCCAGGTCGGGCACATGGCCGAGATACCGACAATCTGCTGATTGTGTCCTAAGTTCTGAATCCGGAGCCGCTCAAGGGTGATGTGGTGGGCGTAATGGGCGTGCCCTTCGGCTTTGACCCCATCGACCATCTTGCCACGTCCATCGATCTCGAGATCACTAACCTTGACATAGGAGGAGTCGACGATACTGACCACATTGTGTCCACTGCGGCCATAGAAGGTGGCCGACTGCTCACCAAGGGGCCCCGAAATAGTGATAGGGTGTTCAGGCCTGCCATGCATCTCATGGATTGGTAGCCCTCGCCGATATACTCCAGCCTCAAGCGCAAGGGTGTCCCCAGGCTCCAATTCTTGGAATCGATCTCGATAGGTCTTAGGACCAGCAACATAGACCTTTCCATGCGCTAGGCCTACCGCGACCACACACCAGCAAATCACAAAAAGGAAAGCGATCCGCCTCACCTATTTCCTCCAAACACAAGGTCTCACTGAGACACAACACACGGTTTATCTCCTACGCAATCATCGCTTCAAACAAGGGTGTAGATTACATTTACACCTTCTCACACTCCCAATGACCAAATCGTTAATTCATGGTATTTTTAAAAAAGAAGTGACAAGCTTGTCTGCGAGCAATAGAGGCCAGTACTCGCTAACAGGAATATGTCATATTTTTTTACACCCATACCATTTTCTATCGAGCATTCAGATAGCCATTGCCCCAGTGAAGCATGATGCATACCACTCTGCTTCTCTAGTGTAGGCTTACACGAATTTTGCAAGGGTTGGGGCAAGTAAGCACCAGGGATTCTGTTAATAAATGGAAAACGAAATCCGTCAGGCTGCTGCGCGAATCCCCCCTAAAGCCATTCTCTGTGCGGTCGGGGCGCGACCGAACTTTATGAAGATTGCCCCAATCATGGCAGCACTAGCCAATGGCCCTCAGGTTGTCCGAACCGCCTTGGTTCACACGGGACAGCACTATGACGCCGCTTTAAACGACGCTTTCTTCAAGCAGCTCGGTATACCCGAGCCCGATATCAACCTAGGGGTCGGCTCAGGAAGCCAGACCTGGCAAACAGCAGCGGTCATGCAGCGTTTTGAGCCGGTAATCGACACCTGCGACCCGGCTGCGGTATTGGTAGTAGGTGATGTGAACTCGACCCTTGCCTGCGCCTTGGTGGCCTCGCGAAAGGGAGTACCGGTTATCCACGTCGAA
>CAYUWI010000175.1:0-3408 GCA_964448275.1 uncultured Gammaproteobacteria bacterium | reverse complement strand
GGTCTCACGCGCGCTGAGCTGATCCGCCTCGGGGTGAGGCTGGGGGCCGATATACCGGTCTTTATCGGAGGCCGGGCAGCTTGGGCCGAAGGGATCGGGGAGCACCTCACCTCGATTGAGGGCCTGCCCGAGGCCTGGTACCTGGTAGTTTGGCCTAGGGGAACACAGGTTGCCACTCGTGAGATCTTCCAAGCCCCTCACTTGACACGGAACCATCCGATGGTAACAATGAAAGACTTCTTCCAAGGGAGGTGCGGCAACGATCTGGCCCCGGTAGTCGAGGAGAAGTATCCAGAGATCGCCCGCGCAAAGGCCTGGCTCCAACGCAAGGGTAGAGCCCCTGTCCAGCTGACCGGGTCAGGGGCATGCCTCTTCTGCCCGTGCGAAAGCCATGAACAGGCCCAACAGTTGGTTCAGCAGGTCCCTACATCCTGGATTGCGGTCCCCGCCCGCGCTATGAACCACCATCCGCATATCGACTGGGTTTCGGACTCAGATGGGGCGTAGCCAAGCGGTAAGGCACCGGATTTTGATTCCGGCATTCGCAGGTTCGAATCCTGCCGCCCCAGCCATGCAAGGCCAATAAAAGGAGCCCTTTCGCCATGGCCAATGAGGATCTCGCCCTCTTCACTGGGAATGCCAACCGGGCTCTTGCCGAACGGGTCGCCCACCACTTAGGGGTCCCGCTCGGAGAGGCATGGAGCGGGGAATTCAGTGATGGGGAGATTGGCGTGGAGTTCCTGGAAAATGTCCGGGGACGAGACGTTTTCGTGCTCCAGCCGACGTGCGCCCCAGCAAATCGGCACCTGATGGAGCTACTGATCATGCTCGATGCCCTGAAACGGGCGTCAGCAGCACGGATGACGGCCGTTTTACCTTACTACGGCTATGCCCGTCAGGACCGACGCACCAACGGCCGAACCCCGATTACCGCCAAGCTGGTGGCAGACCTCATCACGGTGGCAGGCGCTGACCGGGTCCTCACAATGGATCTGCACGCCGATCAGATCCAGGGCTTCTTCGATATGCCGGTCGATAATATCTACGCCTCGCCGGTCCTGCTCGAGGAGCTAAAGCGGATCGCCCAAGATAATTGGGTCGTCGTCTCCCCGGATGTCGGAGGGGTAGTACGCGCCCGCGCCATGGCCAAGCGTCTCGATGCCCATCTGGCGATCATCGATAAGCGCCGGCCGAGCCCCAACGAGGCGCAGGTCATGAACATCATCGGTACTGTCGAGGGGCGACACTGCGTCATGCTTGACGACATGGTGGATACAGCCAACACCTTGTGTAGCGCGGCGGGGGCATTGAAGGAGAGGGGCGCCGAACAGGTCATCGCGGCAGTGACCCACCCAGTATTATCAGGTTCCGCTGTGGACGTGATCGAGGATTCCGCCCTCGATACCCTCTTGGTAACCGATACCATTCCGCTTGGGACCAAGGGGGAAGCGTGCGGCAAGATCCGGGTCCTGAGCATCGCTGGACTACTCGCGGAGGCGATCAGTCGCATAAGCCATGAGGAATCGGTCAGTTCCCTGTTTTCCGATGAGAGATAGCACCCCTTATCAGAGAGCGAGGCAGAGGGTCGATGGCAGACTATACTCTTAAGGCCCGTGAACGCGAGGAGAAGGGAACCCCAGCAAGCCGCCGCCTACGGCGCCGGGGGTACGTACCTGCAAATGTCTACGGTGGGGGTGAGGATCCCGAGATGCTTGCCCTACCGGAGAATCAATTGCTCCAACTCCTAGATGAAGAGGCCTTCTTCTCCAGTCTGGTCACCCTTTCTGGCCCGGACTGGGAGAGCAAGGTCGTGGTGCGTGATGTCCAAATGCACCCCTTCAAGCCCAAGCCACTCCACGTTGACCTAATGCGGGTCAAGGCCGGTGAGGTCATGACCCTCACCACACCGATCCACCTCCTCAACGAAGAGGAGTCCCCGGGGGTCATACGGGGTGGGACAGTCTCGGTCTTGATCAACGAGGTGGAGGTCGCTTGCCTCCCAAAGAACATTCCGGCGGCGTTGGAGGTGGATGTCTCCAAATTGGAGATCGGGGACACCCTGCACCTCTCCGACCTCACTCCGCCTGCGGGGGTGGAGATCCGTTTCGATCCCGAGGCAGATCCCGCAGTGGTAACCGTCATGGGCACCCAGAAAGAACCGGCAGAGGAGGTAGCCGCCGAGGAGGAGGAAGGGGGCGCAGGCGAAACTGGCGAGACCAGCGAGTAGCCATTGGGACTGCGCTTGGTCGTTGGCTTGGGCAATCCAGGCATACGCTACAAGGGCAGCCGCCACAATGTGGGGTTCGACTGGGTCGACAAGGCCAACAAGGTCCTTGGCGGGCGTTGGAAGACGTGGCGTGATTACGGGACGAAGGTTGCTGAGTGGTATCTCTCCGGGCAGCTAGTCTGGGCCCTGAAACCCCAGCTCTATGTGAACCGGAGTGGTCAGGCGGTGGCCGCTTTTGCCCTAGCCTACGGGATCCCGCCGGAGAGGATCATGGTGGTCCACGATGACCTCGACCTGCCCCCCGGGGTGGCTCGCCTCAAGGCCAACGGGGGTCACGGGGGCCATAATGGGCTTCGGGATATCGAGTCCCATCTCGACTCACGGGATTACTTGCGCCTGCGCATTGGGATCGGTCATCCAGGTGAAAGGGAACAGGTAACTCCTTACGTTTTAAGCCACCCGAACCGCACGGAACGGGAGGCGATCGAGGCCTCCTTCGAGTACGCCTGGGAGGTCTTCCCGGAGCTCGTCCAAGGGGAATGGCAAGCTGCGGTCAATCAGCTGCATGCGCGGGCTTAGATATAGATGGGATTTCGGTGTGGTATCGTCGGACTTCCCAACGTGGGGAAGTCGACCCTGTTCAATGCCCTGACGCGAGCCGATGTCGCGGCAGAGAACTACCCCTTCTGTACTGTCGAGCCGTACGTGGGGGTGATTGAGGTTCCGGATGAACGCCTGGAGATGCTGGCTCGAGTAGTCCAACCCCAACGTGTTATTCCGACAACCCTTCAGTTTGTGGACATTGCAGGATTGGTGGCTGGCGCCTCAAAGGGGGAGGGGCTCGGTAACCGATTCCTCGCCCACATCCGAGAAGTGGATGCGATTGCGCAGGTGGTTCGGTGCTTTACCGACCAAGATATCGCCCATGTAGCCGGTGAGATCGATCCCATCCACGACATCGAGACCGTGGAGAATGAACTGCTGCTCGCCGATCTAGAGGTCTTGGAGAGGGCTCTCCAGCGGGCAGCAAGGGCGGCCAAAGGTGGGGATCAAGGGAGCTTGGCCTACAAGCAGCAGCTCGAGCGCATGCACGACCACGTTGCGGATGGCCAGCCACTGCGCACCTTGGCGCTGGATCAGGAGGAACGCCAGACCCTCAAGTCCCTGGGTCTGCTAACGGT
>CAYUWI010000174.1:0-3415 GCA_964448275.1 uncultured Gammaproteobacteria bacterium | reverse complement strand
AACCCCATCCATCCAGCCCGTCTCTGTGTAGACCCCTTGTCTCGCATAATATCCCCTTTTTCAGCTCGTATCTTGTCTATAATGGATATAGAGCCATCAGTTGTCTAGAAGACCCGAACGTAAAGACAACAGGTAATCGCCGAGATCGGCTGGCACAAGGGTTATTGCTGGCACGGAGAGGTTCCGTCTAGCCTAGGGTCCCTGTCCGAATCGAGACACTAGACTTTCCTATCTTGTGAGTCGCTCCTCGACCACCTCGATCCGAGCGACTAGTGAACTTGCAGGCTTCCCATGGCTGAGACGAATCTTTTGCGCCAGAAAGCCGAACCCTTCGGCAAATACGTCACGGACCCGCTCTCTGAGATCACTCATCTTTGCCAGATCCTCTCCTCGTAGGGCGATCGCGGCAGCTATAGCTACAATCGCAAGGAAGGTCACGAGGATTAGCAGGATCAACAGCAGGATCTGCATCATTGCTCCCATATATGAACCCCTAGACTTGGATCCAAGCCGTAGCGGCTTGTGGTTTCGCGATCACGGCTTTGGTAAGGAATAAGGAATACGGAGCATTTAAGTTACTAGGAAAATAAAAGAATTTCTTGGATTAATCAAGATATTCTTGTAGTCGACCATCCAAGTCGATCTTGTATTATTGGACGTATGCGAATTGGACAGCGTATTAGGCAACGTCGAGAAAGGTTAGGGGTCGAGCGGGCCAGTTTGGGCGATCTGCTTGGAGTAACGGAGGAAACCATCCGGCAATGGGAGTCGGGTAAGACCTCACCTCTGCGTCGACGAATGGATGAACTCGCGAGGGCTTTGAACTGCTCCCGCAGTTGGCTTGAGACGGGAGAAGAGGGTCTTGGTGAGACCCGAGCGCAGTACACTCGGGAGAATGGAGGGGAATTCATCATTATACCGAAATATGACGCGACAGGAGCGAGGAGAAGAGGGGTTGGTGGCGAGATTGAAGGGCTCGACAACGCGATTGCATTCCGGACCGACTGGCTTCTAAGACGGGGCTACAACACCGAAGGCCTGCGTGTGAGCTATGCGCAAGGAGATAGCATGGCCCCGCGGATTCAAGAGGGGGATCTTGTTCTAGTTGATTGTTACGACAGGAGCATACGTGACGGCAAGCTCTACATGATTCGCCTTGGAGGTACCATCAAGGCAAAGCGCCTCTACTGGTCATACGATCGGGGTCTGATCGTCCATAGTGATAATCCCAGTCCAGAACACACCGATGAAAAGATCCCTCCGGATCGGATCAACGAGCTTGACCTCGTCGGCCGAATTGTCTGGCATGGCGGAGAAGATTGATCTTGTCGCTTGTGCCGTAGGAGGCTGCGTTTCACTCTATTTTTGGATCGGCTCAGTGTGGGTGATGCCAATTGATTGCGCACGTTATGACAGCTAATGGGCCAGCACTATGTGGAAGAGTGGCAGCACCAACGGGTTGAATGGACTTGTCTGTACTTACTCCCTTTTATCCTGCTGGCCCCAATAGCAGTGCGCTAGCCGTCCCAGGGACCAGAGCCCCAAGGAGGGCAGGATTGCCTGTATCAGGACTCCCCCGACGATGGCCAGCGGACCGCTGGCGACACCTCCCGCTGTTGCCATCGTGCGCGTCGCTTGGACGATGCCCCAGGTATAGCGCACTGTCTGGACACCGCTGGCTATCCCCATGGCTACTTGGGTGCTCTCATGGTTGCCAGTCTTGCACCAGGTGGCAAAGTGCTCACAGTTGTTGAATATCCAATTGTACTGCCTCATTCCCAAGCAGCTCCTCGCCTGCTCCACGACCGTTCCGGGGGCTTCGCATCGCCTATAGGAGACGATCCGAATCGTCCCATTCGGCGCGAACGCCTCCTTAGTCGTCTCACGGACCGAAGCCCGCCATTTGCCACCGTCCTTCGGGTCAAAGTGGATGACCTTTCCATCCCCGCAGTCGATCCCGTGATGGGAATAGAGCAGGTTTCGATTGACATAGATATGGTCACCGTACGCCATGATCTTTCCTCCACCGACTCAACTCTTCCCTCGCAGGATCTTGTGCTCTTCGACTCAGAGTTGCAATGCGGCCAAGCCCTCCTCCGAACGTCTTCATCGCTTATAGCCACTATCTCAATGGCAAACGCCACCAGGCGACCAGATGTGTCCAGGCACTGGTGCAGTACTTTCGGAATCATGCGCACCGGTTCGAGGATATTGTGCAAGGGCGCGCCGATCCCGGCGACCCGATGCAACGTCCGCAAGTACGCTTTGACGGCGAGCGTCTCGCAGAGGTTACGGAGCGCTGGCCGCATGCGCAAAACGACTCGGTCGGCTACTTCCTCTGGCTTTATGCCACCCTCGCTTGCGGGGGAGAATTGCACCCAACCTCAGAGGACCTGCGGCTCCTCCAGATGGTGGTGGAGTATCTCAAGGCGATCGCGTTCTGGGAGGATGAGGATAGTGGGCATTGGAAAGAGGTCCGCAAGATCTCCGCCTCCAGTATCGGGATGGTAGTAGGCGGGTTACAGGCCTTGAAGAAACTCTTTGTCCAAAGATCGTTTGGAGTCACACTCCTCGAGGAGCTGATTGGACGGGGTCACGCGGCGCTTGAGCAGATCTTGCCCAGCGAGTGCATCCAGGATGACCCGCGCAAACGGCGTGACCACGATGCAGCGCTGTTGTTCTTGGTCTTCCCTGTCAAGGTCGTCAATGAGCGGCTTGCGGACCAGATCCTAGGCAATGTGATTGCCAACCTCCAAGGAGATTTCGGAATTCGCCGCTACCGTGGTGATTCCTACTGGTGCGCCGACTATAAGGATTTCCTTGGACCCCAGGAGCGGGCCAGTGATTTTAGTGAGAGGATCGAGTCACGCAACCGTTTCCTGAGGGAGGGTGAAGAAGTCCAATGGTGCGTATTCGACCCAATCATCTCTGCAGTGTACGGTGAGCGCTTCCGCACAACGGGTCATCCTGAGGATCTCTACACCCAAACGGAGTATCTGAATCGGTCGTTAAATCAGTTCACCGAGCCCAATTCGGCCTTTGGCGCCTTCAAATGCCCTGAGGCGTATTATCTGGAGGATGGGCACTATGTGCCCAATGACAATACTCCCTTGCTATGGGCCCAGGCGAATTTGTGGATAGCACTCAAGATGATGGAAGACAATCTCACCCTATAGTGGCCTACAGAGGAGCAATCAGGCACAGCGACCGCGCGGCCTTGATCCGAGACGATCATGCATCTCCGCAGCTTATCCCGTTTATCGATCTTCTGATACTACTTTATTATTGTTTCTTTACTTGATCAGTACCTATTCAACGGAGGAGATCCAGTATGGCGACCCCGCAAGCCGAAAAAAAGCACCAAATTGCGGTCGTTGGCGGCGGTACAGCCGGCCTGCCAGTGGCCGCGGCGCTG
>CAYUWI010000173.1:0-3467 GCA_964448275.1 uncultured Gammaproteobacteria bacterium | reverse complement strand
GCCGTTGCCCGGACCGTACTCGAGCACTGTGGTGACCTGCGGCCACTCGATCCAGTCAACCATCGTGCGCGCCAGAGCACCCGAGCTGGGCCAGACGGCCCCAATGGTTCGCGGGGCCCGAACAAATTCACGGAGGTAGAGGAATCCCGATCGCATCGCGATCTCCCTAGTGCCTGAAAGGGCAATCTGGAAGGCCAAACGCCTGCATAGCTCCCCGGTCATTGGCCCCTAGTGTTCTCGCCTCATCCGGCACACGGTGGCATCATGAATGAAGCGGTACTCTGGGCCATACGGTCCTCTCCATCGGTATCGACGAATACTTGGCCCTTTCTCCTACGACTAATTACCGACCGAGTAAAAGGCCATGAAACGAGAGAATGAAGTCATCACCAGTGATATCGATCTTGATGGTGTCAGCTTTGTGGACTGCGAATTCAAAAACTGCAAGTTGATCTATAGCGGAGGTGATCCGCCCACCCTCACGAGGTGTACCTACGAGAATATCCAATTCGAATTCCGAAGGAGGGCAGCAAATACTGTGGCCTTCCTGAAGTCAATGGCGGATCCGGAGAGTGGGCTCCAGCAAGTGATTCGAGAAACATTCCCCGAGATTACCCCGTAGGATTCGAAGCTCAGCAGATTACAACTGGAGTGAGCAAAATCTGCCTCTCCGCTTCGGTCAGGAAGCGTGTCATTGATGGAGAGTGCTTTACTGACGCCCACTCTGATGAGGCCCTCTTGCAAAAGGGGGGCATTGCGAGGGCCCATAAGGCCCGAAGCAATCTCGTTGGTACAGCACCAATCCCGGACCCGAAAGCCCCTCTCCCACGAGATCGCTTCGTTGCCACTCCCTGACCAAGGCCTCGCCATGTACTTTTCCCCCAAGTGAAGACAGGGAGGCTCGTTCTTCTCATCCCCACGACACCTCCCACAGCGAGTAAAAGCCGGTATACAGGATCGCAAGCGCGGCCGAGATGAGATTACCGATCAAGAAGGGGTATTTGGGCAGGCGCTCGTACTCATTCCTGTTTCCCTCAAGTGGTGCAAGATGCGTGGCGATCTTCAAGGTGCCGAAGAACAATAGGGCCAGCTTGCAGCTCCCCTACTGCGAAGATCACGGTAAAACGCCCGAGCTCGGCAATCACGCCAGCCACCTGGCGAGGCGCTGCACTACCCGCCGGGCAGCGCGGTATTGGTGCACAGAAGGCTGCGCTCGCGACGCCAGGCTGAGGAGGGATCACGCCCCAGCGCCTCGGCGACCTTGCGATAGTCGAGACCGTCCAGGAAGCGCGCCACGAATGGATAGTCCGCTGCATCCCACCGCTCGACGAACCAATGGACAAGGTCGAAGGCGTCTCGAAGCGCCTCGCTGGCCTCATTATTAGGGAGCGAGACCAGCATACGCCCATGGCGCAAGGCCTTGGCCTCGCTGAGCAGGTCACGGGCGTGCGACAGTCCAGGGCCGAGCATTTCATGGGCATAGGAGGGATTGACGGGGGTCTCAATCGGGCCGTAGTGCAGGACGTAACGCAATCCGATCTCGTCGCCCCGCCTGACTCGGTGCTCTTCAAGCGCTAGCGCCAGCTCGCGGGCCACGGACAGGCTGCTGGGCACCCCTTGGAACTCGTCTCCTAGGGTGATCGTCAGTGGCGAGAGCAGACGCTCGGCGAGTGTGTTGTTGACCTCATCGATGAGTCCCTTGAAACGCTCCATCAACGTCCGGCCACCAAGGGCGTGGCGGGAGCTAGCCTGGATATCGGCCATCAAGATATAGTGGTCCATGGGACCCACCTATATTGTATTTATTATGCAATTGGGGAATTTTTGCAGCTATAATGCAATAACCTCCACACGCGAGATCCCTGCCCGCACCCGCCCGAACGGTGTGCTGGCCGAGTCTCCAGAAATGGTCGCCCAAGGCGAAGGAGTCCCCGTGGAAAGGAGAGCGCATCTGCTACCTCTTCGTTTGAGCCGGAAGACACTTCCTCCTTTGGATCACTCCCCATTCTGTACCCTTGACCTCTTTTGTCGACATGAGGCGCGCGGCTAAAATAGCCGCCGACCTGCTGAGTGAGCATTTCGTCTCTCCTCCGCTTGCTGTGTCGGGTCACGTACTCGGCTTAACCCGCTCAAGGAACCCGAACAATGCCGTGTGAAACGCCTCGGCGTCGTTTATGTACGGCGCGTGGCCAGCGCTCGGGATGACGACTTTTTCGCTGTTGGCCACGGAACTGATAAGCAGGTCCGCCTCGCTGAGCGGCACGATCGAGTCGTTCTCCCCCCAGATCGCCAGCACCGGCACAGAGATATTCTCCAGTCGATCACGCACTGCACTGATCCCCACCGGGGCGATCGCCACGAAACCGCTTACCAACTTTGGCTGTGATATGAGCAACGGCAGGGAGAACTGCCCACTCATCGAGGGCGAGACAATCACCGGCGCTTGCAGCCCCAACGTGATCATCAGATAGCGGAGCCACTGTTTCGGCTCGATCTGACTCGCGGGCGATTGCCCAAAGCCCGGTAAGTCCACCGCCTCAGCCCGATAGCCTTTCTCAGCCAGCTTCTCGAGCGTCCCGATATCCTGCCAAGTCCGGGCTTGGAAGCTGGCCCCGTGAAGCAGTAAGACACTCGGACCACGCTCTGGTCCGGCCATCAGCACGTGGGCACACGTGTCGTCGAATTCCACAAACTTCGATTCGATCGTCATGGTTGTCTCCCGCCCATCTGGGTCCCGAGTCCTCTCTAAGAGGATATTACACCAGGCACTCCACATATATCGTCTCCCTCCGTGCATCCGCGGCCACCGCATATGGGTCTCATTCATCCTCGACTCCCTTGCCAGCGGTTGGAGCGCCCAGGATGTGTTCAGGGAATATCCGGACTTGGAAAAGGCAGATGTTCTGGCTTGTATCGCCTATGGCGCCGAGATGTCCCGGGAGCGGTACGTGGATATCCCGGCGGAGACGGCTGAGTGAGATTGAAGCTGGATGAAAACCTGGGAAGGCGAGTCGTTGAGATGGTGCGTCGGACGAACCATGAGGTGAGCACCGTCAGTGAACAGGGCCTCGAAGGGAGCACAGACTCTCCTGAGGATCTCTTCTCCGAAGTCAAAACCCTCATCATTGCGATGGGTACGGCTCCATTGCAGGCTTGCTCTGACTCTGGTGACTGCACAAGCTGCCCTAGAGAAAATCCCATAGGCGCCAAGCGGGAGATTATGGGTGGTGGTTTAAAGGGGCTTGCGGTGCGGCTGTGCAGAGTGGATGCCAGAGGGGCGGCGCATAAAGAAGACCAGGAGTAGCCCGTAGGCCAAGCCCCACAGGCCAGCAGCGGCCGTGAGCGCCGCGTCATGGTTCGGTAGGATAAGACGCAAGAATGCGGCGACGGCCACTGCCGCCACGGGAACGCCCATCCCGGGCGTCGTCGCGCACGGGTTGTTCGTCGGCCTCGCGGACGCGATACAC
>CAYUWI010000172.1:0-3471 GCA_964448275.1 uncultured Gammaproteobacteria bacterium | reverse complement strand
CCTCCTGGAGGTGCAGAGAGTGGAGGGGTCGCGCATCATCTGCCGGGTTCTGGCTGGAGGGGTTCTGGGCGGCCGTAAGGGGGTGCATCTAATCGGCGGCGGGCTTACGGTACCGGGGCTTACTCAGGACGATCGAGCGCACCTAGCAGAGCTCTCTGAACTCGGTCCGGATTATATTGGTCTATCGTTCGTGCGTGACGCTCGCGACATCGAAGAGGCGCGCGCACTGCTTAGAGAGCACCACAGTAATGCCGGTGTGATTGCGAAGATCGAGCGCCATGAGGCCTTGGAGAACATCGAAGAGATCATCGAGCGGGCCGACGGTATCATGGTGGCGCGGGGCGATCTCGGTGTGGAGGTTGGTAATGCCCGTCTGCCTGGCCACCAGAAGCGGCTTATCGAGATGGCGCGCGCAAGGAATCGCATAGCGACCGTGGCTACGGAGATGATGGAATCAATGACGCAGAATACTCGCCCATACCGAGCCGAGGTTTTCGATGTGGCAAATGCCGTGCTGGATGGTACCGATGCCATGATGCTCTCGGCCGAGACTGCGGTTGGGCGATACCCTATCCGGGTCATCGAGGTGGCAGGAGAGATCTGTGCGGAGACCGAACGTGACCCGAAGGCCCGCACTTCGCAGCACCGGTTGCGCGAGCGTTTCCGGCGCACCGGGGAGACAATTGCGATGTCGGCGATGTACGCTGCCAACCATCACTTCTCCGATCCCGAGGCGGAAGATCCGAGCGTGCGCGCCATCGTGGCGTTGACTGAGTCGGGTCACACGGCGTTATTGATGTCGCGTATCGACTCGGGGGTCCCTATCTTCGCGGCGACGGACTATGCTGGGGTCTGTGGCCGTGTAACCCTCTATCGTGGGGTGTATCCGATTCACCTAGGGTCTGAGCCGAGTCATTCGGACCCAGCTGGGGCAGTGCAGGCAGCACTCGAGGTCCTCGTTGCTCGGGAGCTGTTGGCGCGCGGTGACGAGGTCTTAGTGACTCGTGCCGCCCAAAGTGGCGTATCCGGCGGCACCGACACCCTGCAGGTGTTGCGTGTATCGTAATTGATTGATGACCCTGTCTGCCCCTGATGTCCCTGCGATGATCCTGGCGACTTGTACTTGATCTTCATCGAACAACAAATTCTCCGAGCCGGTGGTGCGGTCACCGGTCCCATGGATCGCGAGGTAGAATGAATCGCGTCTCTATCAGCGACCCCGAGACCTTGGAGGTCGAGATCCGGTCCGATGTGCTAGGTATCAGCACCTTCAAGGGGGCGATCATAGAACGTATAGCCAAGCGCATTGAGGCGGCCAACGTCGGCCTGCGCGAGACCATTGCTGCCTTGATCGATATCCATAAGGCGGACAACGACGATAAGCGGGAACTGCGGGAAAAGTTTGCCGAAATGGAGGTTGCTACACGAGCTACGGAGCACGGCCTGTTCCTTCGCTGTACCGACCTTCCTCGCGACTCCCTTCTGAATGGCGATCTTCCGGAGCGGCAGAAGCGCCAGATCTCCCAGGCAGTCCGGGATTGGATTCTCGAGCCCGCCTTCTCGGGGCTGGGTAGCGACCCTGCCGCCTACTCCCGTTACGTGCACAGCTTTTTGGCCCGCACGCCGCTATTGGATCGGGCCCCACGACCTCGCTGCTTTGTCTGGGGTGGCCACGCTGTCAGTCGCGATGAGTATGACTTTGCCAAGGAGACTGGCTACTGGGATGCCCTTGCCAACGGCACTGAGTTTATCACTGGCTGTGGCCCGGGGGTTATGAAGGCCCCCTTCAAGGGCGCGGTGGTGGCCTACGGCAAACAAGATTATGACAAGCGCGGTATCTACCGCGACTACATCGGTTTTAGTGAGCGTGGAATTATCGCTGCTGAGGCTCCCAACGGACTGGTCAGTGAGCTGGTGATCTTTCCCGACGCGGAGAAACGCATGGAGGCCTTCATTCGAGCATCCCATCGGGGTCGGATCCATCCGGGTGGGGTGGGGACTATGGAGGAGCTGTTGACCTTTTTGGGGATGAAGTCCCATCCTGCCAATCGGGATCTGGAATATCCCCTCGACCTTGTGGAGGGGAGTGCCGGAGAGTACACTAAACGCATTACCAACTGGCTCAAGGCCTGTTTCGGCGACGCCCTGGATGGCCTCTATGATGTCCATATAGGTAGTCCACGAGCCTACGCCGATCATGTCTACCGGACCAACGAACGCCTGGACTGGACCCAGCTCTGGAACGACGAGCTGTTCATCCCGCCTGAGATCCAGCAACCTTTCAGCGTGACCTTCGAGTCTATTGAGGCCCTTGATCTCTCCCGCCACCAGGAGCCTTTCGACCTGATCGTGAACCTGCGTCGCTTCTTCTCAGCCCTGGTCCATTTGGCGGTAAAATATCCAGACGAGCTTGACGCCTGGAGCGGTGAGCTGCCCCGGGTCCACGGAGACCGAGGGATCCTAGAGGCCACCGACGAGCTCATCCGTGCATTTGAGGCCGACCGGCGAATGAAGCTCCAGGGTGAATACCGTCGTCCTTTCCGGTTCGCTTGACCCCCCACTGACCTCCCATAGTGACCCTGATTCTCCTCCGGTGCTCCGCTTCCGATGGGCCGCTCCGGTTCGCGAGGGTATCCGTTCGTGGATGAGCTGATCGCCATCTATCTCACCGTCGGTGCTATCTTCCTGATGGGATTATTAACCGACCTCATCGGGCGTTGCACTCGACTACCTCGAGTCACCCTACTGCTTGTCGCCGGTTTCCTGATCGGCCCTTCGGTGTTCGATCTACTCCCTGACTACGGAGAGCTCTGGTTTCGCGGTGTGGCGGAATTTGCGCTCACAATGGTTGGTTTTCTTCTAGGCGGTCATTTTACACCCGCAGCCTCCACCGGCACGGCCGGACGGTGCTCATCCTCTCGTGGAGAGACAAAAGCGAAGCGAATGATTACCCGTTGACGCGAAACACGGGATAGCCTGCCAGCGCACACTCGCCAATGATGCTCGCTGCGGCGCTCCAGCCCTGGTGGTGAGTCCCACCTGCTGTCAGGTGGCGGCCGTGCACGTACTCCGGAAAGCTCCAAGGTTCCCCCTCCATCTCCAGGGCGTTCGCCTGATGGAGGCCTTCGAGGAAGGTACCGGCTCGCTTGGTCTCGCCACGCCGGGCGAGATCCGCCACATAGAAGCCGGTAATCATCGGCCAGAGTCCCCCATTGTGATACTCGTGTGGGTGGTTCTTGAATGTGTAGGAGAAGGTTACGTGCAGGTCCTCCCAATCCTCATCCATTGGCTTGATGACCGGGTGGAAGGCAGGGAGCAGCG
Source organism: uncultured Gammaproteobacteria bacterium (assembly GCA_964448275.1). Taxonomy (GTDB): domain Bacteria; phylum Pseudomonadota; class Gammaproteobacteria; order Thiohalorhabdales; family CAYUWI01; genus CAYUWI01. The sequence goes on along the minus strand of CAYUWI010000172.1, from coordinate 150 downwards.
CCAGCGTCTCGGGCCGCACCTGGTCGATGAAGCGGTCTACGGCCGAGCGCTGTTGCGCGTCTGCTACATCGAGGAGAGAGACCAGCACATTCGCGAACGCGTCGAAGCGGTAACCGTACCCGGTGGGGGCGAAGAACGGCATCCAGTAAG
>CAYUWI010000171.1:0-3473 GCA_964448275.1 uncultured Gammaproteobacteria bacterium | reverse complement strand
AAAATCTACTTTAACTCAACCAGGGGCTGTATGGCGGGAGGTTGGCACATAGGGATCATCGCTCTAGCGCACAGTTTAGGGTTTAAAGTCGTGGCAGAGGGGGTAGAAACTGAAGAGCAGATAGGTTTTCTGCGTGAATACGGTTGCGAAGAAATACAAGGCTACTACTTCAGTCCGCCACTACCGGCCGAGGATATTGAGATCTTGTTACGAGAGGACCGCCAATTGCGACTACCTTCCAGGTCGGAAAATCAGGCCTTGGAGAGTGGCTAGATCTCCATCTCAAAGCACACTTGTCGCCCACCCCTGAGTCCCTCCGCCAACTCATTCGCCCGGAATACTGTCTGTTAGCAAGCGCTTGCGCGATTTCCTGCAACGGGACCCACTCGGAACAACACTTGGCATCTCGTACTCAGGTTAAGAGCAAATCCCTATGGCAAATCAGTGTCATCAACCCTTTTGGTTGGATATCCTAATTACGGTCAAGACCTATCCAAGCCCAAGCACTCGTCTGGACAAGGCTGCTTGCATTGCGGGCATTAGTCAGGAAAGGGGGCCCATTCGTTTACACCCGGTCCCATTCCGAAAGCTTGAAGTGGGATGGCCATTTAAGAAGTATCAGTGGGTACAAGTGCAGGTTAGTCCCTCAAGCAATGATCGTAGACCAGAGACGTATCGCCCTCATCTCGAGACCCTCCAAAGTACCGTAGAAAAACCCCTGACGCGACAAGACTTATGGCAGGAAAGGCGAGACCTTATATTGCCATTTGCCACCACCTCGTTCTGTGACCTGCAAGAAGCCCAGGAACGGGAAGGGCGGTCATTGAGTCTATTCAAACCGGCTGAGGTCCTCGATTTCGAATGGGAAGAGGAGCACCCGAGTTGGACCCCTGAAGAACTCGCCGGACTGAAGGATCGGGACCTCTTCATGACCCGAGATGGGAAGTTGCTCGAGAAGATCCCATTCGGCTTTTGGTACTGCTTCTGGTGTGAGGGGTGTCGTGCCAAGGAGCCTCACCACCTGAAGGTCGTTGATTGGGAGCTCGCTCAGCAATATCGGAAACTCAGGCGACAAGGCAAATCGACCAAGGGATGCTTACAGAAGCTCAAGACCCATTGGCTCGAGAAGCTATGCGGCCATGACCGGGAGACCTACTTCTTCACCGGGAATATGTTGAGTCATCCTGGTGTTTTTCGAGTCCTCGGGGTGTTTTGGCCCCCATATAGGCATACATCCCATCGTGTATAACCTTCTGCAGGACTTTAGCCTGCTTCGGCCCTTCCCTGACAGATCGCCTGCTGCGCGGGCAGGTATTTCGTGCAACCCTGTTCATCCCGGGCCCGCTTCAAGGCCGTCGCGTACCACTCGAATTCGTCGAGGAACTTGACAATCCTCCGATCATATGAAGAATCGATCGCAGTACCCTGGGCATCGAACGCGCTCCCCACCTCGGAGACTGGAAATGCACTAGGAATGCTCGGCGTGCCGAGCTCGGCGAGGATCGCGCGGAGTGTAATAAGGGCGCGGACACCACCGAACGGCCCAGCAGAGTAGGTGACAATTCCGCTCGGCTTGTAGAGATATTCGCTCCGGCGGCGCACTGTGATTATACTCCCCACTGACAACGACGAAACCATCAGCCCCCTCAAGATTTGTGCGACAGTCTCCATTGGGCCTGGCGCAGCCCCAACTCCATACTCTTTGTACATATGGTCCAGAAAGGGAATGCGGTATTCGTCAGGGTCGACCAAGCTCACCTCATGACCGCGTTCTTGCAGTTTGCGAACGGTGAATCGCGCCGCCTTGATACCTTGGCGGTTGCTGCGCACACTACCATAGATCACTGTGGTGTTGAGTTGCATTTCGATTGACCCCTCCAATGGCGGTTGCCCAGTATATCTGGGTCTGTTATACAAGTAACTAGTATCAATCGGATAGGGAGTCAACAAAAAGACCACTGAGGGTGCTATGGAGACCCTTGAGCTAAAAACATTTGCGAGCTCGGTCCAAAAGGTTGCCGATCGTCTGCCCCCCGATACTGGTAACAAGGTGTTTATCAGCCGGATATGGGAGATCTTCAAGGAGGAGTGGTCGGTGGATCGAGGGGAATTCAACCACCGGCTCATAGAAGCCCACAAACGGAATCTCTTGGGCCTAGCACGCTACAACTTGGGGGATGTCTTTGATCCCGACTTAGTCCGTGACAGCGAGGTCTCCGACCAGCGCTACCGACTCCATTTCATTCGCCAAAGGGTCTCAAATCCAAAATACTCTCCCCCAGCTCCCACCCCTCCCTCCAAAGACCTGAAGGAGTGACCCGTTCGGGGTTGCGGCCTCCAGTAGAATCAAATTACAGTGCTGCTTCTGCGACGAGCTGGACTGGCTCACTGCCGTAGCAGTCACCCGGTTCCAATAACAACCGAGGTCGTGGTTGCTGCAGTCAGAGTAGCAACCGGGAACCAGGCCATTGGAATGGGTTCGGACCTGAGTGATAGGCTCAGTAGGGTTAGAACTGAAGGGTTAGAACCGATAGTTGACGGCCAAGCCGACCGCTTTACCCTCGGTGTAGGGCATCCAGGTAAGCGTCGAATCGGCCTGGCGATTGTTTTCGTCGATAACGGTCGCTGCCCGATAGGCGATAAACCAGCCGAGAATTGCCTGGGAAAGATAGTGCTTGTCATCGTTGACCCGCGACCACGCAGTGAAAGTCGAGGTAGTATAAAGCGCCGACTTGGTTACCCAGTGCTCGGCCATCTTGGCCGCGCTGAGGAACGGCAAGGCACCGACAAAGGCATGACCACTGGCAGCATGTGTGTCACTGCCGTTGAAATCCAACGGCTCCCACTGCGAACCATCTTCCACCCGATCTGAGGGCCGGGCTGCTCCGAGGACATACTGGGCACCCAAGAGGGTGGGGAGACCCACCAGCGCCGAACGCATACTACGACGCCCCCACTCGATCGGCGCGCGGCACATGCTCGACTCACACTCGTCCGGATCAAAGAGGCTCAAACCGGCATAGAGCAGTAACACCGGCCGGTCGCCGAACCGCTCGACTATATCAGAATACTCATCCGTTCCCGAGCTTCGCCAGTCTTCCTGATACTCATCACGGAACTCCTGGTCGATGTTGGTGTTGGCCATGATCCCGGCCACAGCGAAGCCGCCAGCAAGCGGCAGCAGGTTGTCATTAGTGGTATAAAAACGCCAATAATCCTGTCCGACCTGCTCCCAGAAGGGCTTGGCCACAGCCGGAGAGGTCATCAGCATCAATAGAAGACAACTCCTAAACAATAAGGTCATACGTCAATCCGGCTCACCTGTTTGGTCGTTCTCTCGCTGTCTAGGCGACAAACGAAGCCATTATCCAGATCAGGATAAACGAGAACAAACGCTGGAAGGTGTTCAGATACATTAAGAGCGCCTAACAAATCTTACTGGAGATGGTTCAACAGGATCATTGCACAACCCA
>CAYUWI010000170.1:0-3497 GCA_964448275.1 uncultured Gammaproteobacteria bacterium | reverse complement strand
TTGGCCAACAAGCTGGCCCGCGTGGCCTGGGCAGTGCTCTCCCACGGTGAGGAATTCCGTGCCGAAGCCGCCGCTGCCTGAACGGCGAAGCATCGCGCAAAACGTTCAACAATAGGTTGTAGAGCCCGATCACCCCGAGCAATTGCAAGCGACCTTGCCGATGGCGGAAACGGGAAACGGCCTGCTGTAAACCTGATCTGCACAATGGCTCGACGAAGCCGGCTCTCTAATCAGGTGCGACAGGCGCGGATATCTCCATCACGGCCCGGGGCCGAAAGCAGCCCCAACTTGAGGCCGAATAGATTAACGCAACCCGTCCCTCCTCCAACCGAAGGGACCGCTTGCAAACAGGGAGCAGTCCATAGATTGTGCAGACGGATGGGTCCACTTTAGGTTAGCTCTGCTTCGTCTTTGCCAATCGCTTGAATCAAAGATGCACGAACAGCATCTTCTCCATCTTTCTTGGCCCTGATTTTCCGAAGTGAATCATTAAATGTCCGTATCACTGAGTTGAAACCGCACGCCGGACAAAAGTAGGCACTGCCGATCACTGCAAAACGAGCAGAACATTTTCGCACTGAATCTCAAGCTGCATTGCTTCAGCGGCGCGGGTTGGAAGAACGTATGTGCGGTGACTGCCGCCCTTGACTTCCATCGACATGGACAGGAACCCTTTGCGAGGTTGCCTGCGGTTGAAATTTGATGTATCCCTTTTCATCTGGTTCGATGGGAATCGATACGGACCTATTTTCAAGGCCTTTAAGAGTTTTCATTAGCTCTTCAAACATAGAGGCCTACCTCATAGCGCATAATGATCAGCATCAACGGCGGTGCTTTTGCCGTCCGCTAGATGCCGTTGTTATACATTCGATTCTTCCGCTTTATTTTTGATGTGCTGGAGCACTGCCCGATAGAAATCACCATCTGCAGATGAGTTGCTCGGAACAGCCATTGCGTCATATTTGAAGTTCTTCACCGTCATCTCATTATTTCGGAGAACATCCTGAAGGGGGTGAAACTCCACATCTTCGACCCCCGAAAACTGTTTCCTTCGGCGCTCCCTCGCTTCGTCAAACGCCGACTCTAGAAATGCTCTGCTCTCCCGCGGGAGCTCTTGATAGAGTTTCTCGACGTCGTGGGTAAAAGGGGCACGCTTCTTCAGATCGAGCTCGTAGAACGTCTTAATGATGAGTTCTAGCACGACCGCCTGTAAAAAGTGCCCTGTTACAGCGTGTTTAAGAGTCCCTTCTGGCTCACCTCCACTTGGTAGAGAAGCGCTGTACAAGAACGCATCGATCAGGAATCGCTTCTTCCTCACCTCTTCAACAATTTGTGCGTCTTCCATCCCCGCACCCTCGCTACGCAGCTGTATAACGCGAGCGAGCGCATCTCTTATATCGCTCGCCCATCAACTCGTGTGCCTTCCTCGCAGCGTTCTCAAACAGACCCTAGTAATTTGGGGACTCCTTGGGCACTCAGCGGTGGCCCCCGAGTTTTCGAATACGGTGCCGCAACTCTGTACTTGGAAGACGAACCAAAGGATCGCGATCGAGCTCTTGCAAGGCGCGACATAAGGTGAAGCGATCCACGGTCCCATGGTCGTTCATCTCGTCGCATAGCCAAATCAACCCGTGCGATTCGATGCCTCGATTCTTTGCCGCTTGTGTAAGCTTCCGGTCGCCCGTCAGAAGCACCGAGCCGGTAGTCTCTGCCAGCGCCAACGCAAAGCAGTCATTGGTGCTGAGATGGGAGTAAGTGCGCGGGTAGGTGAGCGCGAGGGCAACACCGTGGCTATCAAGCTCACCAATCCGCAAACCTGCATCAAGTAGATCTTGTGGGCTATAGCTGCCCAAGCTCACCAGTTCATCTGCAAACATGACATCAGGGATATAAAACTCGTAAGGGAGATTGAATGCGTTTTCGATCAGCTGAACCTTTGTCAGATCGATGATCACCGAGCTGTCACTGACTATGACCGCCATCGACTGCCGGCCCTCTAAACTCAGTCCGAATCGCATCTGCGGGCTTGCGGAGAAGCTCGGCAGCCTTGGGCAAGGAGATGTAATCCTCACTCAAAGCCCAGTAACACAAGCGTTCAAAACGCTGCGGGGTCTCGAAAGTGCCGTCGTTTTTAAGGGGCTTCGGCTCTTCGCGGCGCCAGCTTCGACCAATGGTCTGGAAGATGTGCCTCAAGGTCGAGCGGCTAATGATGCTAATTTGCTCGAGGCGTACGACGAATGCAGCTGCGCTGACCCGGTACAGACGTTTGAGCTGGATGAGCTCGGGATACCCGAATGAATGGCGTCGGCGGCCAATTTCGTGGCGCACATGGTCTGCTGGCATCAAAAAAGCACCGGCAAATCGACTCGATGCTTTCTCTAAATCACAGGGCGAGCGGGGATCTATTAAACGGTGAGCCAGTTCATGGGCTAGAGTGAGGCGGCGCCGTTCAAGGTTGTGATGGGCATTCACGACAATGACCGGCACCGGGATCTGGCTCGTCTGGCGGTTAACAAGGCAAGTGAGGCCAGAGACACTCTCCGGTAAATTCAGAACAAAAACCTTGATCCCGTGTTCCTCGAGCAACTCGGTCAGATCGGATATAGGATCGCTTCCGAGTTCCCATTCTTCGCGCAACTGGTCCGCTAGCTCCTCGGCTTGCTCTATAGCATGCAAGACTTTCGGAGCGAACGGCTTGTCCCATTCAGCACTGTCGAGCTCAAGGATATCCTCGACCACAAGGTAGCGCTCGACATGCTCTAGAACCTCGGCCTCAACTCGCGCGCGCTCCCGCGCGGAAGTCCCGGACTTTCTACGAAAATCGATCCCGTCAAGCTCTGCTCCCATAGGGCTCGTGAAATAGCTGACAGGCACATTAAGTGCCTTTGACAGGGCGATCAGCACACCTGACGCTGGAGTCATCTCGCCGCGCTCATACTTTCCTATCGCTTGAGCGGAGGCACGCCCGTCAAGGAGACCGGCGAGGTCCCGAAGGGAAAGACCGGCACGCTTTCTAGCCAGCTTAAGTCGGTCTCCAAGCATGCTTGACTCCTGGGTTTACAAGTTTTACCTTTTTATAAAATTGTAAACCCGAAGCAGAGAATGCACAATGGCCAGAATGAATGTGGAATCAAAACGAAAGGAAAACCAATGTCTTTGAACCAAAAAGCGAATAAGGCATGGCAGAAGGCTCATCCGACTAAGGATCGCAATCCGAACTTGTGACGGAAGGACGATCAAGGCAATTGGATCTATAAGCCTGCCTATGGGACCGCGGGAAGGTACGGATGGGAGGTTGACCACCAGAAGCCGCTTAACCGGGGCGGCAAAGATCGTGGAGCCAATCGTCGCGCTCTCCAAACCAGAGCGAACAGACGAAAAGGTGACAAAGTGAGGTAAGGTAGCTTGTTACGTGTCCTGTTGCAGAGCATCTCTGATTGTCTGGGCAATGGCCTCCCGGCGGGCTTTCCGCTGCTCGATCCGCACCGAGCAGCGCT
>CAYUWI010000169.1:0-3513 GCA_964448275.1 uncultured Gammaproteobacteria bacterium | reverse complement strand
TCGTTGCCCTCTATTTGTAGGGCCCCGGGGGATTGCGTACCGCCTTGGAGGGGAACGGGTTCTCGCCCTTGCCCTGACCACCCTTTTGGTCGGCGCGGTGGCTATGACCTTCTCCCAGTTCTTTGTGCTCTCCCTGATTGCCTCCCTCCTGGTTGGCATCGGTATGGGGGTTAGCAATGCTGGGATCTTCAAGCTGGTCCCTAAGGAGGTTCCGCATGCGGTCGGCGGGGCTGCCGGTCTGGTCGGCGGTCTGGGAGCCTTTGGCGGATTCGTGGTTCCCCCGATACTGGGTTACTTCGTCGACGCCGAAGGCAAGATCGGATACGCCCATGGATTCTCGGTCTACATCCTGCTTGCGGTGGTCTGCCTGGGCATTACGTGGCTGCTGGCTGTAACCCGCGTGGGGGGGTGGATGGCCCATTCGGCTGAAACCGAGTAACGAAGAAAATGCTTCAGTCCCGCCCAGGCCCTGGAATTGCACGGGGCTGGGCCCTTTCTCCAGGAACACTCCCTGGTGTTCGCTTATTAAAGCGGTGAAATTAGTGGTGAAACTAAAGAAGGGGGTCTGGCTATGCCAGACCCCCTTACCTTAATACTTAATTACTTAAGTTGAAGGGTTAGATTAGATTAAGGGTGCTCCAGGAGGAGACCCTCAACCGACCGGCCAACCGGGTCATGCCCTTGCGCGGCCGTGCGTGTAGTGGAGGGTGGCAGCTACCAGGATAATAGCACCCAGGGCATTCCCGATGGTTGCCGGGATCTCATTCCAAAGCCACCACTGCCCCATACTGATATCGGCGCCGAGCATCATCCCGGTTGGGATGACGAACATATTGACGATGCAGTGCTCGAAGCCCTGCGAGAAGAAGATCAGGATGGGCAGGTACATGGCGGCGAGCTTCCCGATCTGGCTATCCGAGGTCAGACCGAGGATCCCCCCGAGGGAGACCATCCAGTTACAGAGGATGGCGCTGAAGATGCATGCGGTCCACCCGGCGGCGAAGCCGATATGCTCGTAGGCCAAGGTTTTCTTCTCAGCGATCGAAATGATCGTGGAGGCGATGGCCCCACCATCGGTAGTATACGACTTCGTAATGAAGACCGCAAAGATCCCGCCGTAGATCACGCTCCCGATAAGGTTGCCGATAAAGACCCACACCCAGTGGTGGAGCATCGAGCCCATGTCGGTCTTGCCCGCCATGACCGCCATCGGGACCACGGAGAAGCTGCCGGTAATCATATCCGTCCCGAGCATGAGGATGATCAGGAACCCGGCGGGGAAGACGAGCGCCCCGGCAAAGGGGACCCCTGTCTGGGTTGCAAAGGTGACGGCCATCGTCGTGGCGATGGCCAACATCCACCCGCCCCACATGCCTCGTACAAGCGCATCCGCTATGCTGTAGCTGGCCTTATAGGCCCCGACATCGGATGCTCGTGCCATAGTTGTTGCTGGTGGTACTTCCATCTATGACCCCCTGCTTTTGAATTAGAAATTACGGCTCCACCAGTTAGTTAGCCACACTGAACTGGACAGGATCAAAGGATATCCTACAAATCAGGACGATTTCGGTCCAGATTCCCAATTCGTTGCGTGTATACCATACTGCCATCTTGCCGCGCAAGCTTTCACCGGGCATCTACTGGGTGATTGGGTTGATCTACTGGAGTGCTTTGGTCGAGAGAACACAGTATTATGGGCCTTATGTGCGACCGGATAGTCGGGAGGGTATATCGGGAGGGTATAATCAAAAAATAGGAAACCTGACCCCAAAAATGGCTATTGACAGTAAGAAAAGAAAAGGAATACTTTGGTTTGGCTGTGAGAGCTGTAAGAGAGGGGGGATGGGGTTGACAATCGCCGGAAGGTGGGAGTAGAAAAAACGTGGATAGACACACTTGACTTCTAGACTGAGTTTACATTCGTTTTGGGTTTCAAATTGCCAGAGTGGGTGGGCGCAATGAGCCACCTGAGCTGGAGAGAGGGCTGGGTAGCAAGCCTTGAGCGGAGTCGCCTTAGTCGCAGCGTCTGCTTCCCAGATACCTTGCTTCTTTCCCAACTACGCCTCGCTGAGCGGCCCGAGATACTGGTTCGGTAGTGGGCTACGGGACGATCCGAGCAGAGGCGATGCATTAAGAGGCTTGCAAGGAGGTACCGATGGGTAACGCCCCCCCACCCGAGCTCAATGAGGAGACCGTCCGCGATCGGCTCCGGGGTGTACAGTTCCCTGGCTATCAGCGCGATGTTGTCTCCAGCGGCTTCGTGGAGTATATCCAGGTCGAGAATGGTACCGTGACCATCGACTTCAAGCCGAGCACTAAGTACGAAGAGAAGATCCAGAAGATGGTGACGGATATTGAGGAAGGGGTCAGCTTGCTCGAGGGCGTCGAGAAGGTCGAGGTCAATGTCAAGCGCCCCTATCAGGATGAGCTCAAAGGCGGCGGTGTCTTGACACCGCTCCAGGTCGAGATGATGGAAGAGGATGTCGATCCACCCGAAGAAGACATCCTCAGTGAGTCCCTCAACCCCATCAGTGTTGGGGAGGAGACGCCGGCTACTTACGGCAAGGGGTTGGACGAGGCGGCCGCCTATCGCCCCGAGCAGGACGAAGGGGGGCTCAACCGCCCCGATATTGCGACTGAGGCCGGCTATGGGACCGAGGGGCCGGAAGGGGAGCTCCCTGGTCCGGCAGCCGGGCCGACCCTCCCAGGGGAGCAGTATGAGGGTCCCATTCCAGTGTTCCAGTGGGAAATCAACCCCCAGGATCCGAGCTTCGAAGGGGATGAAGGCTATGTGGAGCTCGGGGGCTGGGAATATACGATGTGGTGGAAGATCCACCCCAATGGGTTGGTCTACGCATCGATCCACGCCCTCACCGAGGAAGACCAAGATGCTTGCCGTGAGGGCGAGGTAGCCCATCCGATCGGTCGTGCCACCGTCGCGAACCTGGTCTACGACCAGAATCGCCAAGGGGTCGTGGCGATCTACGGGCTCGCAAAGGACTTCCGCCCGTTTGCTCTCGCCTTCTGTAAGGCGTTCGGGATTGCCGACGTCGAGGAGAGCGAAGAAGGTGAGCAAGGTAAACACTAAGTGGAAGCGTCTGTAACGTAGAGCAGAGGAGTTAGCTAATGGCTCGAGGGACGCAAGAAGGGAGAGGCGCAGGCGGCCGCTGGTTTCGAGTGGCGGATGAGCCGCGCGATTGGGAAGACTTTTATCGCAGTCGCTGGTCCTATGACCGCACGATCCGGACCAGCCACAGTGTCAACTGCTCCGGGTCGTGCTCTTGGGAGGTCTTCGTCAAGGACGGCTTGATCACTTGGGAGCTGCAGAAGACCGACTGGCCTCAGATCCGGAGTGACACGCCCAACTATGAGCCGCGCGGATGCCAGCGCGGCATTTCTACGTCTTGGTACCCCTACAGCCCGGTACGGCCCAAGTATCCCTACTGCCGTAACGTGTTGCTGGAGTTCTGGCGGAAGGAGCGGGAGACCAAGGATCCGGTCTCGGCTTGGGCC
>CAYUWI010000168.1:291-3538 GCA_964448275.1 uncultured Gammaproteobacteria bacterium | reverse complement strand
CTGGAGAGGGCGGGAGCCCTCTTCCAGCGGATCACCCTGGGCTCCTTCGAGGGCCTCGACACCGAGTTCGACGAGGGGGACGAGCTGGTCTTACGGGGGAGGCGCCCGGACGGGAGCCTGGTCCCCCTTGCAGGCCTGACAGATGGGACGGAGGACCAGCTCTATCTCGCCTTACGCTTGGCCAGTCTCGAGGAGCAGTTGACCCAGCGGGAGCCGCTCCCACTGGTGATGGATGACCTGCTCATCAACTTTGACGATGCCCGCGCGCGGGCCACCTTGGAGGTCCTTGGTGAGCTCTCCGGGCTCACCCAGATCCTGTTCTTCACCCACCATGACCACCTACGGGAACTGGCCCAGGCAACCCTGCCGGAATTCCGGGCGGCCCTCCATGAGCTATCACCCCATGCGCCAGTGACCGAACTCAAGGAGATTGACGCCGGGAACACATAACAACACAAACTTGGAGTTTGTTAAGACGCTCTGAGGATAGAGCAGGAAGCGAGTGCATTTGGTTTCAATCGCCGCCGAACTTGCCGACCAGCCAGTTGTATAGCGCCGCGAAGATCGCCCCACCGATGGCTCCATCCAAAAGGCCCCAGACCAGCCCGATGACCGATCCGCCCGGGGTCAACTCGTAACCACGGTAGACACGGCCAATCAGGGTAGGAGCGGCCGAGGCGCCCTCAAAGGCAATGACCCACCAGGTGAGCAGGAACAGACCCACGCCCCAGATCAGGGCACAGGTGACGGCAAAGGCAAGGATGTTCAATCGCATCGTGGATCTCCGTTGGGGTGGAGTGGTAGGGGATTTCCGTCAGCCTCCCGGCTTGAAGTGCTGGTCATGTCTCGATACTCTCGGTGACGATTCGCTGACCAAATTACACTACCCCGGTGAGTAGTCATGATTCGAATACTTGGTGCATTACTCCTCTTATTGCTATCGCCGTATGGAGCGCAGGCGGCTGGAGAAGAAGGTCCATTTGCCCTTGAAGGTGTAGGGAGCGAGCCCTGCAAACAGTTCACCAGAGCACGAAAAGACCAAAAATCACAAGACTACGCGCTGTTCGTCGGTTGGATCTACGGCTACCTCTCTGCCTACAATCAATTCAACGAGGACACGGTCGATATTATCCCGTGGCAGGGCTTCGGACTGTTAGACACCTTCCTCTCGAATTACTGTCAGAAGCACCCTAAGGACGCCTTTGCAGCAGCTGTTGGGGCCATGACCTCTTCAGTCGCCCCGATGCGGTTGCAGGAAAAGTCAGAGGTGGTCGAGGTGAGTGCCGGAGACAAGTCAGTTGCGCTCTATGAGGAGATCCTGCGACGGGCGCAGAAGGCTTTGGCCGAACTCGGATATTATGAAGGAGAGATAGACGGAGTCTATGGAAAGGAAACACGCACTGCATTCAAAGAATACCAGCGCGACAACGATCTTGACGTTACCGGACTGCCCGATCAGGGGACACTGTATAAGCTATTTCGCTAGGATTTACGTCCTTGATGTGTGAGTGGTCATTTCGGCTGGAGCGCAGCGAAGCCGCACGCAACGGGTTATAGGTCCCAAAATCGATATCAGGCGTTGTTCTTCAACCGCTTGGACGCCCATTCCCGCCGCCGGCTTCGCTGCCTCTGGCCGTTTAGCCGCTTTCTAAGCCTTCGCCTTCTGGTGTTCTTATGGCTTCTCACTACCCGACTACCTCACTTTCCCCGTGACGTAAGGGCTAGGCGGCTGCTACCCGCAGCCCCAGGTAAGTGCCTTTGCATCGTCCGAGTTCCCGTTCCCCGGAGACAATTGGCATCGGCCCTCGTCGCTCTCATTGGGGATTGGGTTGGGGCCATCGTGGCAAGAGGCCGTCCCGATCACCTCCCCTGGAGGGATATCTCCAATATCGACCGTTGCTGTGCATTCGGCCACCACCTCACCCGCGCAAACCATCGATACACGAAAGGTGTCATACCTGTGGCCCTCCATGGTGAGGGAGACCGCTCCCCGCTGATCGTCTGGATCGCAGTTTGTAGGATTGGCCTCCACTGAGGTTAGGCCAACACCGACTCCCATCAAGAGGGGGAGACCAATGAGTAGCATGCCGAGTGGGCGCATTGGCAGTCTCCTTGGAAGGTTATCGAGGGCTTAGCCCTCTTGGACCAGCTTTCGCAGGACTGTGTGGAGGATCCCGCCGTTGCGGTAGTACTCGACCTCCACCGGGGTGTCGGCCCGGACGATAACGGAGAAGGTCTTGGTCTCGCCGGAGTCGGGATCCTTGGCGGTAACCGTCAGCTCCTGGCTTGGTCTTAGGTCCTCCGGGACTTCGATGTCGAAGACCTCCTGGCCACTCAGGCCAAGGGCCTTGGCATTCTCCTCCGGGCGGAACTGGAGGGGGAGAACCCCCATCCCCACGAGGTTCGAGCGGTGGATGCGCTCGAAGGATTCGGCGATCACGGCCTTGACCCCGAGCAGGTAGGTCCCCTTCGCCGCCCAGTCACGGGAGCTCCCCATACCGTAGTCCTTGCCTGCAAGGACTACGAGCGGTACCCCCTCGGCTTGGTAGTGCATGGCGGCGTCGTAGATCGGCTTGACCTGCCCGCCGTCCAGCTCAAGGAAGTCCGTTGTCCATCCCCCTTCGGTCCCGGGGGCGAGATGGTTCCGCACCCGGACATTCGCAAAGGTCCCGCGGATCATGACCTCATGGTTGCCGCGGCGGGAGCCGTAGCTATTGAACTCCTTCGGCTCGATCCCCTTGCTAATCAGGTACTGCCCCGCCGGCGAGTCCTTGGCGATCGCCCCCGCGGGGGAGATATGGTCGGTCGTCACTGAATCCCCGACCTTGACCAGGCACCGGGCACCCCGGATGGTGTGGATGGGCGGGACCTCAAGCCCCATCTCCTGGAAGAACGGCGGCTCCTGGATGTAGGTATTTTCAGGGTCCCAGTCGTAGAGGGGGCCGCCGGTCGTCTCGATCTGTCGCCATTGTTCGGAGCCCTCGAAGACATTGCTGTACTCGGTGGTGAACTGCTCGCTGCTGACGCACCGGTCGATCATTGTCTGGATCTCTTCCTGGGAGGGCCACAGGTCCCGCATGTACACTGCACGGCCGTGGGCGTCGGTCCCAAGGGGTTGGTGGGGCAGGTCGATGTTGACTGTCCCAGCAAGGGCGTAGGTAACAACAAGGGGCGGGCTCGCGAGGTAGTTAGCCCGGACCTCCGGATGGATGCGGCCCTCGAAGTTGCGGTTGCCGGACAGAACCGA
>CAYUWI010000168.1:0-281 GCA_964448275.1 uncultured Gammaproteobacteria bacterium | reverse complement strand
GATCGCCTCACTAATGGGCTCAGGCAAGGGTCCAGAGTTACCTATGCAGGTCGTACAGCCGTAACCGACGAGGTTGAAGCCGAGGGCCTCGAGGTCGTCGAGCAGGCCAGCCTGGCGGAGGTAATCGGTGACGACCTTGGAACCGGGCGCGAGGGAGGTCTTGACCCACGGCTTACTCTGCAGCCCCCGCTCGGCCGCCTTCCGTGCCACCAGGCCCGCCGCGACCATGACCTCAGGGTTGGAGGTATTCGTGCAGGAGGTGATCGCGGCGATGACCACCG
>CAYUWI010000167.1:0-3568 GCA_964448275.1 uncultured Gammaproteobacteria bacterium | reverse complement strand
CAAAGACCAGCTTGCCGCCATCCAGAATGTTCGTGTCGAGTCCTCCAAAAGAAAAGGCCGACGAGTATCGCGTTCGGTGGACCCTTCCCTAGTTTTCATTTTACAGTAGGCTTGAATCAGTCGGAGTCCAACTCCTCGCATGTTCGGGGATGATCGGATCCAAGGTGTCTTTAACCGTTTTAATGAAACTGCTCGGAATCGTGCATTTGATCAATTGGCGTCGGGTCGAGGGGACCTCGTGCGGCCAACAAAACTTTAGCTTGCCTTTGTGCGTGAACTCTACCGAGTGGAGTTGCTTGATAGGGATAGCGCATCCCCGATGCCAAATGCCGTCCTTTCTAATGGTCAGATGTTCCCCCGGAATCGGCTTCATCCAGACCACTAACGTTCCGACTGCCAAAAAACCGAGGAAGGCAAATGGGACTCCGCAATCGACGATATCGCCGAGTTGGTTGGCAGTAGACTTCAAATCGTATTTGTCTGACGTTAAGAAGGCAAGAATCGCTGCTACCACGAATGGCCATGAAAGAAGTGTGAGGAAAGATTTCAAATGATCACTGTAGGCGTGCCAGCGATTTTCGACGGTTTGGATTTCAAGCAAAAGGCGCCCAAGGTTTTGTTCGCAACGACGAATGTAAGCGTCTCCACGAAAGTCCGGCGCCCAAAAGGCGATAAACGGAACGATCAGCAGGACTACCGTGCCGAACCAGAGCAAATCACACGACATGTCTTATCTATTGCCTGTTGTAGCACCCATGGTGCTTTTCATCCGTGATCCTCAAGTTTTAAATGATCCAGCATAATACCAGTATCGCAATGTCACTACTCCCAAGAGCCAAAGCGTGCAATTGAATCATATGAGACGCAGCTAACCATAAGCTTTCGACTTCGCTCCGATTATTTTCCTAAATGAATAGGCTTCGTGAAGGGCGTTGCCTTTATCGGCGAGAAAGAAAGCCTAGTTGGGCTTTTTTTGTTGCGCCGGATGAACCGCCCGGGCAAGAGGCGCCTTAAGCGATTGCAATTCCAACACAAGCTACTTCGAGTCGCCGCGGTAAAAGCGGGCGTTCGATTTCGCTTCATTTTTGATCCATATTGTCAAGGACCATCCTAAAATGAACGGCTTGTCTTCGCTGATCGTAAGGGAAGGGTCACGCCAAGCGCCCTGAAGGGACGAACCACGCCGCGCTTTTCTCTCGCAAGCACCGGTCAAACGAGATGGTTATTCCCCCATACGCTGTATCTTCTTCAAAAGCCTGCGCGCATCATGCGCCTTCTGACTTCCTTTCTCTTCAATACTCTCTAATTCGTCCTCTAACGTTGCAAAAACCTCTTTAAGACGATCTGCTTCCGTGGACGTCAAATCCTGAGCCTGAATCGAACGCAGCCACTTGACGGCGGATTGGAATTCTCCATTCTTAAGGCTTTTCAAGACGATCTTTGCATTGTTCCGCACATTTCCGCTTTCGGACTCCGAAAACTCCTTGATCAAGGACTGCGTCTTGTCTGTGGCCTTTTCCGGGTGGGGTTTTGCGCCGCTGCAACCGGTCAACAAAATTACGACGATCAAAAATGCCAGTCGCACGAATTCGCTTCGAACCCATGAGCCAGCAACTGATTGCCCAATCATTGTGCGCTCAGTCATACGCTTTCCTGTTTTTTTCGCCATTTTATGATCGATAAACGCGGATCCGTCTTGTTCTCCTATCAACAGTCTGATTTGCAAACCGATATGACGGACACCGGTTGTTCAAAGAAGCAATCACAAAGACGATTCGCGGGTCGCTATGAAACAATCAAGGCCTATCGAGCTCACTCCGGCAGAAACCTCTCTGCTACTTCACCCATCGCCATCGTTCCCGGGCTGTGCCCAGGGATTAGCGCTGGAGGGGTTGTCTTTGAGGTCCGGATCCCCTGACTTATTCAATTGCGCGTTTAATTCTTGAGTGGTCATTGTCTGGGCGGAACCATCCCCGAGCAGGATATTGCCGTCGCCGTCATGGACGGCCTTTGCCCAAGAGACGTCTCCATCACCGGCTCCTAAGGCGCCGATCTGACTGTTCAAATAAGAGAAGCCAGAGTCACCTCCTTCGAGATGGCGATTGCCAGCCATAATCATGTTAAAATCGTCGGCTCTCGTCGCATACCCCACTCCGTAGGAAGTGTGCTCATTGCCATCGAAAAGCACCTGGTTGTTGGCTCCCCTTTCATTGAACGTCTCGGCGGGAACCGTCTTTTCATCGGCCGGATCGGCCAAGATCTTTGGAGCGTTCCCGAGCTCATTGGAAACGGCAGCAAAGGTTTTCCAGATTTGCCCTTCCTTCTCGTTCTCAAACACCTCACGTGCTCCGCCGTTTTTTGAGCTCACCAGCATCGGCGGACGCTTATCATGAGAGGTAGCGAACATCTTAAACGCAATCCCAACCTGTTTGAGATTGCTTCTGCTTTTGACCCGTTGCGCCTCCTCTCTGGCCTCCGGAAAACACCCCGCCAACAAAAACAGCCCCAAGACCATGACAGTCGCAACCGCCAATAAATCCGTTCGACTGAAGGCAGTCTCGCTTCTCTTTCGGCTTTGCTTCAAGCGTTTCATACCCCCCACCCCGGGATAGAGCTCGGGGAAGCGTCAAACCAAAAACCGCGCTTAAGATCGATCGCGGCCTAAAGTAGTCCGTAGAGCCCGGTCCTCCCCGTTCACTTGGGCTCGACCGAGCCCAAGCACATCCATAGGCGGGCCTACTTCCTCGGCTCGATAAACGCCCGGACTCAAGTGTGCGCCCGCGAACGTCGGAATCCAAGATGTGGGATTTCGCTCAACCGGTAACCCTGGAAGTCCATCAGCGGTGTCAGCACATCTTCCGATTTCTCGGCCGGAGGCAAGGGGTGACAGCTTTCTGAACATGAGCGACGCCGTCGAGGTCGACGGTATCCGCAATAGCCGATCGATCAGGCCGAGGGAATGTACGTCACCCATCTGGCCCAAACGGACTCCTCGGGGATGCGTCGCCTTCGCTTCGCCTGGGCTCAGGCTGCCGGTGCGACGGCGGCCACCAAGGTGTTGAAAGCGCGCTTTCGCCTGGCGGCGGCACCGAGCTCGCCAAAGATCCGACTGGGCCTCACCCAGCTCGAAGGCGTGGAAACCGATGGGGCGCTAAGTACCGTCCCGATTTCTGGCGAGGACGGGGTCCTCACCGTCCTCATGGATGGCGGCGAGTTTTCAGTGCGGTTCAAGGACATCTCCTCTTTGGGAAGGGGCAAGTTTTCGATGTCCACATGTCATTCGTTCTCCTCTATTTAACCCGCGTCAAACCGTTGGAGCTCGTCTGGGCTCCTGTGCATCACTTCTCCTGGCATGGGATCTATTCTTGCCCATCAATATCAATTCGATAGAAAGTCATGCCGCTTGTCGCCTTGGTCAACAGCGTCGGACATCCACCTTCTCCGAGATCAGCATCAGCTCCAGAGACTCGGGGGTCGTCAGCAGACAATCCGGCGGATCACGGAGGATCGCCGCCCGGGCGCTCGCCTTCACGTCACCATGCCACATGGCGACGTCTCGTCCGACAAG
>CAYUWI010000166.1:0-3590 GCA_964448275.1 uncultured Gammaproteobacteria bacterium | reverse complement strand
CTTCGCCTTGGCCTGTTGGAGGCTGGAAGTGGCCGCCTCGCTGACCCCGGCGCCGCCGGTCTGGTTCCGGGTAGCTTCAATCGCTTGCTCGGCGGCCTCGATGGCGGCGACAGCCCGCTGCCTCTGCTGTTGCTCGGCGGTCTCCGCGGCGACTCCCTGAGTCTCACTGGTCCAGGAGCAACCACTAAGCCCCAGGATCGCTGCTAGAAGCAATCCCCCGACGAGATAGCTAGTCTTTTGCATTGTTTTGCCCATCGTATGAATTGAGTCGACTTGAATGAGCCCTGAGGAATTCCGCTTCCAAGCCCCTATAGGAATTTGGCCTTTCTCGGGAGGGCTTGGGAAACATCTCTACTGCAAGGTGAGGAACAAGTCGAAAAGACAAGATGTCGGTTAAGCTACTTCTGACTAAAGTGTGCTGTCAATATGGACCCTTTGTACCCCAGGGATGTCCCGCTTCTTTTGTCTATTGCCTGCTCGGGCATTGGGCCAACCGGTCGTGTCCAGCCTACAACTCAACGATACCACCCTGGGATCCTCTCCGGGATCGCGCTCGTCCTAGGAGTTAATAGCCTTCTGGCCTTACTCGGAGCCTAGCCTCGGCTAGGGGGCTTCGATACAGTCCATCCCTTCTAAAAATCCTCTTGGAGGTTGCCTATACGAGCTATCCTTGCAGGAAGGGCTCCAGTAGGGCATCGTATGGTTGCCCATACGGAGCGACCGTCCCAACGGGAGCAGCTCGAGCCTAAACCCCAAGAGAACAACCACGATGAGTAGAATGTCTGTGCTATGAAGGTATATAAGCCAAAAGAATTCGGCCGCATGATCGGTCGAAGTACGCAGACTCTCCAACGCTGGGACCGTGAAGGGATCCTGACAGCCTACCGAACAAAGACCAATAGACGGTACTATACCTATGATCAGTATCTTCAGGTGATCGGTGCCCCACCTCGGAAACGGGACGTGATTGTCTACTGCCGCGTCTCCAGCTCAGGACAACAAAACGAGCTAGCCCAGCAGAAGAAAGCGTTAGAGCGTTTCTGTATCGAATCAGGCCGGGCCATCTCAGAACGCCTCTGCGATATCGGTAGTAGCCTCGACTACAAGCGCAAGAACTTCCTCAAGCTTATGGAAAGGGTTGAACAGGGAGAGGTCGCGGAGATCGTCATCGCGCACCGAGACCGCCTGGTCCGATTTGGGTTCGACTGGTTCGAGCACTTCTGTAAGCAACACGGCACCGACATCGTGGTGATCAATGCCGAAAGCCTGTCTCCAGCCACCGAGCTGACACAGGATCTCTTTGTGATCATCCAAAACTTCTCGGCTCGTCTGCACGGATTGCAGCGCCATAAGAAGGAGATCCATCACCTGATACAAGAGGCCACCAGCTTAGAGGACGAACTGACTTCCTAAGGGGGCCCCGGCACACCCGCGGTTTCACTAGAATCGTGGTATAGAGAGAGTCGAAACGAGAGCGATCAAAGGGGAACAACGTAGACACGATGGACGACCACACACTCGGTTTCGGCCTAGCCTTCACCGATCTCTATGAACGCGAGGGATTAGCGCGTCTTGACCGCCGATTCTTGGAGCATTTGGCTCACGCCGACCAAGAGTTGGCCAATCGGCTCCTCGCTGCCCGAGCCCAGCCAAAACAACTCGATGCCCAGGTAGAGAGTGAGCTCCTTATTGAGCTAGCTCCCCACCTCGAGGAATTCCTCGGGGAACTCTTTGGTATCAGTGCTGAGGTCGAAAGCCTTGCGGCTCGCCACGGTCACCTCGCCCCACTCTATACCTGCAGAAGGCTCTTCGTTCAACGCCAAGCGGCCAAGAAGATCAAGCCGGAAGAAGCTGCCGAGTTTGACGGCGAGGCCTTGGGCCGCCAGCTAGCAGCCTTATTGGGGGAGGGGTTCACTGAGTTAGGCTTCGCCCATCAGGTGATGGCCTGGCGGGAAGATGAGGTGGCCCATGCTGAGGAGCTCGATATTGCCCGCCGCTATGCGGCCTGGGCTGTCCATACCCCGGAAGGGCAGGTCCGCCACGCTAACGGTGTACTGTTCAAGGCCCCGGCCAAGATCGATCCCTACCATCTGATCCCAGTGGAAACGATCGAACATGACGGGGTGACCATGTTGCGCCTGCCGAAAGACCGGCAGCGTCGCCGTGACGGCTTTGGTCTGACCGACTCGGGAACCGACCTCACCGGGGCACTCGGTGAAGTCAACTACTGTATCTTGTGCCACAATCAGGGTAAAGACAGCTGTTCTAAGGGCCTATTTGACTCTAAAACCGGGGCCTTCAAGCGCAGTCCCTTCAATGTTCCCCTAACCGGCTGCCCGCTCGAGGAGCGGATCTCCGAGATGCACACCTTGAAAGGGCGCGGGGTACCAGTGGGTGCGTTGGCTATGATCACAGTCGACAACCCAATGTGCGCCGCGACGGGCCACCGCATCTGCAACGACTGCATGAAGTCCTGTATCTACCAGAAACAGGAACCAGTCGATATCCCACAGGTAGAGACCCGGATCTTGAAGGATGTGCTCGAGCTTCCTTGGGGATTCGAGATCTACAGTCTGCTAACCCGTTGGAACCCCCTCAACCTCTGCCGTCCGCTACCCAAGCCGATAAGTGGCTACAAGGTCTTGGTCGTGGGGCTGGGACCAGCCGGATTTACCCTGGCACACCACCTCATGAACGAAGGCCACACTGTGGTGGCCATCGATGGCTTGAAGATCGAACCATTGCCTGAGAGCCTCTCTGGGGTCACAGCAACCGGCGAACACGTCCCGTTTCAGCCCGTCAAAGAGACCCAGACCCTCTATGAGGCCCTCGACGAGCGGGTTATGGCCGGCTTCGGGGGGGTTGCTGAGTACGGGATCACAGCGCGCTGGGACAAGAATTTCCTCAAGATCGTTCGGCTATTGCTCGAACGCCGCCAACACTTCGCTATGATCGGTGGGGTTCGCTTCGGCGGTACCCTCTCCCTCGAGGATGCCTTCGATTACGGCTTCGACCATATCGCGCTCGCCGCCGGTGCGGGTCGCCCCAATGTTATCCCGATGGAAAACGGGCTGGCCCGAGGTGTGCGTCAGGCCTCCGACTTCTTGATGGCCCTGCAACTGACTGGGGCTGCCAAAGAGGACAGCTTGGCCAACCTCGAGGTCCGCATGCCGATCGTGGTCATCGGCGGGGGACTCACCGCTATCGATACCGCGACCGAGTCCCTGGCCTACTATCCCTCCCAAGTAGAGAAGTTCCTGGCCCGCTATGAGACCCTGGTGGCTGAACGGGGTGAAGCAGCTGTTCGCGCGGCCTGGAACGAAGAGGAACGCGCCACAGCCGACGAATTCCTCGAGCACGCCCGCCTCCTCCGTGCTGAAAGGCGAGCGGCCGCCGCTCAAGATCGCCCACCCCGCATCCAAGAGTTACTCCAGAGTTGGGGCGGGGCCACCATTGTCTACCGCCGTCGCCTGATCGATGCCCCAAGCTACACCTTGAACCATGAGGAGGTCACCAAGGCCCTAGAAGAGGGCATCCACTTCGTGGAAGAGACAACACCGGTGAAGGTTGAGACCGATCATTTCGGTCAT
>CAYUWI010000165.1:0-3591 GCA_964448275.1 uncultured Gammaproteobacteria bacterium | reverse complement strand
TTTAATGGCAGTGTCGCTTGCCCTATCGGGCGGTGACCACCATGTAGTTGCGCTTGCCCTTGCGTAGCAAGAGATGCTTTCCGAAAAGCAGGCGCTCGGTCGTTATGGACTGATTCGGATCGGAATGCCGGATGTTATTGACGTAAATGCCGCCACCCTGAATGTCACGCCGGGCCTGACCCTTTGACGCTCCCATTTGGACCTGCACCAGCAGCTCGGTCAGACTCAGACCGGCCCCGCTTAGATTTTCCTTTGGGATCTCCGAGGTCGGGACCTCATCGACAATCTCGGCAAAGGTCGCCTCGGACACACCCTCCAAGTCGCCGCCGAACAGGATCTCACTGGCACGGATCGCCTCCTCCGTTTGACTCTTCCCATGCACCATTTCAGTCAAGTGCTTGGCCAGGGCCTTGTGCGCATCACGGCGCTCCGGCGACTGCTCGTGGCGGCGTTGGAGCTCGGCAATTTCATCCGAAGAGAGGAACGTAAAGTAATTCAAGAACCGAACCACATCGCGGTCGTCAGTACGGATCCAATATTGGTAAAAGCGATAGACACTCGTTTTGTTGGGGTCGAGCCAGACAGCCCCGCTTTCCGTTTTGCCGAACTTTGTCCCGTCCGCATTGGTCAATAGCGGCACGGTCAAGCCGTAGGTTGCGCGCCCCAGCTTTTTCCGGCAAAGATCAATGCCGGCTGTGATATTGCCCCATTGATCGCTTCCCCCCACCTGCAGCTCGCAGTCATGCTCCCGCAAAAGGTGATAAAAGTCGTAAGCCTGAAGAAGCATGTAGCTGAACTCGGTATAGCTGATCCCGCTCTCGCGGTCCTCCATCCGAGAACGAACGCTATCCTTGGCCAGCATCATGCCGATCGAGAAAAACTTGCCGACATCCCTCAGAAAATCGAGGTAGGAAAAGGGGGAAATCCAATCCGAATTGTCCAGCAACCGGGCTGGGTTGGCGCTCGTCTCAAAGTCAAGCAGCCTTTCAAGCTGCTTTTTGACCGACGCGATATTGCCGGCCAATTCCTCCCGAGTCAGGAGCTGCCGCTCGGAGGTCTTGCCGCTGGGATCACCGATCAGCCCGGTCGCACCACCAGCCAACGCGATAGGATGGTGCCCCGCCTTCTGAAATCGCCGAAGGACAAGCAATGGAAGCAAGTGGCCGACATGCAGGCTATCGGCAGTGGGGTCAAACCCCCCGTAAAGCGTCACCGGTGCCTGCATGAGCCGTTCTTGCAACGCTTCGGCATCGGTGCAATCCGAAATTAACCCACGCCAATCCAGTTCGTTGTAGCTCGTTGATGTCATTCAAAGCTCCCGCGTACATAAAAGGCGGGCTGTCGTCCAACACGCAGCCCGCCGTGGCCGTTCAAATCCCGAAGTGAGTTATTCTCCTTTGCTCTTCTCTTCCTCTTCGGGCTCCGAATCTTGCCTGGCTTCGTCCGCAGCGTCAAAGGCATGCTGCAACGCCACAAGGTCTTCCCCGGGCTTGAGCGAATCCAATACGGCTTGCTCGGCCTCCAATTGCTCGTTCGTGTAATTGGCCGCCTTAATGGAAAGCCCGATCCGGCGCTCCGCCTTATCGATCTTGATCACACGGGCTGTCACTTCCTGCCCGACCTTCAACACGTTCTTAATCTTGTCCACACGATCCTCGCTGACCTGAGAGATGTGGACCAAGCCGTCAATATCATGCTGCAGCCCAACGAACGCGCCGAAGCTGGCCAATTTCGTCACCTGACCGGTAACCAGATCCCCAACCTTATAAAGCTCGTCGATCTTCTCCCATGGGTCTTCCGTCAATTGCTTGACCCCAAGCGCGATCCGCTGATTTTCCTGATCGACCTCGAGCACGATCGCTTCGACCTCTTCACCCTTCTTCAGCACCTCCGAAGGATGATTGATCTTGCGCGTCCACGAGATATCGGAAACGTGGACCATTCCATCGATCCCCTCCTCCAGCTCGATAAAGGCGCCATAGCTGGTGAGATTGCGTACCTTCCCTTGGACCTTCGTGCCGGGAGCATACTTCTCGGCGGCCCTATCCCAAGGATTCACCTCAAGCTGCCGAATGCCCAACGAAATCTTCTGCTCCTCCCGATTAATGCCAAGGACCACCGCTTCAATTTCCTGACCGACCTTGAGCACATCGGAGGGCTTGGCGATTCGCTTCGTCCATGAGAGCTCCGTGACGTGGACCAATCCCTCAACCCCGGGCTCCAGTTCGACGAAAGCCCCATACGGGACAAGATTGACGACTCGGCCGGCCACCTTCTGCCCAACGGGATACTTCTGTTCGATCCGCTCCCACGGATTCTCCATCTTCTGCTTCAGCCCCAGGCTGACACGCTCTTTCTCCCGATTGACGTCGAGCACAACGACATCGATTTCCTGGCCGACCTGGAGCAGTTCGGTCGGATGATTGATCCGGCCCCAGCTCATGTCCGTGATGTGCAACAGCCCATCAATCCCATTCAGGTCAATGAAGGCCCCGAAGTCGGTGATATTCTTGACAGTCCCCTTCCGGACATCCCCAGGCGTCATCTCATCGAGCAACTTGCTCCGCTTCTCGTTTCGCTCCTGCTCGATCAGCTCTCGTCGCGAGAGAACGATGTTCTGGCGCTCCTGATTGATCTTGACGACCTTGAACTCGTAGCTGTTTCCGACGTAACTGGCCAGGTTTTTGGGTGGGACAATATCAATTTGGGAAGCCGGTAAAAACGCCTCAACGCCGATATTCACCAGCAGTCCTCCTTTGACAACCGCCTTAACTCGTCCGGTGACCGTGCCCCCTTCATTGCAGATGCTTAGAATCCTCTCCCAGTTCTGCTTAAACTCGGCCTGCTCTTTCGAGAGGACAACCATCCCATTCTTGTCCTCCAGTCGCTCGATTAAGACATCGACCTCGTCGCCCTTCTGGACCGACTTGATGTCTTCAAACTCGTTTGCGGGAATAACCCCCTCGCTCTTGTAGCCGATGTCCACCAGCACTTCCTTTGGGCGGACTTCAATCACGGTTCCCTTGACTATCTCCCCCTCCGCAAAGCGCATGTCGCTTTGCTTTAAGGCTTCTTCCATCGTCAGCATAGGTTTTTTGCTTCTCAACCTCCGCGGGCCACTCCGGGAGTTGCCCACTGGCCACCGACATTCCGGCCACCTCGGTCTCGGTTAAGACTTAAAGTTGAATTTGTTTTCGTTTCTCTTCACTTGCCTCAATGAGCCACCGCCATCGCGGGCTCGGCAAACCCAAAATTATAAACCCTCACACCCCGAATGCAAGGGGTATTTTTCGTCTCGGCGGGCGCCGTTTCGCCCTTTCAGCCGTGCCAATCGCCGATTCTCGTCCCACCGGCTCGTTCTTCGCTTCGAATTCCTTTGACAAAACCGGTTTTTGTTGCCTAATTGTTCGCGACCGCTCGCGAGAGCGGGGTGATAATTTGACGATTCGCTGACCAGGCGATAACCTTATCACACTACGTGCTGGCGATCCAGAGTAGCTCAACGGTAGAGCAATCGGCTGTTAACCGATGGGTTGTAGGTTCGAGTCCTACCTCTGGAGCCATTCGACTCGGCCTTCGAGTAGCTCGCCC
>CAYUWI010000164.1:0-3595 GCA_964448275.1 uncultured Gammaproteobacteria bacterium | reverse complement strand
GCCTACCCGAGCTCCTGAAGCGGCTGCCTCCAACGCCTTCCGGGCAATCACTTCCGGGTCGGCTAGAGCGTTGTGCAGCTCGATGGATACCGCCTTGGCGGTTTCCTGGCGAGGCAAGGCTGTAACCTTCGGAGTGCGATCGTCGGCCCACAAAGCAGGATAAGGCTGTGCGGTAGCCTCCTCGGGCGAATCGGGGAGAGCTAGGGTCCCCGGTGCTAGGAAAGGCGTCCGGGCTGCCTCGCCAAGGGTGGCAGAGAGCAGCAAGGCGTGGCCGCCGGCGGCGGCCCGATGTCGCTGGAGTGTTCCCTCTAGGACCCGGGCCATATAAGGGTCTGAGGCGTGGACCTCGTCCACCACCAGGAGGTGCCGCAGCAGGGCTGCTGCGCGCATGTGGGCGTGCTTTACTTGCAGACCGGAGAGCAGAACTTGGTCCACGGTGCCCACTACCAGGCGCCCGGCCATGTAGCGTTTGGGGTGTTCCGCCGCCCAGCCTTGGTCGGATTCAGTGCTGCGTTCGCCGTAACGGAGGCCATCGCTTTGGATGCCCGGAGCGTCCGGGGTCTCCGGTGGGGTGTAGCCAGGCACCGCCAGCACCACCTCCGGGGCATCCTCCCCGAAGACTGCCTGAGCAAACTGGCAGACGCGCTCGTGAATCTGGACTGCGGCGGCTCGGGTAGGCAGAGCGAAGTATAGGCCGTCCACCAGACCGGCTTGATAGAGGTGAAGGAACCAAGTTAGGGCCATCTCCGTCTTGCCGGAGCCCGTTCCGGCCTCGAGGATGCGCAGGCTTCCTCTTTCGTCCGGTATAGGCTCGTCCAGAGCCTGCTGCTGGATAGCATTTGGCGCAAATTTGAAGATTCGCTCGAACTCCTTGCGATTAAAATCTGTGCGAGGTGGCTGTGCATCTGTCCTAGAAGGGAGGAGGCCGATCCGACGTAGTGCTTTACTCGCGATCCCGGAACGACTCTCCTGCTCGCCGCTACCTTGCTGCTCTAAGGGATACAGGGGGAAGAATCGTTCATCGGAGCCGATCCAGTCGGCAAGCGTTAGCAGGCCCAGGAAACCGTGCATCAAGGGGGGAGGATCGGGCAATGGATCGGCATGCGCCGACTCGGGAAAGGCGGCTTGGATCGCGGCCACGCACTCGCGCACCACCGTCAGGGGGTCATAATTGCCTGAAGTCCGCCACAAATGGCTCGGGAAATCATCGGGTGGCCGAATAGGGCGTCCATGGTGGGAAAAGATCGCATGCAGGGCCTCGATCAGGCCTTGCTCACCGGTTCGGAACCATCCAACCATTGAGGCCAGGTCCGTGGCTTCCAACAGCTCTTGAGCCATGAGTGCTTCAGGGTCAGCCACCAACGCCAGGATTTCGCCGAGATGGTTTGCTTTGGGACTGGCTCCGAATCCTTTGTTCTGGAAGCCGTGGTTGGCCTTGCCTAGATCGTGGAGACCGGCAAGAACTGCGAGGCGGTCACGCTGGGCTGGAGTTAGATCTATAAGACCCGCGAGTCGAGCCAAGCGTTTGCGTAATGCCGGGATTTCGAGGAGGGCTCGGAAGACCGTAGCCACATCCAAGGAGTGATCGGTTAGAGATCGCCAGCCTTTGATCCCGGTTTGGGGGTCTGGCCGGAGTTTGGCCCAGGCAGAAGAAGGAGAAAGGGGGTTGTCCGCCTCCATGACGACTCCATGGGCAGAATGAGGGGAGCTGGAAGGCAGCTATTGTACCCAAAATTAGGATAGGTAAGGAGCACAAGACAAGTGAGAACGAGGTTAAGAGACACTGCAAGACACATATGGCACATTTTCCCTTTGGGTGCTTCATAATGAAAATTGCTTACAGCTGATCCGCTTCACTCAGGAAATAGATGACAATGTCCTGGTCATAGCGAGCGAAGCGAGTCGAGGCGATCTCATTGGGGACCGCCTTCGGTGGCAACGCCCTTTCGGGCTAGGGAACATCCCCAGCTGACTGTTTGGTCGCCACTTGGCTACTTGTAATAATCGCTCCTAACCAAAGCAGATGAGCAAGTTGCACAACCTGATCTTATCTCACGCGTGATGTCCGTAAAAGGACATTGGGGTCATGCATTAATTTGTCCATAGCAGTCTAGATGGGATGGTCCAACCTTGCTTCTCAATAGCGCCCGCGAAGCAGAGCATAGTAGTCAAACCGCAAGGCCTGATCCTATAGCCTTCCCCGATGTTGCAGTCGGGCCGTAAACCTAGGGCGTGCCAGCCTACAGGGTCCTTCGTCCGCTAACTCGTTGCACTGCACAAACACGGCTTTCACCTGAGGTGAGAGCTTGGTTGCGACAATTTGCCACATTCCCCAGAAAAAGCAGGACCGGTACCCTTCCTCTTGCCATAGCGTGGATACTCGGTTATAGGAGGAAGAGGTCCGGATGCGCAATTTACAAACAGTGGTGTGCGGACTGCTGCTTACTGGGGTGCTCCTATACAGTGGCTCGGTCCGAGCCGATCATATGACCTCAATAGCGAAATTTGACCTTATCGCTGCGGGTCCCATTATTACGATTCCTGCTCGTACCTTGCCCCAAGGCACTACAGTGGCTTCACTGTCGCTACTGTATCTGAACAATAACGAGCTTAGCGACGCGACCCTAAAGGCCGCTGCCGGCCGTCATGAAGAGCATGTCCACAGCACCGCCCGCGTTAGGGCGACTGCCCTGAGCCTGTCGCACGGAGTGACCGATGACTTTTCCCTCGGTCTGCGTCTGCCCTATGTCAAACGTCGGGATATCCGGGAAGGCGAGCACCATCATGACCTGGCAGGTGATCAGGTCGCTGGGCTTGGAGCTTCCGGCGGCTTGGGTGATCTGACGGCGATCGGTCAGTACCGCCTGTACCGCAGTGAGGATAAGCGCCATGCCGCTGCCTTGCTGCTGGGGACCCGCATGCCGACCGGGACCACCAGCGAACGGACCAATGAGGACAACAAGTTCGATGTCGATGAGCAGCCGGGCAGCGGGGCCTGGTCGGGTCTGTTCGGGGCCTCCTGGAGCAGTGCCTTCGGCCGCCTCGAGATCGATAGCAATATCCTGTATACGCTCTCCACACGGGGGGCGCGTGACGTTGATCTTGGGGATATCCTCAATTACAACCTATCGTTCGCCTGGGGCCTAGCACTCGGTACGGTCCATCATCACAAAGAGGGGGCTACCCATATACACCGGCGTGATGGTGTGCTCAGGGGGGTCAATGTGGTCCTGGAGGTCAATGGTGTGTGGCGTCAGCAGATCACAGTCGGCGGGAAGGAGGAGGCCAATACCGGGGGCAATATTACCTATCTGTCACCGGGGATACGCGCCGCTGTGGCCGGTGGCTGGTCGGCCTACGCCAATCTTGGCGTGCCGGTGATCGAGGGCCTCAACGGACTGCAGAGCGAACCTCGGTATCGGGTCGTTGCCGGGGTCAACAAGAGCTTTAGCTGGTATTGATGTTTGGTCTCTATTCGCCTTGTCTCCTTTGGACACACGGACAGAGCAGGACCTCGCCGACAAGGAGGTAGCCATTCCCGGTGCTGTAGAGCGAGCGCCGGGCCCACAGGGTGTTGCCGCCACCCGCAGCGACT
>CAYUWI010000163.1:0-3600 GCA_964448275.1 uncultured Gammaproteobacteria bacterium | reverse complement strand
CGTGCGCCACGACCAGCGGCCCCAGTAGGTTAGCACCCTGTTCCAGCGGGAGGCCGCCTTCCTGGGCATGGAGTCCAGCCCCAGCTTTGTACGGGCCCCGGAAGGCAACGGTGTCGCTGTTTTCGCTTGCGAGGAACCGCGTTTCATCCGGACCCTCAAGGAGCAGTTGTTGTGGGTGCAGCCCTTCGACACCGTCGAGGAGCTGCGCCAGGCCCTTCTGGACTTCAAAGAGCGCTACAACCGGTACTGGCTGCTGCAGCGGCATCGTTACCGGACCCCGGAACAGGTCCGGCAGGCCCATGACAATCTGGATGTGGCAGCGTGAGTGTTGTGCACTTCAGTGTCCAAGAATTCGAGGGCTTTACACCACTTTCAGTGGATATCCCAACGTAATTATCGTTAACGACATAAACGTTATCTCGAGCGCTTTCTCTAGGGATCTCTTGACCGGATAAATCAGGAACAAACCCACTAGGATCAACAAGACGATCGAGATAACCGGCCAGTATGGGGCCTCAATGACCGTGCAGTGCGACAGCACCAACAACGAGACTTCGTAGCCAAGGCTTTGAAGAAAGATACATGACACAACGCCAGGCACTAACCGATCGACAAAAAATAGTATGCCGATAAGAAGTCCTCCTCGCCATACCAACGAAAACAACGTCCCGAATAAGGAACAGCACAGCCATAAGAACAAATCAAAAACAATACTAACCGGCTTTTGGGAGAGCACCCCATTGGCCCAGAAGTGTGTATGCAACCGCCGTACACGCGGCCAATATGGATCGCTAGGATCAAGAATGTCCCGATAGCGGTTGGCCGTTTTGGACACTATGTTCTTCCTATATCGTCTTCCAGAACAGACAGACGATCAACGGTTAGCCCCTTTGGGACCCCAGTGCTCGAGAAGTGGGGATACGCCCTCATCATGGAAAGGGTGATCCACCCCCAGGGGGGTGGGGTAGTCTCCAACAGTGGAGCACATGTATTTGACACCGTGTTTACATCGCGTTGATACGGTTGTTGATCCTCTCACTTGCACTCAACCGCCAGGGTGTATTGCGGGGCGGCCACGACCCCTCCTCCAGCCGGGACCGCAGCCGTTGCCGAGGACTGTTTGACGACGCGGTAGCCGTCGGGGCAGATCTCGCCCGCCCTCCTGTAGCAGTCAGCGAGTGTACGGCCCCAGCCACTGCATTGCATCAAGTAAGCCGTGTTGCCGTTGGGCCCCTTGAACTGTTGGAGATGAACTGAGGCACAGGCTGACAAGATACCTGCCGTGACAATGACAAGAAGTACAACAGACCATCTGGAGCAGATTTGGCTAACAAAAGGGGACACATTAGCCTCCACAATGCCCTATTTAGGCCGTCCCACCATACTTCTTTCCCCTAGGTTAACGCCCGAACAGCCCGCACAAAGCCGCACAGTGCTGCACACGGGTTCGGATGGTCTACGTGCGAGTCCGAATCGCAGACTGGACGCACAACAGGGACAAGCCGTCGTTTTGGCCAATTAGAGAAGATACGTCCACATTGCAAGGAGAAACTATTCAATTCTAGGATAGACAACGACAATCTTAGATAGAAGGAGAGGGGGTGCGTCCCTTGCCGGTCAGTGTCGCTTTGGTCGTTTCCCTTAGAGTCGCAGGGTTGGCCCCAGTAGAGAGGTGGTCCCCCGGCTGGCGTGCTTGCTCTGGTGCTGGTGTAACGTCACAAAGCCTTGCCAGCAAATGCGTCAATCCGACGCATTTGTAATCAACCGATGATCGTGGAAATCGCCCTGGGGATCGTACTCGGGGTCGTACTGCTGATTCTGCTGCCGTACATTCTCTTGGCAGCCTTTTGGCTACTGGGGATCGCCCTCCTCTTTACCCTCATAATGGCGCCTTTGTTTCTTGCCGAAACCACCGGTGATAACACCTGGCTTGTAATCTATCCAGTCGCCGGAGGTTTCCTATTTGTGCCCAGACTCGTCGGTGCTATCCGCCGACTAATCGGCTGGCTTCGGAGAAAGTAGGCGCGATTTCTGGAGCGAGATGACCCCGACGCCGCTTTCTTCCGAAACTACGGGACCAGCACCACCTGATTCGATCAAGGGCCCTTGCGCAGTTGTAACTAGATAACGGGACGAAAGGCCTTTCTTGTGGGGCTGCACAGCGCAGCCAGTCGAACGGGGTGACCCTCCTGGAAAAGGGGTGTGGGTCACCCTTAGCTCCCCTTTGGGGCTGCCTTATGCCAAGAGTTTACAGTGTTTTGATCACAGGAGTGTTGGCCCTCGCGCTGGCTGGGTCAGCGGTCGCGGGGTCGTTGAATTGTGAAGATCTGGGGAAAGAGATTGACATCTCACCCGAGCAAATCTCCGAAGAATTACCCGAAAAGCAGATCCGGTCCGTTTTGAAGTTGCAGTGTCGGGGAGAGTTGTCTGGAGAGAGACGCCAGGCCGTCGAGGAACTCCAGAGACGCGGCGCGCTTCCACCGCCTTTAGATGAACTGTTTAGCAGGAAACTCGAGCATGGGGAGCTTGCGGTCACTGGCTCATTTGAAGATGGGGTCTCAGCCTATGATAAGGGGAACTACAGGGAGGCGATTCAGATCTTCTGGAAATTGGCTAACCAGGGGGATCTCCGAGCCCAGTACAGAGTGGGATTGATGTATGACAACGGCGAGGCTGTGCCTAAGGATTATGGCAAAGCAGTGAAATGGTACCGCACAGCAGCCGAGCAAGGGTACACCCAAGCGCAACACCGTCTTGGCTTTATTTATGTCAGAGGCCGTGGAGTGCCAAAAGATAAGGCGAAGGCGGAAAAATGGTACCGCAAGGCCATGGAACAATGGCGCGAAGGTGCCAGACACGGTAACCCTCAAGCCCAGTACCGGCTCGCGCTGATGTACAAGCAGGGCCAGGGTGTATCCCGGGACCGCAGTAAGGCGATGAAATGGTACCGCAAAGCCGCCAAGCAGGGGCATGCTGAGGCTCAGTACGAGCTAGGGGGTATTTACCGTTTTAACGACGTTCCAGAGGATAACAGCAAGGCGATGGAGTGGCTCCGAAAGGCCGCTGAACAGGGGCATTCATATGCGTCACTTGCACTGGCGCAGATGTATTATACCGGACACCAGCCCGCCAAGGGAGCGAAATGGTACCGCAAGGCGATTGAACGGGGAGCCATAAACCAGGCTAGGGCAGCCGCGCTCATTTGGGAGGTGGCCCACTTGGCCTATGAACGAGAAGATTACAAGGAGGCATTTCAGATCTTCAAGGAGTCAGCCAATCTGGGGGATGTCGGAGCCCAGTTCAAAGTTGGGCTGATGTATGCCAATGGTCAAGGAGTACCACAGATTATAGAATATGCCTATCCCGCTAACTCAGGATAGGTGATGGTTTCGGCGGTTATGCAGGCGGTAAGGAGGCGAAACGGCAATTCATTCTCTTTCCACCGCCGATTGAAGCGGTAGCTGAACTCGCTGAGATAACGACCCAGGTGCTTGTGGCCCACGCCGTGATAAGTCCCCAGCAGGGCCCGCTTGGCCAGCGAGATGACCAGATGGACCCAGGGCAGGCGCGCCCCGGCCTGGGAAGAAGGGGTTGGGGCTC
>CAYUWI010000162.1:0-3646 GCA_964448275.1 uncultured Gammaproteobacteria bacterium | reverse complement strand
AGATAGGGGGGGATCAACCAGGACCAGCCAAGGATGTCCCCCGCCCCCAGGGTCTCAACTGGCACCACCCCGCGCTGGGGAACGAAGACCTTAATGAGCACGTGCCCTTTCGTGATCAAGAGGAAGTGGTCGGCCCGCTGGTGCTGGCGTAGGAGGTAGTCCCCGGGGGCGAAGTCGCGCACAGTGGCGCACTCCGCGAGGGCCTCGAGCTGCTCCTGGGAAAGCCCTTGGCAGAACGGGTGCTGGACGAGCAGGTCAACGGGGTTCAAGTCGTATCATCCTCTTCGCTAGCGCGGATCGCTCGGACCTCCTCGGTGATATCGATTCCCACCGGGCACCAGGTGATGCATCGGCCGCAGCCAACGCAGCCCGAGCTCCCAAACTGGTCATACCATGTGGCGAGTTTGTGGGTCATCCATTGGCGGTAACGCGACAGGGTCGATCCGCGTACGCTCCCCCCTGCGAGGTAGGAGAAATCCTGATTGAAGCAGGAATCCCAGCGCCGCACCCGCTGGGCCTCTTCCCCGGTCAGATCGGTGGTATCCTCCACGGTCGAGCAAAAGCATGTAGGGCACACCATGGTACAGTTCGCACAGCTCAGGCAACGGTCGGCGACCTCCTGCCAGCGGGGGTGCTCTAGATTTCGGTAGAGCAGCTCCTTAATCCCGTGCGTGTCGAGCTCGCGTCCCATCTGGTTGGCGGCATTAGCCGAGGCCGCGGCGGCGGCTTCCTGTTCGGCCGACTCGGCCTCACGGTGGGGGAGTGCTTGCAGGATCGACTCACCCCGAGCGGTCCCGATCTCGACCGTGAAGTAGTGCTGGTCTACATCAAGGATCTCGGTCAGCGCCAAGTCGAACCCAAAGGTTGCCTTGGGACCTGTTTCCATGGAGACACAGAAACAGGTCCTTCCGGCTTCGCCGCAGTTGACCGCGATCACCAAGATATTGTCTCGCCGAGCCTGGTAGGTGGAGTCGACGTAGCGTCCCCCGGTGAAGACCTGGTCTTGGATTGCTATGGCGTGGAGCTCGCAGGAACGAACCCCAATAAAGGCCCGCTGCGGTGGGTCCTCGGTGGTGGGCTCGAAATCTATCTGCTCGCCGTTACGGCGCGCGCGGAAGAGTGTCTGGAACGGGGGAAACAGGAACTGCTTCCAGGAATGGGGCCCAACCACGTAGCCGAACAGTGCCTCGTCTTGGCGCCTCTTTAGCCGGTAGTGGCCACCCTCCTGTTCATCGGTCCACCCACAGGGGAGATCGTCTACCCCCGTAATCGTGTCGTAGGTGATTATGCTGTTTTGGACCGTCGGTCCGATGAGCTCGTATCCGAGTGTCTTGAGGTGCTTGAATAGCTCCTCCAGGTGTGCACGCTCGATGACCTTCAGTGACTGGGAGGCTGCTTGCATCGTATTTCCTCCTAAGGCAGCCCCAACTCCTGGCATTCCCTAAGACCGGCTCTCTTCTCCCTAGGATCCATTCGGTAAGGAACAGCCGGCATCGATCTCGAGCAGATCGATGCCGGCGAGGAGATTGTCTTGCTCGCATTTGCTCGCATTCACAAATTGTGTGGTAAAGCAGGGTGAGGGGTGAGCCCGCCAATGTATCCCCCAAGATAAGGGGCTCCAACTGGCTCGACCTTGATCGAGATCAAGGAAGAGACGGGACAAAGGGCCATTATAATATGAGCAAAAGGGGGGACAAAGTTTGTTCTTACAGGGTTTGTCATCAAGGCTCTCAGGGGCGATTCCTCTTGAGAGCACGTTCACACAGAGTATATAAGGAGACAGATCTTGATCCTAACCAGACGGAAGAAAAGGCTCTACTTCACCATGCCCGATGTTGAAAACACCCGGAAGGCTGTCGAGGAGCTGTTGCTGGCCCGGATCGAGTCCCGGCATATCCACGTGATGGCCAATGATACGACCACGGTGCGGGATCTGCCCGAGGCCAATTCCATGCAGAAGACCGATGTCGTCCACGGCATGGAGGTCGGCGTGATCTCAGGGGGGACCGCGGGGGTGCTTGCCGCCCTTGTCACCCTGTTCGTGGGTCCCGCCGCTTTAGAGAACGTGGCCGCGGAAGGTGGCCTGGTCCTGGCCCTGGGGCTGATTGGGGCGGGCTTCGGTTTCTGGTTCTCGGGCATGACCGGGAGCGATATCCCCAACACCCAACTCAAGCGGTTCAAAAAGGACCTCGAGGCCGGCCGCATCCTGCTGATGGTCGATGTCCACGAGGACTGGATTCCACAGATCCGGGAGCTGATCAAGAAACACCACATCGAGGCCAAGGATGGCGGGCTCGAGCCCGAGATCCCGGTGTTTCCGTAGGAGCAGAATCGATTGACTGGGGGTGGCCTGGAGAAGCGGAAGGGCCTTCTAGACCACCTCAAGCCTTTCCCCGGTGCTGGGCGGCAGACCGGGGCCTGGAGTGAGGAAGATCCGGACCCTCCATGTCCCGGTGGTGGTCTACCTGCCCAACGCCTTTCCCTTAGAGTCGATCATAGAGCGTGTTGAGGTGCACCAAAAGGCGACCCAGATCCTCTGGGAGCTGCTCCCACTGGAATCGCCACTGCCAGTTCCCCTCGATGGTAGCCGGGGTATTCATCCGGGCCTCAGCTCCCAGCTCGAGCAGGTCCTGTAGGGGGAGCATCGCCACCTGGGCCACCGAAGACAGGGCGGCCCGGATCAGGGGCCAGGGGAGGGTCTCCCCAGGCCAGCCAAGGTAGTCCTGCACTTCCTCCTGCACCTTCTCGGAGAGTTCCTGCTGCCACCATCCCAGGGTCGTGTTGTTGTCATGGGTCCCGGTGTAGACAATCGAGTCCAGGCGATGGTGGTGGGGCAGGAAGGGGTTGTCTGCCCCACCGCCGAAGGCGAATTGGAGGACCTTCATCCCTGGGAGATGGAAACGCTCCCGTAAGGCAGTGACTTCGGGGGTGATCACCCCGAGGTCTTCAGCCACGAGTGGGAGTTCGCCCAGGGCCTGCTCCACTGTTTGAAAGAAGGCCTCTCCCGGGCCAGGGACCCACTGTCCTGCAGTGGCAGGCTCCCCCTTAGGGATCTCCCAGAAGGCCGTAAAGCCCCGGAAGTGGTCGATGCGGATCCAGTCGAATAGCTCGAGCTGGGTGCCCAGGCGCTCGATCCACCAGCGGTAGCCCGCCTCGGCAAGACGGTCCCAGCGGTAGTGGGGGTTGCCCCAATACTGGCCGGTCTCAGAGAAATAGTCTGGCGGCACCCCAGCTACAGTCTCCGGCTGCCCTTGGGGGT
Source organism: uncultured Gammaproteobacteria bacterium (assembly GCA_964448275.1). GTDB lineage: Bacteria > Pseudomonadota > Gammaproteobacteria > Thiohalorhabdales > CAYUWI01 > CAYUWI01. The sequence continues at coordinate 387 of CAYUWI010000162.1, read as the reverse complement.
CGAGGGCAAACAATTCCCGGTGGGCCCACACCTCCGCACTATCATGGGCCACGAAGATCGGCATATCGCCGAACAGGGCAATCCCCCGCTCATTGGCATAGTATCGCAACTTGCCCCATTGGTGGAAGAAGAGCCACTGGATGAAACAGTGGCGGTCTATCTCCTCGGCCAACCGGTGCTTGGCCTCAGTCAGGGCCTTCGCCTCCCGGTCACGTACGGGCTCGGGCCACTCCCACCAGGGTTGCTGGTTTTCACGGCGTAGAGCCATGAATAAGGCGTAGTCATCCAGCCAGCGGGCCTGGTCCCGACAGAAGGCCGCCAACCCCTCCTGTTCCTGTGCCTCCTAGCTCGCGCCCATGCAGGCTTTCGAGAGCGGGCGGGGGCACA
>CAYUWI010000161.1:0-3658 GCA_964448275.1 uncultured Gammaproteobacteria bacterium | reverse complement strand
AGCAATCGCAATACATCGACTGAATCTCCCTCAATCCGGTAAAAGATCAAGTACCCCTCGAAGCCCACTCACACGCCAGCAACGGATACCGAGAAGCTTTCTGAATCTCTCTTGATGGCCAATTTCAGAATGTTTCAGCAGCTTCGGCGCTTTTTCCTTCTCTGAGAGTCCCCGGTGATCCCAAATTCCGGAAAAAGTGGGACCGTCGAGGACGACGTCCCTCTCACGGTGGTCCCACGCCTTCCTCTGGGAAATATGGGAACGCTGAGGACAGCGCCCCTATCAGGGAGAGAATCGCGGACCGCAGCGGAGTGCGGTCCCTACCGCAACAGCAATGGTAAGCGTCGGCAGCCCCCCTTGCCGACCCGGCCAGCCGCAAGCTTTTCATCATTATCCAGCACCGCATCCAACTCCTTGGTAGGGAAATATTTCTCATCGAAAGCCAGATAAAGCTGCGAAGCCACTTCCATCAACGAGCCATAGGCCTGCTCGAGAAAGTGTGCAAAATCCTTGTCTGAATTGCGGCCACTCCCTTCGGCAATGTTGGACGATATGGAAACCGATGCACGTCGGATTTGAGACGTTAAGGTCCTATCAACTCTCGGCTGGTCTTTCCTCGACCCTCGACTGCCGATCGGGCTCCTTCAATCTGAATTGAATGTTTAGTAGGGGCTACTCCAGATCGTCAAACCTCTTTTCTCGGGTTTTTTTGACTTCGCCCCCAGAGTTCTCCTGTCGGGGCGTCTCCCCCAAGCTTGCGGGAGAAACAGGCAATTCCACCCAAACGACGCCTTCCTGGTCGACCTGTTCACTTTGTTCTGCACGTATTGTGCCAAGTAGAAACCGAAAATCGGGCCTTTCGGATTTTGGAATTTGGGATTCCCGGCGTAGCGAACACGGCTTAAGCTAAAGCATCCGGCTACCCTCTGCTGGATTTTTGGCAGGCTTCGCTCGCCCTTAGCTCGCGGGAGCACCGGTCGGTCGTCTGTAGGCCCTCAAGGAAGAAGAGCGCTTTCCAAAAAAGAACCCGCATCCCTAAGACAAGGGGACAGAGGGAAAGGAAGCAGGGGTAGACTTTCCAGTCTGCCATCGCCTCGGATACACCGGGGAAGCAGACCGGAACGTCCGCGGCACAGCAGACCTGGAGGTCTGCGTCACCGGTCCCCTGCCACCCAACTTCTCTTCCGCTAAAGGCCCCACCTACTCCATAACGATGGTGCGGCGGCCATTGACGAAGACTCGGTCCTCGAAGACCAGGTCCATGGCCCGCCCGAGTACCGTGCGCTCGATCGCTTTGCCGCGCCTGGCCATGTCGTTTGGAGAGAGGCGATGGGTGACATGGATGACGTCTTGGGCAATGATGGGTCCTTCGTCTAGGTCCTCATTGACAAAGTGGGCCGTGGCGCCGATCACCTTGACGCCTCGTTGAAAGGCTTGTCGGTATGGCTTCGGTCCGACGAACGCCGGTAAAAAGGAGTGGTGGATGTTGATGATTCGATTTGGAAATTCCTCGGTGAAGTCGCTGCTCAAGACCCTCATGTATTTGGCCAGCACCACGTAATCCGGCTGTAATGGCCGGATTGTCTTCATGAGGGCCTGCTCGTGGGCTTGTCGGTCCACTCCCTCGGCAGGGACGTGATAAAACGGGATCGCAAACTGTTCCGCCAAGCCTTGTAGTGAAGCATGGTTCCCAATCACCGCTTTGACGTGCGCATTCAGATCGCCGTACTGGTGGCGGGTCAAGATGTCGGCGAGACAATACGGCTCTTTGGTCACTAACACCACGATTTCCTTCTTGGCCTTTTCGTGGACATCAATGAGTGCCTGGTGCGGCAGCGCTTGGACCAGGGCGTCCGACAGCGACTTCAGGTCGGCGGGCCCCTCGGCTTCGGTCCTGAAGAAGAACCGACCGGTCTCGGCATCGACGAACTCATCATTCACGAGGAGGTTGAGGCCGTGCTCATAGAGGACCCGCGAGGCACGGTAGACAAGGCCCTTTTCGTCCGGGCATTGGATGCGGATGATCAGTCTTAGTTCTTGGTCCTTGGTCATTCGTCCTTAGTTATTGGTCTCAGCGAAAAACCTTTCATGGACGAAGGGGGTAGTTCTTATTATCAGCTACTATTTAATTGAAAGCCCCAAGCTTGCTCCGGAACAAGATCCTAGCGAGGCGTTTTGCCTCAGACCCGGCAAAGCATGTTAACGGGTTACGATTTTAACCGCATCGATTTGTCGCTGCCGAACGCCTCACTGATTTTCCGCTACGCGGAACGGAAAAAGAAACTATTCTTTCGCCTCGCCGGTTTGTTCACCGTGAGATGGCATGAGGGCGATTGCCGCACAGTTAAACGTAAAAGGTGGAATGTAAAAAGTAACAGGCCTACACACTCCGTGTCGCCCTACAGTTAAAGGTGAAATGTAAAAGTAGAAAAGAACTTGGCTCCCAAGAGCTCAGTGAGCAATTGCAAAAATGGTCATCAATCGCAGCCTCATCACTTTTAACGTTCCACTTTCTTACTTTTGACTTTCCCACCGAAACACCGCCATCGATATCGATGGCAAGACTTCGTCCCCGTCGTTTCGCACCGCCTCTTTCTTCTGGCGCGAAGCGCTGGCCATTGTGCCAAAATCTCTTTCCCGTCTGATAGAGTCGCCGTCCTCGGTGACCACGTGCAGCCCTCAATCGGACACCGGAGACGGCGTCCCTCTCAGGGTCATTCCTTCCGAAGGGGCGAGGAGGCAAACCGGCACCCGCCACATCAAAACGGGCTTCGCTCATAAGCCCGACTCCCTTGGAACGCCGCGACAGATTCACAGCGGTGACAAGTCACCGCACTCCATACGCTTCGCGACCTCGCTTGCTATTCAGTATGCGTTGAATGTTTAATAGAGCCCCGCACGGATCGTCAAGCGTTTTTTCTTAGGTTTTTGTCTACTACTTCTTCGAGCCCCCTGTCGGGGAGTGCCCCCCCCCCAGCCTTATCGGAGAAGCGGGCAATTCTGCCCAATCCGGGCCTTTCTCGTCGGCCTGTTCAATTTGTGCTGCCGGAAGTATGCCAGAGGACCGCTTTCGTGCTTATCCGCGCCCATCCGCACCATTCGGCGGCTTAAATCTGCTTCTTTGACAGCATATTAACAAAGGACGGCACTCCGTTGCGGTCCGCTCCCGGACGTCGGGGACGACGTCCCTATCAGGGAGGCGCTGCCCGCCGTTACCGGTTATCACGCCCGCGGCGTGGTTAACAGTGAAAGGCCCAACATTCGGTTTTGAGGGGGTAACAGGAAATTTTTTTCCCGCTAAAGTTGGGTTAGCCTGTCGGCTTTAATTGGCTGCAGAAGGCGAAGGAGCGGACTGCATTGGGGTCGGCAGTCCCCTGCCGATCGTGACTGCTCCGGTGACCCACTAGTCCCTTCTCCCCTTCGGAGGGGAGAAGGTTAGGATGAGGGGGGCTCTTCTTCTGCACTTTTTTAGGAACACTGCATCTTTTATGTGCTAACTTAATGCCAGTGGTGCAGTCCCTACCTTTAGCCGGCAGTTCCCTGCCGACCGCGCGCTTCCCCCATTACCTCCCCAGCCCGAGAACAACGCATTTAGGGTCTGTCAAGAAATAAGTGTGCCATTTGGCGGGAGCGCCACCGAGTCAGATGCAAGGCGCGA
>CAYUWI010000160.1:3380-3675 GCA_964448275.1 uncultured Gammaproteobacteria bacterium | reverse complement strand
TCCGCCTTTTCGTCTCCCGCGCCCAGGACGCTCGGCGGGGAGGCTATATCGATAAGGAGGTCGCAATGGCAGCGACACGAAGAGCGAGACCCCTTGGTTCAGGAGAGGGGGATCCTGTAATCGACCCGGGGACCTTGGCGAGAACGCAGTCGTCGCCGCCCGGTCCTGTAGGGCACTATTCGACTGGCCTCCTACTCCAGGGGGTCGATGCCCATCCCCCAGGAAAACCGTCATCGGCTACGCCCCCTCTAGCCGAACTCCCCTCCGAGACCACCGGGGTAAAGGCGAGTCTTGC
>CAYUWI010000160.1:0-3370 GCA_964448275.1 uncultured Gammaproteobacteria bacterium | reverse complement strand
ATGCCGAAATGGCGATTGCCCTAAAGCGGGCCGAGCTAAACCGTGCGCTGGCTCACAAAACCAGCTACAATACAGAGGGTCACAATCTCTGCTTGGCCTTGGTGCACTACAACGACGGCACCTCTGATGTCCTTGCCGCCTACTCGAACGACAGTGCCGTCCCGGAATCGATGCGGTTAGGGCTAGGTCTGATCCCGAACCTTTACGGCGAGTTAGCCGAGGGGAAGCACTTCGGTTGCGGTGGGATGGCGCAGTTCCATACTGAACCCAAGCTGCTCAACTGGCTTTGTGCGACCTCCATCATCCGTCGCGGTAAATATCATCAAGAGCATCTGCCTCGGATACCGTTCTATCGGGCCATCCTGAATAAACAGCGCACGGAAGCTGCGCATCATGCGAGCCGCCTCAAGCGGCCGGAGAACATGGCCGCGGTTACGCTGGTGACGGAGATCGATTGCTGCACGACTTGCACAAAATACGCAATTGACCGCTTCCGAGCCCGATTCCCTCACGTGGCCCTCCATGTCATTGAGCTGGGGAAGCAATCAGGCGAACAAACCGAATACACCAGGGTCTCGAAAACTACGAAGAGTCCCCCGAGTTGAGTTCTCAAAGCAAGTGTATGTTGCTGTTGATCTTGCCAAGCCTATTCTGGTTGCCAAGCTTATTCTGGGGCCCGCTGAGGGATCGAGCTGCAGTTAGCCTGCTTCAGCGCTTGAGCCTGTATGTGGCGAGGGGATTTGACGGGCAATCATAGCTATAGGTAGTCCTGAGTATAACATCGCTGTTCGAAGAGAGAGAGCGGTCGTCAGTCTTGCGCACGATTCGGCCCCCTTCGCGGTGATACGTGATCCGGCGTTGCGACCCTTCCTCTTCAATGTCGATGCGCTCGAGCGCACCGTTCGAACCGTAGGTGTACGACCACTTTAGCTCGGCCGTCCCGTCGGCGTCTTCGTCGAAGATCATGCCTTCGAGCCTTCCTGCTCCGTCGTATGAATAGTCCCGGCGGGCTTCGGGAGTGCCGTTGCTATCTTCGTCAACCACGAAGTATCGAAGGCGTCCCGCATTGTCGAGCATGCGAGTATAGCGGACAGTGACTTCACCGGAAGCGTCTAAGAGCTCGGTCACGATCCCTCGACGGTCACTGTGGTAGCGATGCCTCTCTTGAATAGTGCCATTTTGAAGCACGGCAACCCGATGTCGGGAGTATTCGAACGTCCGGGTTCCGAAGTCGTCGGATTCCGCTCGCCTCAGTCGTCCGTATTGGTCGTAATGCAAGTTGAGCTTTACGTCGATGTGCCCATCCGCCGGGCTATCCACTCCATCACGGCCGCCTTGGTCAGAGAGCACACCGAGCAGTCGTCCATCCGAACCCCATCGAAAGGTCTGAACGGACCGGGGTACGCCATTACCCGTGGGATCGATCCCAGTGCGTACGGCATAGCCGCGTTCATCGTAGCTGTACCAGCTCGTAGCCAACGGACGTCGAATCCGACAAGGCCGGGCTCGTCGGATCTCTTCTTCGACGACAGGACGGCGGTGATGGTTTACGATGTCTGGAAGATGGAGCCCGACACTCTCAAAATGGGGCAAGTAGTAAGGCTCGAATAAAGGGATGTGCCTTTGGATGGACTCTGTCGAGTCAGGGAAAGTGACGATCGGCACGGGGTGGGGGCTATTCTGACGCGATGGCCCGGATGATGATAGCGCTTGCTGGGAATGAACGCAGCCCATCACGCTCAACCCAATAAGCAATACACCGAGCCCATCTCGCAGGAACCTATTCAAAGCGCTCGATCCCCAACATAGGAACTTCTACTTTATCCTATGTGCTTTATTGCGCTTGTGCTACGGGGGAGTCCTTCCGTGACATGGGCCTTGCAGGGTCCCGGGGAGCGTATATAGTGTCAAAATTGAAGAGACGGTGCTCGCGGGACAGCAATCAATTACCGTAGGAGTTGCGAAACTCAAGGGGTGAGACCTTACTCACAAGCGAGCCTATGCGATTCGGGGAATAATGCAGGAGGAACGCGGGACTAATGATGACTCGGTGGCTGAAAGCCAAGGCCCGGTCGGGAAGGGTGAACACGTGGTGCGCCAGGGAGAGTGTCTCGCATCGATTGCGAAGGCGCATGGTCATTTCTGGAAAACGCTCTGGGACCACCCCGGTAACGCCGAACTGAAGCGGACGCGAAAGGATCCTAATATCCTACGGCCGGGCGATCGTGTGACCATCCCGCCGCTCCGTCGGAAAGAGGCATCCGGCAGTACGGAGAGTCGCCACCGCTTCGTACTCCGCAATGAACCGATCAAACTGCGGTTACGGCTGGTCAAGCGTAAGCGGAAACGCTCGGATTCGGGAGGGGGTGCTGCGGCGGAGCGACCAGAGCGCGCCTCGAGATCCCGCCTGGAGGAAGAGCCCCGGGCGGACGAACCGTATACCCTTGAGATCGACGGACGGAGCTTTGAGGGCACGACCGACGGCGACGGTTGCCTCGAGGTCGCCATCCCCCAGGATGCGGAAAGGGGACGGCTGTTCGTGGGCCGGCCCCCTCATCGGACGATGCACACTTTGAGGCTGGGTGGAGTGGACCCGATCGAAGAGCTGAGCGGTGTGCAGCATCGCTTGAACAATCTCGGGTTCAGGTGCGGGCAGGCGAATAGCGAGCTCGGTCCATCGACCCGGGAGGCGCTACGCCGGTTCCAGCGCGAACACGAGCTCAAGGAGAGCGGTCAGCCGGACCAGGCAACCCGAGACAAGCTGGTCGAGGTCCACGGCTCTTGAGCGATCGCTCACTGCAAAGAGATCCAGCCATCTGCCAGTGGGAGTTGAAGGATCCGCAATGGCTCGCTTGAAGGTCACCTTCGGCCGTGTGACGCTCTCCCGCGGCAATACAGACAGTCTGACGAGCGATCAAGCGGTCAAAGAAGCGGTTGCCAACGAGGCCAGGGCCCTGTGGGCGACGGCCAATGTGAAAGTGGACGGGGAGGACCACATCGTTCGCCAGGCCATCGAGGCTTGGCCGGAGGGCAGCCGGAGTGTCGATCTTGATCGTGATACGATGGCCGCCGAGCTAGGGAACCTTCAGAAAGGCTCGGAGGTTTCCATTCGCTTTAAGCTCGAGGTGTTCTCCGCCGACGGCTCCGGCTTGGAGCGTGCGATCGGAACCGCCGTGGAGGACCTCCCCGCGCCGGTCTTTAGCCGGCCTGATGCCCGGTTCGGGGCGGACCAGCTGATCCCTAGCTTCTGGGTAGATTGGTCACTGGAATCGGGTCTCACACCAGACGGGGTGGAGGAGCAGCAGGAGCAGCAGGCGGCCCGCGACTCGACTAACACCCTAGCCGAGAAGGAGGCCTCGGAGCTCCAGGT
>CAYUWI010000159.1:0-3684 GCA_964448275.1 uncultured Gammaproteobacteria bacterium | reverse complement strand
CCATCTCCGCGAGCAGATCACGGAGAAGCTCCACGGCATGGCGGGGAAGGACCATGTCAATGTCGTCGAACCGCATCCGAGCCCGTTCCATTTCGGGATGGGCGCTCAGATAGCGGCTTAGCTCAGTGGCGCTGGCCCGGGCAAGATTGGTGGTCTCTTCTTCCGGAAGCCGGTTGTTATGCTTGGTTGCGCTCATGGCTCGCGTCCTGTTGGTTCAGGTAACCTTCAAGCTAAATTAATCGAAATGAACGAAATAAGCAATGGCTCGTACTAGTACTAGGGGTCAAGTCTTGACCTAACAGTTCGGCCTTTTATGGGGCTGCTCGGACCTTCGGTCATGCCAACCGCCATGCGCCTTTCCCCTTGTCACCTCGACCCCCGCGGGCCCGGCAAACGACGCCCGCGCACATTGTGAACCAGAAAAAAGGGCGGCGTTTCGTCGCTTCCAAACGCCGCCTCAGGTGCTTTTGTCCTCTTCCATCCGCTGGCCTTGCCTGCACGCAGTAGATCCGCGGCCTTCAGTGGTTAACCAGCATCGTCTTAAGGAGGATATGCCCTGGACGGTAATGGGATAAGCTTGCCGGCTAGGATGGAAATTCGGGACGGACCTGCCGCACGCGATCCAGCACCGGCCCGGCGAAAGCTCCGCATGCTCAACAACGCCCGTGTGCTCGATGATCTCCGTGTACCGCCTGGAAACCGGCTGGAGGCCTTGAGCGGATACCGCGCCGGCCAGCACAGCATCCGAATCAACCAGCAGTGGCGGATCTGTTTCTGCTGGGAGGACGGCCACGCCTACGCTGTCGAGATCATGGATTCCCCCTAGGGGGCCGGAAATGGCCGAGCGCTTGGCGAACATCCATCCGGGAGAGGTGCTCTTGGAGGAATTTCTGCTTCCCCTGGACCTGAGCTAGAACCGGCTGGTCCGAGCCATCGGTGTCCCCCCTCGCCGGATCAACGAGATTGTCCAAGGCAAGCGGGCCGTAACGGCTAATACGGCCTTGCGCCTGGCCCGCTATTTCGGCACGACTCCGGGCTTTTGGATGGGGCTTCAGGACGATTGTGAACTGGAGGAGGCCCGGCGCGAGCTGGGGCCGGAGCTGGACCGGATTTCCGGTGGGGCGGTATGAGGTGGACTGTCCGCTAGTCAGTGGAGATCAATTCGGCATTCCCCGGCTCATCTTTCACCTCGCAGCTCATCCCGGTAGAACGTTAGCCCGAAATAGGCCTCGAAAGCCGTGGTCCCGGCGAAACGAACAAGCACGTCGACGTTGCTTCGCTCATGGAGTGTCCCTGGGCTAGCGGAGCCGAACCCGGCGAGCGAGGCCGTGCCAAACCAATCGCGCTGCTCCTCCGCATTTGCATGGATTGCCTTCACCACCGATGTCTCGCCCGAGCTACATGCCAGGCCCTTTCGCTCCGGATTGATCGCTCATCGGATGTCGTCTGTCACTTGGAGTGTCATTTGAATCCGTTTGGCCTCAATGGACTCAGGGAATGGGTAAGCAACGCGGTCAAATTGGGGCTCAACAACGCAGACTAGGTGGGTCAGATTGCAAGATCGAGAAGAACCAGCATGACGAGTGAGTGGCGTTTCTTCGACATCCAAGGCCTATCGGTGGAGGTGGTCCGCAAGAACATCAAGAACCTCTACGTCAGGGTCTATCCGCCTGACGGCCAGGTTCGAGTATCAGCGCCGTTGCGCCTCGATGATGAGGCAGTGCGACTGGCCATCGTCTCCCGCCTTGGCTGGATCCGCCGGCAGCAGGACAAATGCATACAGGCCGGTCTCCAGTCCCGGAGAGAGATGGTTACCGGCGAGAGTCACTATTACCAAGGTCGGCACTATCAGCTCGATGTGATCGAGCACGACGGCGCGGCAGCGGTGCGGTTGCGGGACAACGCCGTGCTGGAACTGCGGGTGCGCCCGGGCGCCGGCCGGGCCAAGCGGGAGGAGGTCCTGAACAATTGGTATCGCAAGCGGTTGCGGGAGCGGATCGTGCCCTTGATCACGAAATGGGAGCCGAAGATCGGTGTCTCGGTAGCCGAGTGCCGAATCAAAAAGATGAAGACCAAATGGGGCAGCTGCACTCCCGAAGCCCGGCGGATCTGGTTGAACTTGGAACTGGCTAAGAAGCCGGAAAGTTGCCTGGAATACGTCCTGGTGCACGAGATGGTCCATTTCTTTGAGCGCCGCCACAACGAGCGCTTCCGGGGGCTGATGGATCAAGCCATGCCGAACTGGCGGGTTCATGAGGGCGAACTCAACCAGCCCCCCTTACCCCATGCAGACTGGGAGTACTGATGTGCGGAAGCATTGTGATTACTGCCTATCCGCTTCGATCAGCAAGGGTGTGATGATCCCTTGGTCATATAAAGGCACTGGGTTGTGAGAAGCGAAGCTTTGAGGGATCTCGGAGGAGACGGCACGTGGGTGGAGAAGGGTATCCGGCATGGTGGTATTCCAACGAGATTGCTTCGCCCTCTCCGAGGGCTCGCAATGATGGCCCTTTCTTACCCGTGATCCGGCGCCTGCATCAGGAGCTGGGCATCCCGGTCGAGTCCCTAATCCAGCCCTATTCCACCGAGGACCGAAACGGGACCTGAGCCGCTCCGTGCCACCCCCCATTGAATCTCATTCAGCTACCCCGCTCCAGCCGGGCCTCAACCTATTCTTCCTGCCCCACCGCCTCGAGACTTACCTTCTTTAGTAGGAACCGTCGATCCAGGACTGGGCCCGAAGGCGGCCAAGCGATCCCCATCAATGACTCGCTTTCTGACTCAAGCGCATAGGCAGAGATCCCCAAGATCGCGTTAAGGGAAACGTTATCCATCGGATGGAATCAAAATTCATAATAGATCGACATGGTAAATAGTTTTCACAGAGCGTAAGCGATTTTCATGGCTGAAAGGATACAGAAGCGCTTTTCAGGGCCTGTCACCGTCTTTCACGAACACCGGTTGCCCGAACGTGCGACCCCTGCGGGCTATGCCGCGCTGATCGATGCCCACGGGCTCAAAGTCCCTCTCCCACGTATCCTCCGGGCTACGGGCGAGCGGCACAGGGTCTATCAGGAAAACGGCTGGGAGATCCTGACCCCGCGTCATGCGCCTTCCGCGACGCTCGAAGGACATCTCACCTTTGCGCTCAAGCATGAGGGGCTCGATCTCGCGGTGCTCAAGCGGCTCTTCCAAACGCTTGGGCCCGAATTAATCGCTGGATTGGTGCGGAGCAAGCCCACGGGCAGTTATGTGCGCCGTCTCTGGTTTTTGTATGAGTGGCTGCTTGGATCGCGGTTGCCGCTCATGGATGCAGATCGGGGCAATTATGTACTGGTCGTCGATCCAGATCTGCAATGGGCCGGGAAGCCCGAAACATCAACACGGCACCGGGTCAAAAATAATCTGCCCGGCACACCGGCGTTCTGCCCGCTGGTCTTTCGGACAGAGGCGCTGGATGAGCTGGTTGGCCTCGATTTGGCCGCAAGGGCGCGCGTCGCGGTCGCTGATTTCCCTGAAGATGTCCTTTCCCGGACTGCGGCGTTCCTGCTTTTGAAGGACTCGCGATCAAGCTATGCGATTGAAGGCGAACAACCACCACAGGATCGCCTCCAGCGCTGGGGACGCGTGATCGGGGAAGCCGGCCGCCAGGCACTCGATCTCGATGAGCTGCTCCGGCTGCAA
>CAYUWI010000158.1:0-3755 GCA_964448275.1 uncultured Gammaproteobacteria bacterium | reverse complement strand
CCGAATCGCCATCCGAGGGTAATCATGGTCAGCAAGGTGGCAAGCGGAAGTGCCCAATTGCCAAACATGAAGTCCATGAGAGAATTGAAGGAGAAGTCAAGGGCACTGGGCAGTCCGAGCAGCCAGATTGCCGCCATCACACACAATGTCGCCTGTTGACGGGCCAACCCAGTCTCCTCACGGAAGGCCGCCACTGGGACCTCGGTGATCGCAAAGCCAGAGGTCAGGGCAGCGAAGAGGAAGCCAACAAAGAAGAGCAGTGACCAGAGGTAGCCAGCCGCCATCTCGGGGAAGATCTGCGGGAGGGTGAGGAAGACCAGCTCGGGACCGGCAGCCGGGTCGACACCGAAAGAGAAGACAGTCGGAAGCACGACCATCCCGGCAAGCACCCCGATGCTCGTATTGCCCACAGCGGTAAAAAGGCCCGCTCCCAACGGGATATCGTCGCTGGGGCTCAGATAGCTCCCAAGGGTCAGAGCGATACCCCACCCGAGGCCTGTGGAGAAGAGCGCCTGGCCTAGAGCCGCAACCCACAGCTGCGGCTCGACGAACAAAACCCAATCCGGTGTAAACAGATAGGCCAACCCCGCCTCACTGTCAGATAAGGTCAGGGCTCGTCCGGCGGTAACCAGGAGGGTCACGAAGAAGGCGGGGACCAGTATCAGTGATGCCCGTTCGATTCCCTTGGCCACGCCGTAGTAGAGGGGGATCGCGGCAGAAAAGACCGCCGCGGTATGGCTCCCCACTTTGAGCCATGGGTCTCCCTGGAATGCCTCCCAGACGGCTTGGGGGTCAAAATCTGGGGTGAAGAAGGTCCCGGCTACAGCGTGGTAGAAGTAGTAGATCACCCACCCGATCACGGGGAAGTAGTAGGTCATGAGTCCGAATGTTGCTAGGGCCACAAGGATTCCAGGGGCGGACCATCCTCCCATACGGCGAAAGGCCCCGACTGTGGCGGCACGGCTAAAGCGCCCCATGGCAGTCTCTCCGATCAGGCCCGGCACGGCGACGAGGTAGAGGAGCACCACATACGCGAGAACAAAAGAGCCCCCCCCACTGGAACCCGCCAGATAGGGGAAGCGCCAGATGTTCCCCAGACCCACCATGGCACCCAGCATCGAGAGTAAGAAGCCGAGCCGGGAAACCCACTCCTCACGTGGTTCGTGGAACTTGGCCATCAAGGTCCCCTTACTTGACGGTCTGGCTGGGATCGTTACTCGGTTTGGCCACCCCTAGCGGTTCTGGAAGATCGACTGCTCCCATTCGGGCCCCAGGGGGAGGAACAGGGGACCTTAGCAGGTTCGGGCAACAAGATCAGCAAATGCCGAAACTGAAACTCGATGTAGGAGAGGGGAACATCTCGAAGGACGGGGGACTCGTATAGTCTCAGACTCGAATGCCTTACCCGGGTGAAGGGGCATGCGTATGCCGATCCACAACAACGATATCGCTGCAATCTTTGAAGAGTTGGCCGACCTTTTGGAGATCCAGGGAGCGAACACCTTCCGGGTTCGAGCCTATCGAAGGGGAGCCCTGGGACTGCGCGACTTGGGCCGTAACGTGGGCCAGCTCCTCGCTGAGGGGGAGGATCTGACGACCCTTCCCTGGATTGGAGAGGAGCTGGCCCAGAAGGTCGAGGAGATCCTGCGAACCGGTCGATGTCGGGCCCTTGAAAAGCTCCACGATCAGGTCCCGAGTACCTTGCTCGAGCTCTTGGACCTCCCTGGCCTCGGTCCCAAGCGGGTCCACACCCTCCACCAGGAGCTCGGCATCCGGGACCGTAAGGAGCTCTTGCAGGCCATTGAGGCCGGCCGGGTGCGCGAGTTAGCGGGATTCGGCCGCAAATTGGAGGCCCGGATCCGAGAGGCCTTAGAGACCCAACCGGAGCCCAGCAAGCGCTTCCCACTCGCTCGGGCAGCCGAGTACACTGATCCCCTATTGGCCTACCTACGCCAGCTTGAGGGGGTCGAAGAGGTAGTAGCGGCCGGGAGCTATCGGCGCTGCAAGGAATCGGTTGGGGATATCGATATCCTGGCAGTGGCCGCAGAGGGCCAGCAGGTAAGTGATCACCTTATCAGTTACGAGGAGGTCGCAGAGGTCATTTCCCATGGATCTACCCGCTCGACAGTCCACTTGCGCTCCGGCCTGCAGGTCGATCTCCGAGTTGTACCGCGGGCGAGCTTTGGGGCGGCCCTCCAGTACTTCACTGGGGGTCAGGCCCACAACATCGGGATGCGCCGAATGGCGCAGGATCGGGGCTACAAGATCAATGAGTATGGCGTTTTTGATGGTGACCAGCAGATCGCTGGCCTGACGGAAAAGGGCGTCTATGCTAGTGTCGGATTGTCCCTGATCCCACCGGAGTTACGTGAGGACCGGGGGGAATTTAAAGCGGCCGCCGAAGGGAGTCTACCCCAGCTCATCGAACGGTCCCACTTGCGAGGAGATCTCCACTCCCATACGACCGCAAGCGATGGCCACCATTCGCTCGAGGAGATGGCCGAGGCGGCCAGGCAAGCGGGTCTCAACTATCTCGCAATCACTGACCACTCGGTCGGGCTGCGCGTGGCCAACGGCCTCTCCATCGAACGGCTTGAGGCACAGATGGAGGCCATCGACCGCCTCAATGAGGCCCTAACAGCGATCACCCTCCTGAAGGGGAGCGAGGTGGAGATCGACCGTGAGGGCAACCTCGACTTCCCTGACGCGGTGCTCGCCAAACTCGACCTCGTCATCGGGGCGGTCCACAGCCACTTCGATCTATCTGCCAAGGAGCAGACGGAGCGTATACTACGCGCTATGGAGAACCCCCACCTCACCTTTCTAGCCCATCCAACCGGCCGTCGGATCCCCGATCGATCTGGAATGCATCTGGCCATGGAGCAGATCCTCCAGGCCGCTCGCCAAAGGGGCTGCTTCTTGGAGGTCAACGCCAACCCCAAGCGGCTTGATCTCAACGATATCTACGCCCGCATGGCCAAGGAAGAAGGGGTAAGGCTTACCCTTGATTCCGACTCCCACAGCAACCTCGGCTTCCACAATCTGGACTACGGGGTCGGGCAGGCACGGCGAGGATGGCTAGAGGCCGAGGATGTGGTCAATACCCGTCCCCTCAATGAGCTAAAGCGGCTCATCCGCGAGACCCGTTTGAAATAGCTGCCCCCACGATCAGGAGAGGGGTACGGCGTAGGCCCTAACTGTAGGCGCGCTTGAGCCGTCCCTGGATTTCCTGGCGGGCCTCGGCCAGGATGGAGTCGCGGTCGACCGCCTCAAGGATCTCTTCCACAACGCGCTTGGGTCCCCCTTCGCCCCAGGATTTGCCCAGGGCAAAGTAGCGCTCCGCCGCGCGCCCCACCAGGTAGGTGGCGTAGTAGGCCAGGGCCCCCTGGGCCCCTGCTGTCAGGACCACAGAGAGCCCAGCGCTAAACCCCTTGAGAGTCGCTGAAGCCAGGTTGATCCCCCATACTGTGCCCATCAGGGCAGCAAGTTGGCCGATGATGGTTGTGACCAAGCGACCGGCCTCGGCACGGCTGATCGGTAACCCGTAGACCCTCCCTAGGCGGAATACCATGGCCACATCCCAACTCGCTGCGGCCAGGAGGTCGGCGATCGGGACCGGATTCACGGCCACAGCCACCCCTTTGGTGATACAGTATGTGCGAACCACACGCTCTGCGATCTCGCGGTGGATTGCAGTGATGCGAGCAGCCACTTGATCGCTGAGCTTGGCGGCGAAGAGGCTTGCATTCAGTGCA
>CAYUWI010000157.1:0-3785 GCA_964448275.1 uncultured Gammaproteobacteria bacterium | reverse complement strand
TGTCGGCCCCGAGGACCGCACCGCGCCGCAGGCCGAAGTAGCGTGCCACGGTCTCGTTGAGCCAGACGATGCGGTGGTCGGCATCGAGGAGGAAGAGCCCGACAGCGCAGGAGTCGATAAGGGTGGGGAGGAGGCGGTCCGGAGGGTCCAAGGGATCCGGCTCGTCCATGTTGCCAGCCTTTGTGTGAAGTCACGCCGGGTTACATAGACCAGCCAGGTCTAGCTAAGCGTCGAGGTGAGGGGACTGTAAGGGCTGGTTGTCCATTGGGAATTCCGGCCCTTTGTTTTGTTGGTTGGGTCACTTCGCGTAGTCTAGTTCGCTGGCGTGGTTCTTTCTAGCAGGCTGCGTGCCGCGTGTGATCGTCTCCGGTTACGCACCACCCTCAACTGCCCCGCATCCCTTGGAACAGAGCGCGCCTCGAGCACCCGTGAGACCAGGTGATCAGCAAGGGATCGGTCAGAGATGGCTTCAATTCCCTGGGAGTTTTCCCATCTGCACACCCATGACCCCCTACGGCCTATAAAGGTCAGCGGTGATCAAAGTCGTGGCGGGGACGCCAGCCCGCTCCCATCCAGAACGTGAAATTGTTCTTGGTTATACTGGCTTTTTAACCGCTTTGGCCATTTGTCCCCTGGGGAGGGGAATGCCTTCTCCCCATCCCTCCTCTTGGCTGTCTTCCTTTGGCCTTGCACCCCGTTTGTCCCTCGCCAGGGTAAGAGCTGTGCCGACCCACTCAAGTTCGAGCGATCCCACTGTCCTCCTGGCAGCCTGATGGAGGGGCGACGACCTGACGGCGCGTAGTGCACCATGCTGCAGGCCACGAGGACGAACTGGGTTGCGAAATGGCACTCGATGAAGCGCTCGCATGGCTTGTGGGTCAGCCGCTTACGTTCGCTGATCCGATGGGAGCGATTAGCTGCCGCCCCTCGAAGAGCGACTGGGCCAGATCGACGGCCATTGTCATCAATGCTCCGAAGGGCAATGGTATGGTAGGTTTTGCTTGTATGGGCCTGGCGAACCGGGTACAACTGCCCCAGGCTATTGGGGCGTTCTGGGTACCGAGCTCCATGGCAGTCCAAGAAGCGGCCTGGAAACAGTTCAGGGCATCTGCTTGAATAGCGCGAGTTTGTATTCAGAATTCGAAGGCAGCACAGTGGGTTCCGGCCACTGGCTTACCCCTAGGGTGTAGGCTTCTGGTCGCGCTCTGAAAAGGCTATGCGGGCTAGCTGTGCCTATCAGCGAGGTGCCGGCTCCAGGCTCGAAGTGCTTTATCTGGATTGGTCTTGCGCGCTACAACTCCGAGCAGCTAAGAGAGTAAGGGAGTATTCCTACTACGGGAGGAAGACATGGCGCTTGTTCATATAGGCGATATGCTGAATCACGCCTATCGTAACCGGTACGCGGTCGGCGGCTTCGACCTGGTAAACCTTGAGTTCCTTGATGCAATCCTGGAGGCGGGTGAGCAGTGCCGCTCCCCCCTTATCCTTAGCCTTGCCGAATCCCATTTCGAGTATTTCGATTTCGAGATCGCCATAGCGGCCACCGAGCGAGCGGCGCGGCGGGCGTCGATTCCAGTGGCGATCCACCTAGATCATGGCGGCTCTCTGGAATCGGCAATCCAGGCCATCAATCTCGGCTGCAACGGGGTAATGGTGGACGCCTCGGAGGAGCCTTTCGAAGAGAACATTGCCCGGACCCACGAGGTCGTCCAGATGGCCCATGGCTGCGGAGTGCCTGTGGAAGGTGAGCTGGGCTACGTGGCCGGTGTCGAGGGCGAGGACGCGGAAAAGCATCCCGGCGAGGTGCGTTACACCAGCCCGGGTGAGGCGCGGGAATACGTGGACCGTACCGGCGTGGATTGCTTAGCGGTTTCGGTGGGGACTGTCCACGGCCGGATGCGGGGTCAGCCGAATCTGGATTTCGACCGACTCGCCGAGATCAACGAGGCGCTGCAGCTGCCCCTTGTGATTCACGGCGGTACCGGGCTAAGCGACGAGAGTTTCCGCCGCCTCATCACCAACGGGGTTGTAAAGATCAATTACTATACTGCTTTAAACGACGCCGCCGGGGCCCGAATCCGGACCAACGCGGAGAATAACCCCGAGGGCGGCTATACCAGTATGATCAAAGGGGTCCGCAGTGCTATGGCCGAGGAGGTCAAGCGCTGCATGAAGCTATGGGGCTCAGCCGGCAAAGCTGATGCGGTACTGGCCGAGGGTCGACCCTGGCGACCGGTGGAGCACACCATCATCTATAACGTCTCCGGTGTGGATGATAAAGAGGTCGAGGCCATGATGGCCCGGGGCCGGGAAGTGCTGGCCAAGATTCCCGGGGTGCGACGAGTCTTTACCGGCTGGACGGTCAACGACAGCGCCCAGTATCGGTTCTGTTGGCTGGTGCAGTTCGCCCATGAGAATGTCATCGAGACCTACCGGGATTATCCAGAGCATGTGACTTTCGCCAACGACTATTTCCGCCCCATCGCCGGTGACCGGATCACTGTCGATTACGTGGGGATTGGCTATGACATTACCGAGGTAAGTCAGTCTCGGGTCCAGTACGGCTAAGCCGTCAGGGAGGCCCGCTATGCAGTCCGGCGATTACATGATCAACGTTCCAACGCGCCGAGTTCGAATCCCATGATGTCACCGGCTGAATGCGAAAAAGAGATGGACTGCAACTTCCGGGGCATCCGGGAGGATGCCCTGGCCCTTCAGACTTGCCTCGACCAGTCCATGCAGCATTATTCCCAGGAGCGCCACCGTGGCTGAGGCGCTCAGCACCCTCCCTGTCAGATTATCCCCTTGACTCGATTGCGCCCCCGATGGGACTGTAAATTGTATCTTGTCTAATCGTGGGACAGCTCCGTCCCGGGACCGGAAACCGCGTCTGCGCCCTGGCCACCTTCGGTGCCGGCCTGGCGACCATCACCATCAGCGACCTAGAGGTCCTGGCGTGCGGTAACAACGGCTGCAACTGAGCGGCTCAAGGAGGCAACCCCAATCCAAGGAGGTCGCCTGATGCGGAACCTACAGTACCCAGCGGCCGGCTTGCTTCTCGCACTCTCACTAGTGGGCTACTCGCCAGTGGCGGCCCCCGATATGGGGGTCGGCGGCCATCACCGGCATGGAATTGGCCATGAATCACACCACAGGGGCCATAACGGCCACAGGTTTGGCCATGATCCCCACCATCCCCACCGCGGCGGTCATCACAGACACGGAACTGGTCATGGACCCCACCACAATGGTCACGATAGGGATAAATTCAGTGTCGATTTCCTCCACGGCGGGGTGATTGACCCGATTCCCCATACCGGTCGTGACAGTGACAGGCAGGGAATTGGTGACGATTCCCACCACGGGGACCATCATGGGCACGGAGTGGGTCATCACTCCCACCATGGTTATCACAGGCACTGAATTGGCCAGGATGATCGCAGTGCCGCATTTGAAGGGGTGTCCAGAGGTCAGCGTGTAACCTCTCCCTAACCTGCATGTCGGTTTGGCCCAGCCTTTTGGGTCTCTCACTTGTGTCACATGCCGGGGTCACGAAGGTTCCGATTCTTTTTGCTGATGAGTTGGGCCACCAATGAACAGAATAGGAGCCTGGACTAATGGAATGGTCTGCTCCCCCTTATTACACTCGGGTTCGTGATTCCAAGTGACGGACCCAATCGAGGAGGAGCAGACCCATGAGCATTACAACGTGGTTCCTCGCCAGCGAAAGTGGCATTGATCTCGGCAAGAACACCCTCCATGGGGTGGGCCTCGATGCCCAGGGT
>CAYUWI010000156.1:0-3796 GCA_964448275.1 uncultured Gammaproteobacteria bacterium | reverse complement strand
GATGTCGCCTCGATTGCCTCCCCGAGGTAGTGGTGGTTGGCTGGGTCGTAGACCGGCTCCCTCTCTCCTTGGCCCGTCACCCCACCGACAATGGGCACGGCTTGGTGGGGTCGTGCTGCGGCCTCCCTCATCTCGCGGGCGAGCGGGGCCAAGGTGTGTAGATCGGTGAGGTCGAGCCCCTTGCTGTTACGCCTTTCCGGGCCGTAGATCTCGACTGGGAGCGGAATCCAGGGGTTGCGGAGTGACCTGTAGTTCCGGAGCCGGTCGGCAGGATCCGCAATGATCTCCTCAATTGGTAGCTCATCGTGGTGGAGCTGGTTGAGGAAAGAGGAGTTGGCCCCGTTTTCCAGGAGTCGGCGAACCAAGTAGGCGAGCAGCTCCCGATGGCTACCGACTGGGGCGTAGATCCGGCAGGGAAGCGCTCGGCCTTGGGTGATCTCGCTCCCGTTGACGATTTGATCATAGAGCGCTTGCCCCATCCCGTGCAGGCGTTGGAATTCGAAACCCTGCCACGGCTCCGCCATCTCCAGGATAGCGGCTACGGTGTGGGCATTATGGGTGGCGAATTGGGGGTAGACGTTCTCCTCTGCGGCGAGCAGCTTGCGGGCACAAGCGAGAAACGAGACATCGGTCGCTGCCTTGCGAGTAAACACTGGATAATCTACCAAGCCCTTCTCTTGGCTCCTTTTGATCTCGGTATCCCAGTATGCCCCCTTAACTAGGCGCACCATCAATCGGCGGTTATGGCGCTGGGCCATATCGATCAACCAATCTAATACGAAGAAGGCGCGCTTCTGATAGGCCTGCACTGCCACACCAAGGCCATCCCACTCAGCGAGCTCAGGGTCCTTGGAGAGTGCTTCGATCACATCGAGGGAAAGATCCAGCCGGTCTGCCTCTTCAGCGTCGATCGTCAGGGGGAGGTTGCGATCGCGTGCAGCGAGGGCTAGGCCGCGCAGGCGCGGCAAGAGCTCGTTGATTACGCGATCATACTGGGCGAACTCATAGCGAGGGTGAAGGGCCGAGAGCTTGACGGAGATGCCGGGTCGTTCGAGGAGACTGCTACTATTGGTACTCTGGCCCACCACCTCGATTGCGCTGTAGTAGGCGTTATAGTAACTCCGTGCATCATCCTGCGTCCGAGCCGCTTCACCCAACATATCGTAAGAGTAACGGAAACCCCGCTTCTCCTGAGAGTGGGCCCGATGGAGGGCCTCCTCAATGGTTTGGCCTAGGACAAATTCCGATCCGACAAGCGCCATCGCTTGTCGGATCGCGGTGTGTATGATTGGGGCCCCGCTGCGTGCCACCAAGCGGTGCAAGATTGCGCGGATCTCATGGCTATCACGGGGGACAGGGCGCACCACCTGACCGGCTAGGATAAGTCCCCACGTCGAGGCTTGGACGAAGATGGAATCGCTCGTACCGAGGTGTCTCTCCCAATCGGAGGTGGAGACCTTGTCTTGGATCAGCTTGTAAGCGGTATGGGGATCAGGGACTCGCAGCATCGCCTCAGCCAGACACATCAGGGCGATGCCCTCCTGCGTGGAGAGATCGTACTCGGCCAACAGCGCGTCCACTCCACCGGCGGAGCGGATCTCTTTCCGCATTCGGGTCGCCAAGCGATAGGCCCGGGTGGCGATGCGCTCCTGAGTTGCACGTGGCAAGGTGACCTGATCGAGGAGCTGGGAAATGATCTCGCCCTCGTCTGCTCGGTACGCCTCACGGATGCGGTGGCGGAGTTCTGGGGCCTCGGTCGGGGAAGATGCGCTGAGATGCTCGAATATCATGAGTGGTTCCACCATGATTGAGTGATCTGGGGATCCATCCCTTTGCGTGAAAACTTGTGAACCTTCTTGCAGACCAAGATCCTGGATATGCAAGCCAAGGGATGGTCCAAGGTATGCTGTATTTTGCGTCGTAACGCAAGGCGTCGCCTTGCGATTGGACAATCAGAGGTGAGCATACGATTCCCGTGATGAGCGGCCTGGGCCTCTCTACAGGAAGTCCAACTGGGTTGCCTGAATAATGTAATTCATGCATGCTGAAGTACTATGCCGGAACGTGATTCAGACTCTAGGGACCCGACACAAGGCGGATCAGAGGACTCCTCTGACGGCACGGGTCACCTGATCGATTCAGACCGCCGGGCGGCGGCCTTCAGGCAGACCCGGCAATCACGGCAGGCAGAGATTGCAGAGGACTACATCGAACTCATTTGTGATCTGATTGATGCCACCGGGGAAGCGCGAATCGTCGATCTTGCCGAGCGGTTGGGCGTTACCCATGCGACGGTCAACAAGCACCTGGTCCGCCTGCAAAATGAAGGCCTAATCAAGACCCGACCGTATCGGGCGATCTTCCTCACTGACTCTGGCCGCCGCATGGCGGAGACGGTCCGGCGCCGCCACCTGATTGTTGAGAAGTTCCTTATGGCGATCGGTGTCAGTCGGGAGACCGCCTGTACCGATGCGGAAGGGATCGAGCACCACGTGAGTGCCGAGACACTCGAGGCGTTCGAGCGCGTACTACACAATCGAGGGCTCTTGATGTAGGAGCAGAGAGTGTAAACGAGAGGCCAAAAGGTGCTCGATTTCGTAGAGTTAGGATCTGTTGGGAGGTCTTCGCAGTGACAAGCTCGGGTAAGCTGGACGCCTTCCTCAAGATGCTGGAACGGGGGCAAGATGGGCCTCTCCTACGCTACTCGATCGGCCTTGAGTATCTCCATGCCGAGGACCCCTCTCAAGCTGCGGAACACCTCACCCAGTGCATTGAGCTTGATCCGGACTACTCCGCCGCTTATAAGTGCCTTGCCCAAGCGCAGGATGCCCTGGGGGAAACCGAGGCTTGCCGTAGCACTCTAGAAAAAGGGGTCGCTGCTGCGGAGCGCAAAGGGGATATCCAGGCCCAAAAGGAGATGAAGGTCTTCCAAAAGCGCCTCGATAAGGGCAAGCCGCTCAAGTCATCCTAATCGCAGTGTCCACCTCCCTCCTCGAATTCGCTCAAGCCAAGCTTGCAAGGCTAGAGAGCCACTCCCGGCGGCGTACACCGGTGCCCAGCCGGCGCCTTGATAGCCGTTTGATCGAGCGCAACGGCCAGCAGCTTATCGATTTCTCCTCAAACGACTATTTGGGCTTGACCTGCGAGCCAGAGATGCGGGCTGCGGCGGGGGCTGCCCTGGAGCAGGATGGGATAGGTGCCGGAGCAAGCCGCTTGATCACCGGAGAACACCCCTATTATCAGGGTCTCGAAGCGGCACTCGCGAGCCTCAAGGGGACCGAGGATGCCGTCGTATTCGGTAGTGGCTATCTCGCCAACCTCGGTGTACTCCCGGTCCTTTGTGGCCGAAACGATCTCATCATGGCGGATAGGCTCAATCACGCCTGTCTTCTGGACGGTGCCCGCTTGAGTGGGGCTCGATTACTCCGCTATCCGCACGGCGACCCCGAGACACTACGGAAATGGCTGGGCCGTTACCGAGGGCAGCATCGCCGTTGTATGATCGTCACGGATGGTGTCTTCTCCATGGATGGGGATCTTGCTCCCCTCCCTGAGCTTGTCCAGATAGCAAACAGCTATGATGCTTGGTTGATGACCGATGATGCTCATGGGCTCGGTGTGGTGGGGAATGGTGCAGGGAGCACCCAGGCTTGTCGCCTCACCAGCACCGATATCCCCCTGCAGATGGGGACGTTGTCCAAGGCGGTGGGCAGTTACGGTGGCTACCTCTGTGCACGAGCCGAAGTCGCGGCATTGCTCCGGACGCAGGCCCGTAGCCTAGTCTATACTACCGCCC
>CAYUWI010000155.1:0-3820 GCA_964448275.1 uncultured Gammaproteobacteria bacterium | reverse complement strand
TACCCGGGCGAGGACCCGCAATTCTTGGGCATGCTGGGCATGCATGGGACCTATGAAGCCAATATGGCGATGACCTATGCTGACCTGATCATCGCCATCGGTGCCCGCTTCGATGACCGAGTCACCGGTAGGTTGGATCGCTTCGCCCCTTACGCCGATATCATCCATATCGATATTGATCCTTCGAGTATCTCCAAGAATGTGGCGGTGGATATCCCCATTGTCGGGGACGTCAAGGCGATCCTGAGCGAGATAGATGAGTGGATCGACGAGCTTGGGCCGGGGGATTTGAGCCGCTTGGAGGCGTGGTGGGACCAGATCGCGGAGTGGCGGAGCCGCGACTGCCTTGCCTATGATCGTCAGAGCGAACGGATCAAGCCCCAATTTGTCTTGGAAAAGCTCTACGAGGTCACAGGGGGTGAAGCCATTATCACCTCGGATGTAGGCCAGCACCAGATGTGGGCAGCCCAGTTTTACCTCTTCAAGCGACCCCGCCAATGGCTCAATTCCGGAGGCTTGGGGACGATGGGATACGGTTTTCCAGCAGCCATGGGTGCTCAGCTCGCCTACCCAGATCAGACGGTGGCCTGTGTGACCGGCGAGGGGAGTATCCAGATGAATATCCAGGAGCTGTCCACGGCGAAGCAGTATCGCCTACCGATCAAGATTGTCAATCTAAATAATGGCTATCTCGGAATGGTTCGGCAGTGGCAGGAATTCTTTTACGAGAACCGCTATGCCGAATCTTATGTCGATGCCCTCCCCAATTTCGTCGCCTTGGCTCAAGCGTACGGCCATGTCGGTCTCCGAATCGAAAAACCAGGGGATGTTGAAGGCGCACTGCAGGAAGCGATGACAACGAACCGGTTGGTCTTCTTGGACTTCGCTGTGGATCCGGCAGAGAATGTCTATCCCATGGTTCCAGCCGGTGCGGCTCTCGACGAGATGGTTCTGGCCTAGGGAGGAGAGCACCTGATGCGACGTGTCATCTCAGTCCTATTGGAAAACCAGTCGGGAGCCCTATCGCGGGTAGCCGGCCTTTTCTCTGCGCGAGGGTACAACATCGATGCCCTCTCAGTTGCCCCCACTGAAGAGGAAGATGTCTCCCGCATGACGATCGTTACCCGAGGGGATGACTCGGTGATCGAGCAGATCGTCAAGCAGTTGCGTAAGCTGATCGAGGTGATCAAGGTTAATGACCTCACTGAAGGGCCCCATGTCGAGCGCGAGATGGTCTTGCTCAAGGTCCAGGCCCGAAGTGGGGAGGAGCGGGCTGAACTCAAGCGCATCGCTGATATTCACCAGGCCCGGATCATCGATTTGACCCCCTCGTCTTATACCTTGGAGGTCATCGGCGATACTACTACCCTCCAGTCTCTTATGGAGCTATTTAGCCCTTCCCAATTGCTCGAGGTGGCACGTACGGGAGTGACGGCCATCAGTCGAGGGGGGCGGGGTGCTTGAGCCCAATGTTGGGTTTCCTAGGTATTCGGTCGTTTAAGGGGAAATAGAGTTGATCAAGGTATACTATGATGATGATGCCGAGCTGGCTCTGATCCAGAATAAGAAGGTCACAATCATCGGATACGGCTCGCAGGGCCATGCCCACGCCAACAATCTGCGCGATTCAGGGGTTTCGATCACAGTGGGCTTGCGGCCTGGCTCGGGCTCTTGGTCCAAGGCGGAACGGGCTGGGTTGCAAGTCCAGCCTGTGGAAGAAGCAGTCGCCGGGGCGGATGTGGTGATGATCCTGGCGCCGGATGAACAGCAGAAGGGCCTCTATCAAGAGTGGATCGAGCCCAATCTCAAGACCGGTGCAGCCGTCGGTTTTGCTCACGGTTTCAATATCCACTACGGTCAGATCCAGCCTCGTCGGGACCTCGATGTCTTTATGGTGGCCCCCAAAGGGCCGGGGCACACGGTCCGCGCCACCTACGAAGAGGGCTCCGGGGTGCCAACTCTAATCGCGATCGAGCAGAACCCGAGCAGTGAGGCCGGTGACCTGGCCCTGAGCTATGCCAAGGCCAATGGTGGGACCCGGGCTGGGGTAATCGAGACCACCTTCCGGGAGGAGACCGAGACCGACCTGTTCGGTGAACAGAGTGTCCTGTGCGGCGGTCTCGCCCATCTGATCACAGCGGGGTTTGAGGTCCTGACCGAAGCCGGATACTCCCCAGAGATGGCCTACTTTGAGTGCCTCCACGAAGTCAAGCTGATCGTCGATTTGATCTATGAAGGGGGCATTTCCAACATGCGCTACTCCGTCTCGAATACTGCTGAATACGGCGATTTGACTCGTGGGCCGCGTGTCATCAACAAGCGAGTCAAAGAGGAGATGTGGGGCATCCTCGCGGAGATCCAGGATGGCCGTTTTGCCAAAGAGTACATCCTAGAGAATCAGGCTGGCAAACCGGGCTTCCAAGCACAACGCCGCCTTGCGGCTGAACATGCCATTGAGGGTGTAGGGGAGCAGTTGCGCGCAGCGATGCGGCTTACCGGGAAATCCCCCCTAGTTGATAAGACGAGGAATTAAATCCCAATTTTGTCCCCCTGCTGTGCTATAATCCCTTTCAATTGGAGGGTCAGGGTGATCTATTGTGATTCGGTCTATGAGAACTGCTAGACCCCCTCGAAAGGGGATCTACCTGCTCCCTAGCCTTCTCACAACGGCCGCTATGTTTAGCGGCTTTTTTGCCATTATTAAGGCAATTGCAGGGGCGTACGCGGTCGCTGGAGGGGCAGTGCTGATCGCCCTGGTCTTTGACGGGCTCGATGGCCGAGTTGCCCGGCTCATCAATGCCGAGACCGATTTTGGGGCCGAATACGATAGCATCTCGGATGCCCTTGCGTTCGGTGTGGCGCCGGCCGTGTTGACCTACCTGTGGGCCTTGCAGCCCTTCGACAAGGTCGGCTGGCTCGGAGCGTTTATGTTTGCAGCGTGCGGTGGGCTACGTTTGGCCCGCTTCAATACCCAAGAGGCAGCTCATAGTAAGCGCTACTTCCAGGGCCTACCGATCCCCGCTGCCGCTGCGACCTTGGCCAGCTGGGTATTACTGGTCGAACAGACCGGGCTCACAGGGATCTGGGTTAACGTGGCTACCCTGGTAACGATCTATTTGCTCGCCTTTCTGATGGTCAGTAATATCCGCTATCGGAGTTTCAAGGATATCGATATCCGTCATCGGGTACCATTCCCCGTGGCGGTTTTGATGGTGGGGGGGGTGATCCTGGTTGCGACCCATCCCCCACTCGTCTTGTTCTTCTTGTTTTTTATCTTCGTATTGGCCGGACCGTTGGATACGATTTCCCAAGTTCGGCGCCGGCATAAAGAGCGTAAGCAGGCCCGGATGGGCAAGTGGCAGAGATAAACGGACGCTGTCGAGTTTGCGCACACCTTGGGTGATAGGCGATCTCAAGCCTAAAAGAGACGTTCCAGCCACGCTGTGTTTCCAAACAAAGGGAGAATGGTTCCACTGCGACTGATCGATCGCATTTGACCTCAATAGACGGGGAGCGGAGATCCGCCATGACCAGTGTGACAGACCGAATGAGTGATAGCCCTACAGTAG
This sequence comes from uncultured Gammaproteobacteria bacterium, assembly GCA_964448275.1. GTDB lineage: Bacteria > Pseudomonadota > Gammaproteobacteria > Thiohalorhabdales > CAYUWI01 > CAYUWI01. The sequence continues at coordinate 251 of CAYUWI010000155.1, read as the reverse complement.
CCACGGAGCATGTCTACATCTTCGATACCACCCTCCGGGATGGGGAGCAAAGCCCCGGGGCCTCGATGAGTCGGGATGAGAAGATCCAAATTGCGCGGGCCCTAGAGCGGTTGCGTGTGGATGTGATCGAGGCCGGGTTCCCGGCCGCTTCCAAGGGTGATTTTGCCGCTGTTCAGGCCATAGCCGCTCAGGTTCGGGAGAGTCAGGTCTGTGGCCTCGCACGGGCCCGGGAGGCGGATATCGAGTGGGCA
>CAYUWI010000154.1:0-3877 GCA_964448275.1 uncultured Gammaproteobacteria bacterium | reverse complement strand
TGCGTGATGGGTTATGCGTGATGGGTTGTGGTTGCGCGATGGGAGAGGGGAGTGCAGGGAAGCATGGGCACAGAGGTATCCGGGTGGGCGGGAGTGTCAGGCGTCCGGCGTCCGGGCGTCGTGTGTCCGGCATCTCACGTTACGAGTCGATACAGGGCACCTGTTATGGCAGGTTTAGAGGGGGATCGTCAAAAAGTGGCGACATGATACGTCGGAATTGTGGACCGGCTGGACAGCCTGTCCTACTGTAGGGCAAACTTTCCAGTTTGCCATCTTTCCTGTGATGTACCGTGTCGGACCGCCGATTTTGTCGGGCAGGTCAGGTTCTATTTCGGTCATTCGGCTGGTTCGGACAGTTCAAACGTCCATTCTTCTTCGATGTGTTTGAGCGGGTTGTCCCCCTCGATCGGGTCGGGGGTCCAGTCTCCTTCGTCCGGGCGGTGGTGATTCCAGCGGACCTGGATCCATTTCAGCAAAGCATCCGGAACCTCCGGGAACTCACGCATGTCTCCCCCCTCGTTGAATATGTCAAGCTTCGGGTGATCCAGTTGACCTGCGGTTTTTCCCGTCAGGGCGGAATAGAAGGTTAGAAGGAGTTCGGCGAACGATGTAAGCATGGACCGAAAGGAGAAATAGCCCGCTCGATCCGGTCCGATGCCCTCCTCGAGGATAAACGTACGAATCTCGCGACAGGTGTCGAAATAATTCGGAACGAGTTCGTTCAGGATGCGATCAATGTACTCGGGAGACATGGAACGATCGGTCCGTCGAAGGAACTGAAACAGATACGGAAAGAACTGATGAAGGTAAAACCAGAAGCGATTCGAGCTGAGATCCACGTACGCGTCGGGCTGCTGCTTCAGGGTTTTAAATGCGTCCTTCAGAGACGAAAGATCGTCCTGAACGCGTTCGTCGAGATCCGCAAGAACCGGTTCGACATCGTCCGGAACGGTCAGGATGCTGTACTGGCCACCGAAGGCAAATGCGACACCGGAGGAACAGTTTTGAATAATGTTACGGAATGCATCGCGGACCGGTTCGGCGTTTTCTTTCCTCCCGTATACGGCCAGTTTCTGCATGGGTTCCTCGAGCCGGTTCCAGTCGAAAAATTCGTCGTCCTCCGCATGGTACATCATCTGTTCGGCCATCCGGATTTCCTCCGTCAGACGCCGAATGGTATCGTCCGTTTCCTTCCTGGAACGCCCGGAACCCGTCTTTTCGTCCCGGTACGACGTCGTAAATGAGAGGTGTTCGAGATGGTCCAGCAGAAGGGGATCCGGCCAGTTGGTCTGCAGCGAATCGAGCAGGACGTCCTGCAGAAACCGGATGTCCTCCATGGTGTCCTGCACCTGCCCCGAGGTCACCAGGGAATGGTGCTCGATAAATTCAAGCCACTCGGGGAGGGCGGCATACAGGGCCACCCGTCTATAGGTGTGTTTCTGTAACATCGCTTCCTGTCGTTGGAGGTATCGTTTCAAAGTCTCTCCGTCCGGTAGAAGCAGGTTCTCCGGGGCAATGTCCTTCTGTTGCGGGGGCGGTTCGTCCCGTTGCCTTCGCCGTTCCGCTTCCATGAAGCTTTCTCTCGGGCCAAGTTCCCTGTCCGCACGGTTCAGGAGATAGACAATGAGGTCGTTGACGGTCATTTCCGCGCGGGACCAGGGGACGCCGTACTGGTCGTTCCGGTAGTGCAGAAACTGTTTGCCGAGGGTGTGGTAGTTCTGCCGGTGTTCTTCGGGAAGGGCTCGTGATTCCCTCTGCGCTCCCGATGGTGCCTGTTCCGATGCGTCGCCGGGAACGGAGAGGACAAAATCAGCGGGGGACCATGTGTCACGGGCGCGTCCGCTCACGTGCCGGATGAGGCTGGCGAGGTTGTCTTCGTTGAGGTCGTCGAAGTACTGTTCGAAGCGGTCGCGGTTGGATTCGATCCATTCGTCCGGTTCCGGCAATTCATCGCTCTGGTTGGCGTCGTGATAAAGTTCGACGTGTACGCCCTTCTCGGCCGGCAGGTGGTGAGCACCCGGCATGAGATCGTTCCGGTTGCGGAGGCGGGAAACTACCTCGGGCAGTACGGTGCGGAGGTCCTCGTTTCGCCCGCGGTAGAGGAAGGCCCAGAGAACGGTTTCCATGACATCGGGGTCTTCTCCGTAGGATTCCGTGAACCGTTGAAGGTCCCGGTCTGTCAAAGGATCTTCGCTACAGAGGACACTCATCATGCGCCATCGGTCCAGCCACACTCCGAATTCATCGAGGAGGTCACTGCGGTGTTCGTGGATGTGCTCGATCAGGGTTTGAAATTCGGCATGGGTTCCATACCGGGCGGTGTCCCGGAAGAGGGCGGCCATCAGCTCCATAAAATAATCGCCACCGACCTCCTCCGGGTCCCGATAACAATCCCGTAGAAACTCGAACTTTTCGTGTACGTGCATGGACCGGAAGCGCTTCAGTTTTTGTTTCCAGGAGAGGGAATCCATGTCGTCGAAGGACTGCTCCCCTACCGTTCCGTCCGCGTCCCGTTCATGGTGACCATGATGTTCCCGGTACTCTCTCCAGCAACATTTTTTATATTTCTTTCCACTGCCGCAGGGGCAGGGATCGTTTCGTCCGATATCTTCTGTCATGGCATGTCGTAACGATCAAAATGTAAATTCAAAGATAAGACTACAGTTGCTGCAGTTCAATTAACAGCCCCAGGATGCGTTATGCCTAATTCGTGATGCGTCGTGTTTCTTGCGTCTGGTGTCAATACAAAGCAGGCGATAGCCGCCGGCCGGCAGGCGGTAGGAACGACGAAAATACTGCTTTTTTACAACTAACGGCCGGATGCAAAATGAAAGTTTACACCCCGCATGTTAAAAACAAGGGGCCGGATAAAACACCGTAAGACCAACAGGATTTCTTTTAAAAGAGAGAATATGTTCCTGTCCATCCTGTTGATCCTGTCTGCAATTTCTGTTTCTTCGATGGTTCGTTATCCAGCCTCGCTAAGCTATTACTATCGATGTTTCCTGGTTTGTAGGGTTGGAGGTGGGGTTAAGGGTTTGGGGTAATTTTGTGATATGTGGAGGTATAAATACAGACGTAATCAGGTGAACCTGCGTCCGGTGGGGGTGGTACCTGGCTTCGTTCAGGTTATAATATACGTCCGCATTTTTCCTTTCATTCTGTTAACTGGTGTGGATTCATGAGCGACGACGTGGCTCGAACGGAAGATCGGTGTCCCTGCGGGAGCGGGGAAGCGTACGGGGATTGCTGTGAGGGTCGGGAGGACGTCGATGAAATGCTGGAGGAGTGGATTCAGAACGGGTACCGGATTCTGGAGGAACGGGAGAACGAACAGGAGGCCGAAAAACGGGCGGTCGACGTGTGGTGGAGTAGCTGGCAGCGGGTGAAGGACGAACTACCCGATTCCGTATCGGATCGAAAGACGGCCGATCGGGAGGTGTTCGATTTCGACTTTTTCTTCCAGAACTGGGTGAGTGACCTGGGCATGGCGCTGTACCGGACGGGGCAGGAGGACGATGCGTATGCGCAGCTGGGGGTCACGTTTAACAGGCAGGCCCTGGAGCTGTTTTCGGACGACGAAGATCTGTTTTTGCGTAACCAAAAACAGGATCTATCCCGGCTCCAGCATCTGAACGGCCAGCCGGAACGGGCGATCGAGACGGCCCGCGCCATGATTGAGGAGGAGCCGGAGAAAGCGGCGGGCTACGCGGCACTTTCGGATGTGTACGTGTTTGCCGATGAACCGGATTACGAACGGGCCGTAGAGCTTCTGGAGGAGGCGCTGGAACGGCTGTCCGACGATGAAATTCGGTCGTACGACCTGGACCACCGGCTGGATGACTACCGGGCGTCGGGGGATGAGTCGTAAACGTGT
>CAYUWI010000153.1:0-3912 GCA_964448275.1 uncultured Gammaproteobacteria bacterium | reverse complement strand
AATTGCCATCAGGCTGCGGAAAATGGGGTCGAATTTCGATCTCACATATTTTTTTTCACCCCGTCGTGGAAATCCGAAAACGGGGTATCAGATTGAAAAGGCAAGATATAGTTTGTATCATGAATGTCACATATCCTCGGTAAAAAATATGTATATTATATGATATGTAACAGTCTTATGGCATCCGAAAAACTGGAAAAAGTTCTGAAACTGGCGGATGAAAAGGGCATTCTTCGTCCCAAAGAAGTGGAACAAAAGGGACTTCCGCGACAATACATCTACCGGCTGGTGGACAAAGGAAAGCTCGAGAAGGTCGGGAGAGGGCTGTATAAAATTCCGGAGAAGGATTTTCCTGTTTACGAATCCCTGATTGAGACGTGTAAGAAGATTCCAAAAGGTGTCATCTGTCTGCTATCCGCCCTGCAGTATCATGGGATGACCACCCAGCTGCCTGACAGGGTATGGATCGCCATCGAGAATAAATCATGGAAACCCCGGGTGGATCTTCCGGTCAAAATTGTCTGGATGTCGGGAGATTCGTTCGAAAAGGGAATTGAAGAGCATGATATGAATGGCGTGCCGGCAAAAATATACAATTCCGCCAAGACGGTTGCGGATTGTTTTAAGTTTCGAAACAAGATTGGCCTCGACGTCGCAATCGACTCCCTAAAGGAATATAGAGAAGAAAAAAAAGGAACAATGGACGAAGTCTGGAAATTTGCAAAGATCAACCGGGTTCAAACCGTGATCAGACCCTACATGGAAGCTATTTCATGACCCGAGATATCCCCCAATCCACAATCCGATCCATCCGGGACCGCCTGAAAAATGAGGCAGACAAACGTGGTGTGACGTACGAATTTATGGCAGTTCGCTATGGACTGGAGCGATTTCTTCACAGATTGACAGAGTCCGGGTACCGGGATCATTTCGTGTTAAAAGGAGCCACTCTATTTTTGCCCTGGGAAGGAGATTTTCACCGGCCAACCAGGGATCTTGATTTTTCGGGTCGGGACTATGCTGAAGTCGGGGAACTCGAATCGGTCGTTCGTGAAATATGTAAAATAGAACCTGAACAGGAAGATGGGCTTCTGTTTAACACAGAAAGTGTTCAGGGAGCAAAGATACGGGAGGGGCGAGCCTATGAGGGAATTCGAATCAAATTTGATGCTGAACTTGGTTCCCATGAGCTGCGACTCCAGTTGGATGTAGGTTTTGGTGATGCGCTGGAACCACAGCCAGAGATGATCAATTATCCGAGTCTCTTAGATTTTGACCCCGTGGAACTTACGGCATACAGAAGGGAGAATGTAATCTCTGAAAAGTTTCAATTTATCGTGGTAATGGGAATGGGAAACAGCCGGATGAAGGATTATTACGACATCTGGTATATGAGTGAGAATTTCAAAATTGAAGGGAAAAAGCTTCAACCGGCAATCCGAAAAACCTTTGAACGTCGAGAAACAAAATTGCCTGAAGATCTTCCCATTGGCTTAAGCGACGACTTTACAAACGACGAAAGATCAAGAAGAAATTGGAACGGTCTGATGAACAAATTAAATCTGGAATCAAAATTGACCCTGGCGGAAACTGTAACAAGAATTAGAACGTTTTTGATGCCTGTCGTAAACCACATAGAAGATGACGAGGAGTTTCGACAAAATTGGACATCTCGCAATATGTGGGAATAAGGAACCTGTCCCCTGTTTTTGTAACCTCAGGAACTCATCCACTAAATCTTCCTTGATTTGATCGAACCTTCGAAGGTAGAACGCCCCCGGGCAGAACCCGGTCGGGGTCCTACACGTCAAACATCTTCCGGTAAAACCGATACCAGTCACTCTGGAATCGTTCTCCAGGGTCATGTTTCTTCTTCTGGCGTAGAAATTCGGGAAACTGCGGGTAACAGGCCCGAACCTGTTCCTTCCGCGCCCAGCGGAGGTAGGTCAGATAGTATCCACCGTCCAGGTTTACGATTTGATCGAGTAATCCTTGAAACGTCCTCCGGGCACGCTCAATTCCCTGTTCGCTGTGGTTCACGTGCAGGTTGAACAACACACAGGCATAGGGTCGATCCGCCCAATTCAAAAAGGTCGTCTCCTCCCGTTCGATCAACCGTACGACACCGTAGATGACGGGCGTGGGACGCCCGGAAAGGTATCCTGCGGCTTCCTCCAGGAAGTCCACCAGGTTCTGGCGGGGAACGTGAAATTCCGTGATGACCTCGCTTCCCGGGGTGTCCGCATTTCGTCGCTTATCGATTCTCCGGTGGTAGTCTTTTACGTACTGGGTGAAGTACTGGTAATCGGACCACAGGACCTGTCCGTCCATGCTCTTCTGCTGCTGTTTGTACAGTTTCCAGGCCCGACCGGGATCGGCGTGGGCGAGGTACGCAAATTCCAGCCACTGTTTTTTTGACAGTGCGCGATTGTCCCCCGTGATCGGCTCCCGGTCCACAACCGGCCGGTAACAGGACAGCAATCCGGTCCGCAAAAACCCCTCGGATTCCTCGTCCGTGCAAAGCTGATAATCGCCGTAACGAAATCCGTTTTCCCTCTTCCGGCGCAAGGTCGGAAGGACCTCTTCCGCCGAGATTTCTTCAACCGTCCGACGAAGCGGGCGCCGCGGCTTCAACCGGAGGGTGACCGTATCCACAATACCGAACAGCCCGTAGCCGCCGATGGCAAGAGAAAACAGCTCCTCGTTCTGTTCCCGGCTGCACCGGTGAAGCCGTTCCTCCGCGTCAATAATTCGGAAGGACTCCACGTCCGAGACCATTGGTTTCATGTCCAGTCCCCGCCCGTGGATGTTCGTGGCCAATGACCCCCCGATCGTAAAATGATTTGCACCGGTCTGTTTCTGACGGATCGTCAGGACCTCCTCCCCCTCCTGACGCCCCATCAGATCCTGGAGAAAACGCGGCCACTTCGTGCCCGACCGTACCGTGACCGTCCGGTTCTCCGGCGAGAACTCCGTAATCCCGCTGTAGCCCCGCATGTCCAGGTGCAACGATCCTTCTCGAAACTGCTGTCCCCCCATGGAATGTCGCGATCCGGAGATGCTGATGGGTTCGGATTCGTCGGCCAGAAGTTTCTGAAGGTCCGTCCTTTTTTCCGGACGGACCACCCGCTTCACGCGAGTCTCGTTCAGCCGGGACATCGCGTCGTTGAGGGTTTCCCCCGTTGCTGTTTCCTCCGCGCAACCGGTCAGAAGTGATACACCCGGAACGAGCGAAAGCGCCGAGGCTCCCGTGTAGGCCAAAAAATCCCGTCGGTTGAGAGGCGCCTGTTCAAACAATACAACCTTTGAAAAACTGGTTACTCTCGGAACCGGTGGTCAACGTGTCCTAACACGTCGATCCGAACCGGACTGAACGCATTTCGATCATCCTCTATTTTGCAGGAAACAATACTGAAGTACAATTCCGATCCGGTGGACGAAAAGCCGTGTAGGATATTTTCTGTAAACGTGAGAGACCTCTCTTTTTGAGAGAAATCGGGCGCACGAGGAATTTTTCGGGCGATGATGGAGTTTTTCTGCAACGAGGTGATGAAGGTGGAACGAGCGAGGAGCGAAACGGCAGTCGAAATGGGTTCAAAGACCGGACACTGTACACCAGGGTGGGGTCCTCGAGAAACAGGATAAGATTCCCTGGATATGTCACTGATTGAACAGGAGGAAGCGGAAATCGATTAAGTTGAAACGTCGGATCGGAGGGGAGCTCTCGACGTTCGCTCAGCGTCTCTTACAGAATGAACATGACACGATCTATTAGGAGTCTGGAAAAAGTGATTGCTGTGGTATTTGAGGGTCTTTCTTTGGATAAAAAACGCCTATAATGACAAAGGGATTCGGGACCCTTCGACGGTGCCATTCCATCGTTGTACCCAGGAACAAATAGACATCATTTTC
>CAYUWI010000152.1:0-3915 GCA_964448275.1 uncultured Gammaproteobacteria bacterium | reverse complement strand
AGTCGGGGTTGCGAGTCCGGGCAGCGCGCTCGGCCTCCGCCCCGCCGAAGTAGAGACGCGAGGTCCCCTGGATATAGGTCAGGTCGAGGTCGAGGTTCTGGGTACGGGTCCCCACATCGAGCACGGCATTGAAGCCAAAGACATGCCTCGCCTCGAGACCCAGTGCGATGTTGTCAGCGACCGCATACTCCAACCCCCCGCCTACTGCCCCGATCGCCGAGAAGTCGCTACCGTTGACCCGCGTGAAGGTCGCATCGGAACTCGGGTCATTGAACTCGGCGAAGCCTGCTCCAGTCCCGAGCAGGAGATACGGGGTCAGCCGCTTGTCCCACAGTGGGTATCGCAGCCGCGCTTGCGCTAGGGCTGTCCACAGTGCGAGCTCCCCCACTGTCCCGGTTGGCCCTGCGAGATCGGTGTCGGTGAAATCGAAGGCCACCTCGGCTCCCAGATAGTCCCCCCAATCAACCCCGACGACCCCGCCTTGGGCTTGTTTGTTCGGTATTTGGTCAACGGTGAGGGGGTCCCCCCCTTGATCCACCAGGAACGCGTGCCCGAGATGGAACTGGAGATAGGGGCGAAGTTCGCGTTGCTCACTCGCCCAAGCGAGGGGGATCCCAGGCATCACCCAGCCAAGGCAGACCAGGAGCAAAACAGTGATCCACTTACCTCGCCCCATGGGGCCCTCCGAGCCGCAAGCAGCCCATCCCGTCGGCTCCTCCAGCAGATGGCTGGATCGCCCCCCGTAAGTACGAGATCGTCTCGGCTCGTCTCCCCCTATAGACAGACAGGCCTGGCGCACACAGTGGGGAATAGACCTTGCGAAGGACGATCTTGGCATAGTCGAACCCGGTATGCTTGCCCTACACGATCCTGAACCGCTGATGAGGAAGTGGCCGAGCGAGTCCCCCGACACGGCCTGCGCCGTTCCCGGCTCCCACTCCTCCTTGGTTACCGCCAAGACCGGGCCAAATGTCCAAGGGCCGCGGATTGACGACCCCCACCTCGGGCCCTATACAGGCACCAGGCTAACCGGAGCCTATACGAAACAGGGTCATCTATCTACTATGATCACTACACTCAGATTGCTAGCCCTCTTGGTCCTCTCCTTTGCGGCAGTTCCAGTGCCCTGTACTGCTGATACCGGGGGCAATAGCGAGCTCGATCGGCTCAGACGCGAGATCGAACACCTCAAAGATCGCCTCGAGGCCTTGGAGGGGTCCAAGGGGCAGTCGCAACACCGCAAGGAGGGGGGCGAAACGAAGCGCTTAGGGCCTTCGGCTCCGCCGGAGGGGCTGCCCCAGAGGGAGACCAAGCCTGCTTCCAGTTCCCAACCAGAAGGGCCGCCTGCGGGCGACCGGTCAGATGCAGAGGAGGGTGTGGCTGCGGAGAAGGGGGAAAAGAAGGTCCAAATCGGTGGGGCAATGCGATTCAATTTCTTCCTGGAGGACTTTGAGGAGTCCCCCGAGCGGAAGTTCGGTGACACGACCTTCGATATGTTTAGCATCAAGGTTGATGCCGTCTACCGCGATCTTCGATTATCCGGTGATTACCGGCTCTACCCGTTTATGCAGGCTATCCACCACGGCTGGCTCGGTTATGAGCTCGCCGAGGCAGGTCGGTTTGAGCTCGGCGTCACCCAGGTCCCATTTGGGCTGTTGCCATTCTCAGCCCATAACTACTGGCTCGGCGTCGACTACTATATAGGCCTTGCTCAGGACTACGATCTCGGCGGCAAGTATATCTGGGAATCGGGGCCTTGGGATCTTCGACTCGCCTTCTTCAAGAATGAAGAGCTCGGCTCCTCAACCAATCTCGAACGCTACAGCTTCGATGTGGTGCGGATCGACCCCGACGGTCGCATCGACCCTCGCGGTAATGAGGAAACGAATCAATTCAATGCACGGTTCGCCTACACCCTCGGCCAGGGGACGCTCTGTACCCACGAGCTCGGGGTCTCGGGCCTATTCGGTCAACTCTTCAACGAGGGGACCGCGGAAACCGGACACCGGTGGGCCGCCGCCGGCCACCTCGATACCCGTTGCGGGCGTTGGAACCTCCAACTGCAAGCGGGCCGCTACAAGTTCGTGCCTGTCAACCCTCCTGGGGTGAGCGAAGCGACGGTCATGATGGGGGGGTTCGAGAGCGCCTTCGATGTGGCCGCGGAGGGTACGCTCGCCATCGCGAACCTCGCCTACGAACTCCCACCCCCTTGGCCACTGATCGACCGCCTGACCTGCTACAACGACTATAGTGTCCTCATCAAGGACAAGGATCCGTTCAGAGACTCGATGCTCAATACAACAGGGTGTTCACTCGGTATTGGGCCGGTCTTTACCTACATCAATCTCATCCAGGCGAAGAACATGGTCTTCTTTGGCGACGGCTCCCTTGGCGGGAAGGGGGATAACGATTGGGATCTCCGTTTCAATATCAACGTAGGCTATTACTACTGAGACATCCGCTCTGGTGGATAACGCCCTGGCTCGCGGGCCTGCTCCTCCTCTCCTCGAGCTTGATCGCCGCCAGTGAACCGCTGACGGTGGTCAGCTGGGGCGGCTCCTATACCAAGAGCCAAATGCTCGGCTTCGTCAGGGCATATGAGGAGCAGACGGGGCAAGACGTTCATATGATCGATTACGCGGGGGGTCTCGAGCAAATCCGTTCCCAGGTCCGCTCCTACAATGTCGAGTGGGATGTTGTCGATCTCGAGCTCTCGGATGCCCTACGTGGCTGCCGGGAAGGGATCTTGTCGCGTATCGAGCCCGCGCTCCTCGAGCCCGCCCCGGACGGCAGATCGCCCAGTGAGGATTTTATCGCGGGTAGCCTGCGTCAGTGTGCTGTGGGGAGTGTGGTCTGGTCTACTGTGATCGCCTACGACCGCCGGGCCTTTGGTAAGCACCCACCGCGCTCGCTCGAGGACTTTTTCGATCCTGAGGCCTTTCCGGGGACTCGCGCGATGCGCCGTACACCGATGGGGAATTTGGAATGGGCACTCATGGCCGATGGGGTGCCGCGCAGTAAGGTCTACGACGTGCTCGAGACCAAGGCAGGGGTAGAGCGTGCCTTTCGGGTCCTCAATCGGATCAAGCCCTTCGTGATCTGGTGGCGTTCTGGCGAAGAGGCTGTGCGGTATCTGGAGACAGGTCGGGTAAGCATGACCACAGCCTTCAACGGACGAATCTACAATGCAGTCGTCGAGCGCGGTGGGCCCTTCGAGATCCTTTGGGATCGCCACCTCTGGAACATCGAACTCTGGGCCATTCCGGCCCGCAACAATCAGCGCGAGGCGGCACTGGAATTCATCCGCTTTGCCACATCGACCAAAAGCCTGGTTGCTCAGACCCGTTACATCCCTTACGGCCCTGTGCGCCGCTCCGCACTCGAACATGTCCCCAAAGAGGTGCAGCCCCACCTCCCGACCGCACCACAGAACCTCCCTCAGGGCCTACAACTAGATGCCGAGTGGTGGACCCGGTATTTCGAGCGTCTGAAGTGGCGCTTCGAGCATTGGCTCGAACGGCCCGTCCGGGTCCCAAAGAGCCATCCCCGCTAAGCAAGGGAAGACCTCACCCGAACCGCGGCAACCTCGGGATGAACAGCCAGACACCCAAGTATTCGATCTATGAGGGGGATCTCGAGGCGGGGCCTGTCAGCTCACCGGCTTCGAACGCCGGCCCCGGGGGAGTGGTCTCCAATGGCAGTTCGGGAGTGAGGTCTGTGCTCACCACCTCCCGATATTCGGTGGTCTCGGGAGCGGGGCTGTCACCCCCTCGGGCCATCGGCGTAACCCCATGAGTGGCCAGGGTCGCCTCCAGGTCCTGAAGGCATTCCTCCCGATGGAGGGTGTAGGTGGAACCCCAGCAGCGCCAGAAGCTCCAGCCCACCCGTTCCAATACCCGCTGGCGCTGGACATCC